>CAYZEE010000048.1:0-6751 GCA_964477485.1 uncultured Gammaproteobacteria bacterium
AGAGTTGAGAAATTGAAATCACAGCCAAAAGAAAAATTGGCGGAAAACGCCCTGATGTACAGCACTCTTATCCAGAATTTTGTTCTCCGGGATTAAACGATAGTTATTTTAATGTCTGCCTGGTTGGATTATTTCTTCTCTCCACTTCTGAAATTTTGGTTTTTGATTCTTTAGAAGCTATCTCAAAACTCTATTTTCAAACCTGAGAAAATAACATAGTCGAAGCTAAAAAGAGGATAGGGAAGTGTTCTAAGCATCTGATATAATTTAGCCATGAAGCGCGCAAAGGATGTGGGTGAATATATAGCGGATGCCCCAAAGGAAATGCGGGGGAAGCTTTTAGAGCTTCGCAAAATTATAAAGGCGGAAGCGCCCGAAGCAGTGGAGAAAATAAGCTACGGGATGCCTTACTATAGTTATAAAGGGAGACTTGTCTATTTCGCATGTTTTAAAAAACACTTAAGTCTGTTTGTTCTTCCACCGATTATCCAGGAATACAATAGTGAATTAAAGAATTATCAGACTACTAAATCGTCGATCCATTTTCCACTTGATCAGGAACTACCTGTGTCTCTCATCAAAAAACTTGTTAGAGCCAGGGTAAAACATAACAATAGAGCCGAACGGAAGAAGTAATCTTATTCTTATATCAATACAAAAATTCCAAAATGAAGTATCAGTATTTTATCTGCTCCAGATGGCGCAATAAGGAAGAGGTGCTTGATTTGACTAGAAGGCTTAGGGAAAAGGGAAAAACCGTTTACTGTTTTTTCGAATCTCCACTCGTTTCCTGTAGGGTAGGAAATGATCCGGATGAGGATATGGAAAACTTTGAGAAAAGAGATTGGAGACGTGATGCGTATGTCAGGAAAGTTTTTGAATATGATTTGGAAGCGGAAAGAAACTCAGAAAATATTATTATGCTTCTTCCCGCAGGGAAATCAGCTCATATAGAAGCAGGAATAGCCTACGGTTTGGGTAGAAAATGCATACTTATAGGAGAACAAAAAGATGCAGAAAGCCTTTATTGTATCTTTGAAGAATCCTATCCTACGGTAAATGATTTTATAAAAAGTCTTGACGAAGCGAATACTTGATTCCTTTTCCGATTCTCTATTTCTGTCGATGATATCAAAAAGAGTATGGAAAAAGTAAAGACGACAGGCGGAAAAATCCACGGCAAGCCGGAAAAGATACCGGGAGTCGGGTGGTATGTGTCTATGATTGATACGGAAGGAAACAGAGTGAGCCTGCTTCAGCCTATCGGTCAAATGCCGGAGAATCAAACTTCAGGTAAATAATTAGAACAATTATATAAATTTGCTCAATTTAAGGTGATCCAGAGGTGCTTGGTGATCTTCAAGCTCTCCGTTCTCTCCTGAGTTTCCCATTTTAGCGTCCTGAGCGTAATTTCTTCAGTAATACGGGCTTTAGTGTCCCGGATTTTGGTTATTTAGCCTCAGTTTTTAGAAAAAGTTGGGAAAAAGATGGAAACGACAATAAATACATTCATCTCGCAAAAACCACTTTGAGGCAGCAACAGGAGGCTACAGCTTTATAATTTTAGGTCTTTTTTCTTTTCTTCAAATTCTTTTTTGTCTATTTCGCCTTTTGCGTAGCGCTCCTGCAGAATATTTAGGGGTGTTTTGGTAAAGTTGGTTTTTCCACGAGTTATAACCCATCTTAGTAAAGCCACAATTCCTAAAACAATAAGAACCCAGAATAAGATCATAAACAGCCACCCCAAACCAAAACCGCCCCAGCCCATCATATTGCCCCAGCCACCATAGCCCGTCATAGGATTACCACCTCCTCCCATCATAAACATCATCGGCATAAAACCCCAGCCGTTTTGAGAATAAGAAGCGGAAGCATCGCAACCGCTCAGTCTTTTACCCATTACAATATGAGCCTGTTCTTCACCGCTACTACCCATCATTGCCTTCATCATTTCATTCATAGCAATGTGTCTTCCTGTATCGCCAATGGATTGACCCATATAGTACTCGCCAATTTTTTCAAAATTCGCGTCTTTTAATTGTGAACAAGTAATTGTTTTATTTTTTAATTCATCTAAAAAATTCTTGCCTTCCTGTTCCTCTTGTTGCTGACCTTGTATGGCGGCATTATCGGGAGATGAATTCGGAAAACCCATCATTCCCTGGGCAGAAACAGAAGATGGTAAAAACATCAAAAAGGTCAGAAGTGATAATAATATTAATAGTTTTTTCATAAAACATTACTTGAAACCATCGGGCGTCAGCCCGAAGGAGGCAAGTTTATACGGTTATAAACCTATAAATCCTTAAATACTTTTGCCAGTGACGGACCAAGTACATGAATCGAAAACTCGTAAAACTGGCCAAAAGGCACGATATGAACAGACAAATTTTTTACTAGTATTTCACCTATTTTCTTGATTATTCCACTTGCGGTTTCCGGATCGGATTTGCTTTCTGAAAGGTGAGCAAAAGAATGCAAAACTACCGCAGTAGTTTTATTTTTATTGGCTAACCACTTGATGTTCCCGACAGCTTTATCAACTACACCACTTTTTTCTTTATCTGCTTCTTCCGCCTGGATAAATATAACCAGAGCATTTTCAAAGCTCGTTTTATCTGTTTCGGGAGAGTCTGGATTATACGGCTTATACCAAAAACTTTTTGTGTGAAACATTAACAGCTTCATATTTTGCTCTTATCAATAATTCCTCGAATAATTTCATCAACTTCTTTAGGCAAATTACCAAGATTGGCTTTGGGGAAAAATTGAGGCAAGACTACCGGTCTCATGCCCGAAATGTATGTTTTTCCGTCTTTCCGGTACACATTTATCTTGCAGGGAAGACATAAACCTATTTTTATATCGGCCCGCAAAGCGTTATACGCATTTCTGGCATTGCAAATCTCAATAATCTTAAAAGGTTCGATCTTAAAACCTTTTTCAGTCAATGTTGCTGTAACGTCATGAGTATAGAGCACCCGAAATCCTGCTTTTTTGGTTTCTTGTTCTACAGTGGTAACAGCATCTCCAAATGATTTTTCTGTAGTGACCGTATAATCAAAATCCATAAGCTATCTCCTTTCTTAAAAGGTTAATAACTTTATCGCTTGTCGCAACCAGAAAATAAAAATCTTCAAGCCCGCCCATTGGACAGGATTTTGTACTATCCTGTAGTCTGAATTTCATCGCCTTTTTAAAGAGCGAGATTGGCAAGACGTAGCGCATTCCAGTTGGCTTCCGCATGGTTAGCTGAAAGAATAATTGTCAGTTTCATGGTGTTTTTTTAGATTTCTGAAATGTTTTATTGTAACCGTCCAACAAGCGGTGAATAAGTTTGTCGGTTCTTCCAAGAGAAGCAGCCGCGATATCCAGAAATTCTTTCCCGTTTTTGGTTAAAGTGTAAATTCTTCTATCCGGTCCCGATTCGTTTTTATCCCACGCCGATGTTACCCATTCATCCTGCTCCATTCTTCTTAGCGTCCGGTACAAATCCCCGATATCCACCTTCTCCCCGCAGTGTGTTTCTATATCCTCGATAAGTTTGTACCCGTGAGAAGAACCTCTGGCTAGCATTAAAAGGATACAAGGTTCTATAAAGCGTTCAATATTGCCAAAATCTCTTGACCTAAAAGAACAACCACAGGTTTTACACATATATGTAAATATCATATAGTAAGGGGTTCGGATTTTCAATGACTAATTTAGTAGTAAAATGAAGCTGTGGTTTTATAATCCGTTTTCGTTTGACCTTCTGTAATCCTTTGTGCACCCTGTTTATATTTCTTCAATTTTTAACTTATAAGGGAAAATGAGGGTTTAGGCCGTTTTCAAAGGCTGTTTGACAGAAAACGAGCCTTTGTAGTGGCGTAGGAAGGCTTGATTTAGATTGACCTGATGCTTTAATCGTCTTGTTTTAGCCTAAAGGGGTGGCAAAACCAAACTCCGCTACTTTATACACCAATAACACTCTTTTCCAATCTTATCGCTTGTAGAACATTCAGATTTTTGAACACCAAATTTATCAAACTTTGAATTGCTATCCTGCAGTATCTCTTTGGTCTGCGGAAGAAAGCATGCAGTAATATCTTGTATTCTGCCGGTTGAGTTAGCCTTGGAGGTAACAAAAATTCTGTTTAAACTTTCCGCTCCTTTTGACTAAATAAAGTCATCTTTTAGTTTGCCAACACTTATAATTAATTCCAGCTATCCAGATTAAATTATCTAATCAAATGGACGAACAGAGAGTGAGAAGTGTAATTGAAATATCAAATCATTAAAAAGATAGTATTAGCGAGGAACAATTGGTGGTGGCGAAACTGCGGGAGGAGTCATCTTCATTAAATCAGGAATGGTAGTTGTCCCAACCAATAAATCAACATGTGCCATAGGGAGTTTTCCTGCCTCAGAGCTATTAACAACAGCTGCTAAAGCTGGATTTTGTTCCAAAAATTTGACAGATAGACCTCTTTGTTCCCTTTCTATTAGAGATGAAGCTTTTCTATCTGCACGTAAAAGTTCATCAATCCTAGCCTGGTTTGGTGGATTTTCTGATATAGTTCCTTCTAAGAAATCTATTTCATCATCTTCTGGTGGCATCAATTTATCAAGCTCTGCTGAAATATTATTTCGAATTCCTTCAAGACGCCTTCTCCTTGCTGATGTTAATTCTAATTCGGCATTACCAGCTTTTGAATGGTCAGGATTAATAGTGTTTACGCCACCACCTATTACAGCGCATTCTACAGGAGCCTGTGTAGCGTTACCACCAACGTCAAACAAGTACTTCCATCCTGGCTGATTTTTTGGGTTTGGTTCTACTGCTACACGAAGTGAAACTCTTGTACCAGCATCTAAGGTTGTATATCCTTGCGCTGCCATTTCCCTTTCTAATTTCTGAGTATCGATTACGGATACTTTAGTTTCAGTTACTAATCTTTCTCTTTCGGAATCCTGTTGTCCTTGAAAATTTCCCTCAGCATCCATATATATAAATATAATCATAAAGAGTTACGATAGTCAATATAGCAATCTCAAACAAAAACTGGGAAACCACCGGGGAATGTCCGTAACAAGACAAGCCTCTTTCCTTTCCTGGTATATGGCGTTTACCAGGATAAAAACAGAGAAAGATCTGAAGAAATTATGGGCTTACTGGAAAAAGAGATTTTTGCGAAATTTGCAACTGAGAATGACATTTAATTCCCGCCTGAAAGTTGCAAACCTGAGTTAGGTGGGTATATACTGATTTTGCGATGAAAATGGCGATAAGAAGGTATAAATCCTCTGATAAAAAAGACGTTTTTGACCTTCATGTCCGGGCTTTAAAAAGTATTGATGCCTATATGTATACCGGTAAGTGGGAGGAAGATTTTGAGGATATCGAGGGAATATATATTAACAACAAGGGGGAATTTTTGGTAGGGTTAATTGACGGGAAAATTATTGCCATGGGGGCGTTAAGGAAATTTAACGAGGATATAGTTGAACTTAGGAGGATGCGGGTGGATCCGGTTTACCAAAGACAGGGTTATGGTCAGGCAATCCTTGATGCTTTGGAGAAAAAGGCCAAGGAGCAAGGCTATAGAATAATCCAACTTGATACTTCCATTAAACAGATTCCAGCGCAAAAGTTTTACGAAAAAAATGATTATAAAGAGACAAGAAGGGAGAAAGAAGGCTGGATTGTCGAAAAGATTACTTACCAAAAAGTATTGAAGTGATTTAGAGAAATTTAGTGAAGATTCGGTAATCCTGGTGGGCGTGGTGATCTCTCAATTCTCCGGTTATGGAAAATCCAAGCGATTTGTAGAATTTCGAAGTCCTGTTCGACCTTGAAGTGTGAAGAAAAATTTTGTGTATTTTGCGGGCTTTTGCAATTTTCTCGGCTTTTGACATAAGAGCCGTTCCTATACCGCTTCTTTGTTTTTCGTGTTTAACGATAAGGCTTTCTATACGCATTACTCCAGCCTGCATTGTTAACTCTAAGACTCCTGCGGTTTCATCATCTTCCACTGCCAAAAGTATCTTTTTATCCTTTACCCAATCAATCGTTATGCCGTAATCAATGAAGTCTGATTTTTCCCACTCATGTTTCTGGAAGGATAGAATTTCTTCGGATGATACTTCTAACTCCTTTATTTTAAGCATAGCCGAGGGGTATTGGAAATCTTTATGCAGTGGACCCGAGGGGAATCGAACCCCTTTCTACTCCATGCCATGGAGTCGTTCTACCGGTATACTACGGGCCCGCAGTTTCACCAGATTATAAATCAATTCAAATGAAGTTTCCAGCGCGGGAAATGATGGTTATGTTATACTTTACCTGAAAATATGGCGCCGCGACTATCTATAAAACTGGTCATCTTCAGCGTTTTGGATGATAAGCTGAAAGTTTTCATCAGGGGAAAAATGCTGCCTGCCGGCAATATTGCGCGGGGCAAATCTCTTGACAAATCCGCCAAGAGGCTGATTCCGGCAAATTTGAAGTCCGGCATTTCGGACTATTATATCGAACAGCTTTATACCATCTCATCCTCCGGAAAAGGGGAGCCGGGGATTGCCGTAATATATTTTGTACTGGTGCCGGGCTATTCGATCAATGATAAAGATGAAAATATGTTTGCGGACTGCGAGAAAATAGGAAAAAATATATCAGAGCATCACATAATCTCCTATGCGGTTCAGCGCTTGCGGTGGAAAGTGGAATATACAAATGTGGTTTACAGTCTTCTTGCCGATGAGTTTACAC
>CAYZEE010000049.1:0-6699 GCA_964477485.1 uncultured Gammaproteobacteria bacterium
TTGCTGCCAAAGAAATCTTTGGCTCGAACCTGCGCTTGGCGAGCCGCGCCGTGCGTGGCGAGCCAGTGTTTCCGTTCTCTGCCGCGCTTCGCGCGGCCAATTCGGTTGGCAAAATTTCTGAAAGTTTAATTCTGGTGGGCGCATCAGGATTCGAACCTGAGACCTTTGCAATGTGAATGCAACGCTCTACCAGCTGAGCTATACGCCCGCGAAAATATCTTACCACAAATTATTCTGGTTGACAAAAAGCCTTGAATCCTGGAAAATTAAATAAGATCATGTCAATTCTACGCAAAATATACTCATTCCTTATCGACACTGCACAAACTCTTCTTATTGCGGCTGCAGTTTTTCTTGTTATATATATGTTCCTGTTTCGGCCTTTCCAAGTAGACGGCGATTCTATGTATCCAAATTTTCTTAATAAGGAATACATTTTGACCAACATAATTTCGCTTGATTTTGAAAACCCAAAACGGGGAGAAGTAATTGTCTTTAAAGCTCCTCCGGATCCCGAGAAAGACTATATAAAAAGAGTTATAGGTATACCGGGAGACAAAATCTTCCTAAAAGGCGGTAGCGTTTATCTAAATGGCGCTAAACTTGACGAAAGCAAGTATTTAAAACCGGATGTTGTTACATATGGAGGTTCGTTTCTTAGAGAAGGCAGAGAGATTACTATTCCAAAAGATATGTATTTTGTTCTAGGAGACAACAGACCTTTCAGCTCGGATTCACGCGAATGGGGTTTTGTTCCGAGAAAATCTGTTATTGGGCAAAGTTTTTTTGTTTATTGGCCACTAGACCATGCAGGATTTGTAAAAAGTCCCTAGGCTTTATCTTTTGTGAGAATATCGAAAATTTCTTTAAGCTTGGGTGTAGTTTTGTCGGTTTCGCCTCTAAAAGCAATAGTTATCCTGGCAAGTTTTCCTGATTGAAATATTGATACATTATCAACATCTAAACTTTCCTCAAGCTTTCTTGCCATCTCGTCTTGCTCCGGAATCCAAAGTTTGTCTCGTTTTTTGTGAGGCTCTTTTTTCTCGATTTCAGCTTTTGCTTGTCGCGCCATATCCTCTGTCTGCCTAACAGTACTATTCTCGCGAAGTATTTTTTTAAATAAATCAAGCATCAGCTTCTGCTCTCCCAAGGAGACAAGAGGACGAACATGCCCCTCGGTTATAACTCCAGCAATTAAAGCATCTTTTATCGCATCGGGCAGCGTTAAAAGTCTTATTGTATTTGAAACAGCCGGAGCGCTCTTTCCAACTCTTTTGGCGACTTCATTTGTTCCAAGACTAAACTCATCAATGAGTCTTTTGTAGGCAAGAGCTCTTTCTATTGGGTTTAGATCTTCTCTTTGAACATTCTCAACAATTGACATTTCAAGCATAGCTTGAGGCGAAGTATCTCGCACAACCACTGGAACCTTGGGAAGTCCCAAAATCTTTGCGGCCCTCCAGCGTCTTTCACCTGCAATTATTTGATAACCTGCAGGCGTTCTTGCAACGACCAGGGGCTCCAATATGCCCTGCTCTCTTATAGACTCTATTAGTTCATTTAACGACTCCGAAGAAATTGCGCCTCGAGGTTGAAGAGGATTTGTCGAAAGTATATTTGTTTCTAGTTCAAAAATTTTCTCTTGTTGCTCCTCCATGTTATTTTTTTATATTACCTCAACTATTCTTTTTCCCTTTGAGGTTTTAAACGATACCACTCCGCTATGAAGCGCCATTAGGGTAAAATCTCTTCCCATCAAGACACCACGGCCTTTTAAGAACTTCGTTCCTCTCTGTCTAACAATAATACTTCCAGCGTCTACTTTTTGGCCACCATAAACTTTTATGCCCAAACGCTTGGCAATCGAATCTCTGTTTCCTTTAACTGCTCCTTGTGACTTTGTATGTGCCATATAAATAAATCTCTAAATCCTAACTTCAAATACTTTCAAAATTTATGTGAAAATCATAGGCATTATAACAACAGTTTTCACGATGGTCAAGAGGGTCAAAATGTATCATTTAGACGAAGGAGATATCTCAATTGTTTGTATCTCAAGCTTTGTAAAAAGCGGCCTAAAGCCTACGGCACGTCTGTAGCGGACTTTTGCTTTAAATTTACCGACTCTTATTTTATCTCCTTTCTTATGCTCCAAAACTTTTGCCTTAACTTTTACGCCTGGGATTTCCGGTCTTCCAATCCTGACCTTTTCATTATCCACCAAAAGAAAAACATTATCGATTGACATAACCTTATCCTTCTCAACATCAAGTCTGTCAACTTCTATAACGTCGCCTTTTTTAACTCTGTACTGCTTTCCACCAACTTTTACAACAGCATACTGCATAAGGATAAATTATATCAGAGTTATTATTTAATTTCCAGAGCCTCTTTTTTGTCTTGTCTGCCAAGAGATGAAAGAAGCCCAAGCAAGATAAAGTTTGAGACGAGTGAGCTTCCGCCATATGAAACAAATGGCAACGGTACTCCGACAATTGGCAATATACCTATATTCATCGCAACATTTATGGAAAATGAAGTAAGGATTAAAAAAAATGAAACAATTGCAAAAAGTTTTGGGAACGAATCGACTGAATCTCTGTATATCAAAAAAATTCTATATAGCAAAAAAACAAATGCAAAAAGAATAATAACTGCTCCAACAAATCCCAACTCTTCAGAAATAGTTGCAAAAATAAAGTCGGTATGTCTCTCTGGCAAAAAACGCAATATCGATTGAGTTCCAAGACCTAGTCCTTTTCCAAAGAACATTCCGGAACCAACTGCAATAATCGCCTGTATTGCATTGTAAGAAGAGCCGAGTGGATCAATATTCAGATGGAAAAAGGTCAGAATACGCTGTCTTTGGTAAGCGTGCATAAATTTCCAAAAAACCGGAAAGCTGGCAAGAAAAACCAAAAAACTTAAAAAAAAGTATCTAAGGGGTAGTCCAAAAACAATAAGCGCAAGAATTGTTACGATAACATAAATCACTGCATTGCCCAAATCCGGCTGAGCAAAAATCAAAAAAGCCACAGGCAATAAAAAAAGGAGTGTCAGAAAAAATGTTCTAAAAGACTTGTTGTCATGACCGCTTAAGAAAGCCGCAAGAGAAAAAGCCAGAAAAGGTTTAATGAGCTCTGAAAATTGCACCCTAAATCCAAATAACTCAAGCCACCTTACGGAACCTCTGCTCTGTATCCCAAGTGTTAAAACCAGAATAAGAAGTACAATAGATGCAATATAAATTGACTTACTATAATTTTGAATACTTTGGTAATTTGTCTGAGAGAATATAAAAAATACAATAATAGCAATGATAGAAAAGAATAGTTGTAGTTTAAATAAATCAATACTTATAGAAAAAAGAGTAGAAAGTCCTAAAACCAGAAGTATTAGACAAGGAGCTAGAAGTCCAAAGTCTGTTCGCAGGAAAATCGTCTTATTCATTCTCTAATAACTGAAAATCTGTCACCTTTCTTGATATTTCTAACAAGAGCTTTGTTTTTAATGTATTCCTCAAACCCAACAGGCCATTTTTCCAAAACAACATCCACTCGCTCGTCTAATTTTGTACCAAGTTTTTTTCTCCCATCTTGAACCATTCTCACAATTTCCCGCGCAATTCCTTCCTCCTTAAGTTCTTCTGTGATTTTAGTGTCAAAATCAACAGCCAATCCGCCTTTTCCTCTTTTTATTTCTACTCCTTTAACGTTCAATTCATCCTTTATTAGCTCTATCAATCCATTTGAAATTTGAAATTTGAAATTTGAAATTTGAAATTTATTGAGCGGTTGTCTTACTTTAATTCCAAGTTCCTTCCTTTTTGCATGTCCAATCTCAACGATTTTTCGAATTCCCTCCATTTCGCTCTCAAGCTTATCGTCAATAAGTTTTTCCTCAACCTCCGGCCAAAAAGATAAATGCACAGATTGTTCATCAGTTAAATTTCTATAAATTTCTTCGGCTATAAAGGGAGTGATTGGCGCCATCAACTTAGTTAAAGTTTTTAAAACCTCAAAACAAGTTTCATAAAACTCAGAGCCGACTCTATCCCTGCTTCTTCTGATATACCATGTTGATAAATCATTTACAAATTTTTGGATATTTGCTACACATGAAATAGTATCGTAATTATCTAAATTATTCGTAACATCCTTTATCAATTTATTTAAAAGCGAAATTATCCATTTGTCCAGAATATTTTTACTTGCTTTTTTATCGGAACTTGGGCTCCACTTATCCAAATTGGCATAATTTATAAAGAAATTATAGACATTCCATAAAATAAGTATCGTCCCCTTTACCTGATTCCGGTATTGTTCCTCGGATATTAAAATATCCTCTCCTTTCATTACGGGACTACCGAGAAGATATAAACGCAATCCGTCTCCCCCGTATTTTTGAAGCATTTTGCGAGGATCCGGATAATTTCCATAATTCTTACTCATCTTTCTTCCGTCGGTCCCCAAAATAACACCTTCAACTAAAACATTTTTAAATGCAGGAGAATCAAACAGAGCTCCTCCTATGACATGCACCACGTAAAACCATGCTCTTATCTGTCCTGTATATTCAGCAATAAAATCAGGAGGGAAAAAATCCGATAGCGTTTCGGTTTTTTCAAATGGATAATGTCTTTCTGCAAAAGAAGCGCTTCCTGCCTCAATCCAGCTATCCAAGACTTCAGGAGTCCTATGGGCATCTCTTCCGCATTTTTTGCACTTTATTGTGACTGAATCAATCTCCGGCTTATGAAGATCTGCAATCTTTTTTCCACTCAGCTCTTCAAGTTCTTTTATGGAACCCGGAACTATTTTTTCTCCGCATTCACATTCCCAAACAGGAACAGGGGAACCAAAATAACGGCTCCTTGAAATATTCCAATCAGGAGCATTTTCAAGGCTTTTAAGAAATCTGCCTTTTTTGAAATGTTTCGGATACCAATTTACCTTCTCGTTTGTTTTCTTGAGTTCTTCTTTAAGAATTTGGATATTTACATACCAGGCATCTTGAGGAGAATAAAATAATTGCGTCCCACATCTCCAACAATGTGCCACTGAATGGATATATTCATCTTCTCTGTATAAAAGCCCCCTTTCTCTTAAATCCTGATTTACCGCTTTGTTTGCCTTAAGATAGTACATTCCTGCAAACTTGGGGACACTGCTTTTGATTATTCCCTCATCATCAACATGCATGACAAGCTGAATATTTTCCTTCTGTATTACGTTCAGATCCTCTTCTCCATAAACTGCCAAGGTTACAATTCCGGTTCCCTCATCAGCTGTTACAAAACCCCCGCCTACTACAATAAACGCTCTTTTTCCGCTGTCTACTTTATAAAAATCATAATGAGGTATAAATTTTTTTCCGATCAGCTCCTTGCCTTTAAATTCTTCAAGAATTTTATAAGGTTTGTCATCCAGCATCTTAAGTGTTCCCTTTGCGAGAATATATTTTTCTCCCTCTTGCAAAACTTTTACATAAGTTAAGCTTGGATTTACTGCCAGAGCAGGAGTTACGATTTTGTTCCAGGGAGTAGTTGACCAGGCAAGAAGAAATGTATCTTTTTCATCTTCCAACGCGTATTTGTATGTACTTGCTGTTTCTTTTAGCTGCTTATAATTCTCCGCATCCATTGCTACTTCAAAATTAGAAATTGGCGTTGAACAATGCGGGCAAAACAAAGAAACACGAAGTCCTTTATAGATATATCCTTTGTCGTACATATTTTTAAAAACCCACATGACACTCTCCATATAAGACAAGTCCATGGTTTTATAGGCATTTTTAAAATCAACCCAGCGTCCAATGTGATCTACGTACCACTCCCATTCATGCGAAACATCTCTTACGTAAAGCTTGCACTCATCAATAAATTTTTTAACCCCGACCTTTTCTTCGATATCTTTTTTTCTTTTTATTCCTAATTTTTCCTCAACCTTATTTTCTGCAGGAAGTCCATGACAATCCCATCCCCAAACTCTTCGCACTCTATATCCTTTCATTGTCCAGAATCTGGGGAAAACATCTTTTGGGATACTTGATAATAAACTTCCGTAATGAGGGAGCCCGGTTATAAAAGGAGGTCCGTCAAGAAAAGTCCATTTTTTATCTTTTGGTCTTAGCTCAATTGATTTTTCAAAAATTTTATTTTTCTTCCAATATTCTAAAATTTCTTCCTCTATTTTTGGAAACTCAACCTTTGGACTTACGGGTTTAAACATAAGATTAATTCTATCTCAAAACCCGTTTAAGTTCAAGAATTTGACTATTTTAAGGATTGATCTACGGAGATCTCCAAAGCAGAATTTCAGGATTACTAAACCTCCTCATGGGTAGTTGTTCAGATGGTTCTCCAAGAACATCTATAAAATCTCGTCTCAATTTCCCTTTAGCGTCGTGGTGACCTCTTAAAACCAGACAAAAGCTAGATATGTCTTTTTGTCGCTCAAAAACAGTCCCTTCAGGGATTGTCATTTCAAAAGACGCCCCATGCTCTTTTCCTGACCACACTTCTCCGTCATGTGAGTTAGCACCCATCGCCCAGCAGTGTGTGTTAAGTCCTGTAATTCCTTCTAAAATCTCTCTTTTGTTAGGCATGAGGAAATTATACCACTTGGATTAAAATTGTAAAGCAAATTGTACGGGTCACATACTTTTTGGAATCTTTGTCTCAATAAAACTAATAGGTGA
>CAYZEE010000050.1:0-6193 GCA_964477485.1 uncultured Gammaproteobacteria bacterium
GGGCTATGGAGAATTCTTCAGTTTCATCTGCTGTTCTTACGAAAGAAGTTACAGATCCTTCATTTGACCCTAGAGTTAAAATTTTAAAGGATTTTCTTTCAAAACAAGAATCTCCTCTTGCTCCTTTTGCGCAAAATTTTATAGAGGACGCTGATGCCTATAATTTAGACTGGAAAATGGTTGCCGCAATATCAGGGGTTGAGTCAACTTTTGGACAAAATATACCTGCCGGCTCGTATAATGCATGGGGCTGGGGAGTCTATGGAAACAATGTTACCCGCTTCTCTTCATGGAAAGAGGGAATAGAAACCATTTCAAAAAGTCTCCGCGAAGACTATATGAACAAATGGGGAACCACTAATGTCTACGAAATAGGAAGGATGTATGCTGCGTCTCCTGCATGGGCATATCATGTTGCTTTTTATATGAATAGAATTGAAGAATTTAAACTTGCAAACCCTGAGACAAGTCTTCCAATAACTCTATAAGGTTTGTAATGGTTAGAAATACGGATGGTGAGGGACATCAAGTGCATAACTAATACCGGTTGATGCAGTTTAAAAAATAAAATTACTTTAATAATTTAAATTTCTTGAGAATTTTAACAGATAGTTTCACACCAACAAATGTTATGATGAGAACTAAGAAGAATGCGTAAGTTACTTCCAAAAGATATAACTCTCCGCTTCCTCTAAAATAATTATCAAAAACTACACCAATGATAAGAAAACTAAAGATAAACCAAGGAATAGCAAGTAACCATTCGACCATTAATACTAATTAAACACTTTCAAATAAATTTGTCAAATTCTGTAAATTCTTTAAAAGAAAAGTATGATTTTTATACTAAATTTTAAGTACTCAGACAAGTCTTCCAATTACGCTATAAAGTTTGTATAATAAGTTGCTGCCCAGATGGCGGAACTGGTAGACGCGCTGGCTTTAGGAGCCAGTGCTCGTAAGGGCTTGAGAGTTCGAGTCTCTCTCTGGGCACAAGACTGGATGGCGCTTTCTTTAAATGTACAAATAGCTTGATATAACGGGCTAACCGTCGTGTTTAAAGCACTTTCACAACTCCAAGCCAGTCCAGTGGGGAAGATTGAACCTAACAGCACTTTTAATTGGTTTAGGTTTGACCTTTTGTATGTTTCTCCCAAATCCGCAAGTAATGTTTTCATAAAGGAGACAACCGCGTCTACATTATATTCATCAATAGTTGAATCGTTCTTTGACTGGATGTTTACCCATTATTACTTTATTAAATTTTTAGGTAGGGATCCTTTTGGAATTTCAGGAATTGATATCAAGGCATATTTTATGGGGAAGCTAAGCGTTCCTTGGGGAGAAACTACGAAAAAAAGAGTAACAGCTAAATTCATTTCTTCCACCAAACATACGCATAACGCTTTAGATGATGCAGTCAAGCAGGCGGAAATTTTCGAAAAGTTATTAAAAAGCAGTACTTGACTTATGTATAAGGTATGGTATAAAATCTACTAAATGACGTAATAGTTACGGCTTCTAATAGCAATTATTATATTTTATGAATACTGGTGATGTTATATTAAAACTATATGGAAGACCGGAAACGGTTTTTACCCTAGATGAGATCTCACAACTTTTTCCCGATATAGCATATGAAAGTCTTAGGGATCGTTTGTACTATTTTACCAAAGTAGGAAAGTTGAAAAGACCCCACCAAGGTATCTATGCCAAAGCGGATTACAATCCTCTTGAGCTTGCCAATAAATTATATAAACCCTCATATGTTAGCCTTGAAACAGTCCTTGCGAAAGGAAACGTTGTTTTTCAATATTATGAAACGATATTTGCCGTATCCTATTTGACAAGAACGATAACGGTCAATAATACTTCTATTCAATATCGTCAAATAAAAGGGGAAGTCCTGACAAACGTAGAGGGCATTGAGCAAAAAGACGGTTATTTTATTGCCAGTCTTGAACGTGCCTTTTTAGATGCTGTTTATATTTATAAAAATTATCATTTTGATAATTTAGGAGCGATTGATTGGCAAAAGGTGAAGAGTCTTAAAAAAATATATAAAAGCAGGGTGTTTGAAAAAAGGGTAGAGGAGTATTATAAAGACTATAAAAAGGATTATGGTATTGAGTAAAGATTTACATAGAGACGTTTTTGTCACTATTTTGCGAGCGGTTTATTCCGATGTTCTTTTAAGATCTACTCTTGGTTTTAAAGGTGGTACCGCTGCCATGCTATTTTACAAACTGCCTCGTTTCTCAGTTGACCTAGATTTTGATCTTTTGGATCATGAAAAAAAAGAGGAAGTGTTTCAAAGACTGAGGGAAATCCTGCCTCAATTTGGCGCGGTTATAGAGGCTTCGGATAAAAAGCATACTCTTTTCTTTCTTCTCAGTTACAAAAAGGGGGAAAGGGGGTTAAAAGTAGAGATTTCAAAAAGAATAACAAGGTCAGCCTACGAGATTAAAAACTTTTTAGGTATCTCGATGCTTGTGATGAAAGAAGAAGACATGGCAGCCGGCAAACTGGCGGCACTCCTAACCAGGAAAAAATTTGCAACCCGGGATATGTATGGTCTGTGGTTTTTCTTAAAAAATAATTGGGAGATTAATGAAGAATTTTTAAAAGAGAAAACCAATCTCTCTTTAGTACAAGCTTTGAAAAAGGCTCAACCGCTTGTCAAACAAGTGAAGCCGACACAACTACTGGCAGGGCTTGGAGAGCTTTTAGATAATAAACAAAAAGCTTGGGCAAAGGAAAAGCTCCAAGATGAGTTGTTGTTCCTTATAAAACTGTATTTATCAAATAAATCTCCCTATTCTAATAAACAAACCATATAATTTCTCCCCTTGACATATTCTAGTTATTTTCGTATATTGTTGGTAATTAATTTGTAATTGTAGACGACTGTCCCCTAAAGGGCAGTTTTGTTTTGATGGGAGGTGTAAGTATGAAGAAATTAATAATTTTTGAATCAGTTATTTTAACTTCCCTAATGGTTGTTACTCCGGTATTCGCTCAAACGACCGGTGGCGTAACACAAATCCAATCATTTATCCAAAGTGTCATTCAGGTACTTATTACCCTAGCAGGAGTTGTATCTGTAGGATTTTTTGTCTGGGGCGGATTCGGATACATAACCAGTTCCGGTAATCCCGAAAGCCTGGACAAATCAAAAAAAACAATTCAATATTCAGCCATTGGTCTTGCGATAGTTTTAGGAGCGTTTGTTTTAAGCAGCGTAGTAACACAACTGGCAATATCAGCTTTTGGATCGGGTCACTAATCCTGTCCGTATTCTTATGAGAAAGTTACTGACAATACTTGGCTTAACTCTGTCATATCTTACAACCGCTGCGCCTGTCTTTGCGGCTTCAACGTCTTCTGATATCACGCAATATACCAATACTACATTAGAGATGATAACCCTGATCGCGACCGCTTCGGCGGTCTTTTTTTTAGTCAAAGGCGGATACCAATATATTACTTCTACCGGAAAACCGGACGCTTTGGAACAAGCTAAGCATACAATCCGAAACGCTCTCATAGGTTTTGTCATAGTTTTAGGCGCCGGAGCACTTGTTTCTATTCTTAACAATGCTTTTAACTCTACGACTTCAGGAACAACTACCCAGGCAATAAGCCTAACTCCCATTGCCTCGGTTAAACCAAGCGACGGGTTAACTCAGGTCCTAATAGACGCAGTATCCTCATTTATGCAAAATATAGTCCAAAGCGCAACCAAGCCAATCGTTGACGGGATTATGACTTTCTTAACAACAACTCCAACGCTTTTGGACAATTCCGTCATTTTAAAGTTCTGGCTTGTAATGCTGGGAATTACGGACTCTCTTTTTGTGGTAGTTGTTGCCCTTTTAGGCTTACATTTTATGAGCGCTTCAACTTTTGGCTTTGACGAAATAGAGTTAAGGCAGTTGCTGCCAAGAATAGGAATGGCTTTCTTAGGAGCAAACATTTCATTATTTTTGGCTGATTACGCTATTGTTACCTGTAATGCTTTGGTAAAAACCGTATTGAATTCAACAGGAGGACTTGATCACGCCTGGATAGTTAATGCGATAACTTTCCAAAACATGACAAACAATACAGCGCCTTTGATTACTCTTGTTTTCCTGCTTCTTTTTCTTATTATTGCCGTAGTACTACTACTTATGTACATTTCAAGACTTATTATGATTTCTCTTTTCGCAGTACTTTCTCCCTTTATATTCCTTCTTTGGATAATCCCAAGACTCTCGGACTTTGCGGAAATTGCCGTCAAATCATATATCGTAACTGTATTTATGGTATTCATCCATGTAGTCGTAATACAGCTTGCAGCTTCATTCCTCACGCTCCCTGAAAACTCAAACAACTCTCTTTTGTCAATTGCAATTGCAATAGGACTTTTCGTAACACTTCTTAAAACTCCGTCTCTAATGATGCAGATGGTTTTATATACTTCGGGAAACAATGCTTTCAGAAAAATAGGGGGACAGATTATAAACGTCATTTCAACCGACGCTTCCGTATCCGGCCAAGGAACCGCCTCAAGAAGTACAATCAAAGCTCCAAGAGGGGTGGTAAGGGCATGAAAACAACCGTAATTCCCGCGCAAATTACAACAGTTGAGGATAAAATCGCCGGCAGTCTTAACATAACCCAGGTTGTACTTCTTATGGTGCCCGTTATCTTTACAACAATAGTTTATGCCATTTTTCCTCCCAAACTCCACCTTGCAATATATAAGTTTCCGCTTGTCTTCATAGTTTTATTAATTTCCCTTATCCTTTCTCTTCGAATTAAAGACGAAGTGGTTTTAAACTGGCTTATTATTCTTTTAAGGTATAACGTAAGGGCTAAATATTACGTTTTCAACAAAAACGATACATATTTAAGGAATATGGCTTTGGAAAAAGAGCATGAAAAACAAGTTAAGCTTTTAAATATAAAAATACATAAAAAACGGGCAAAGGCAAAATCGTTTACCATAAAAGATTCCGTCAAGATTAAAAACTTTATGAAAAACCCTAAAATTTCGTTAAGCCTTAAACCGAATAAGAAAGGGGGTCTTTATGTTGCTGTTTCAGAAATCGACCAGTAAAATTTCGTCCCGTAGGCAAATTCAAATAAAAGAAGTTAAAGATGATATCTTAGTTCTTCCTAACAATGAATACAGGATGGTTATTGAAACATCCAGCATTAACTTTGAATTAAAATCAGAAGATGAACAGGACGTTTTAATAGACGGTTTTCAAAACTTTTTAAACTCCTTGTCTTCATCTTTGCAAATTTTAATAAGAGTACGGGAAGTTGATATTGACTCCTATCTTGAGCGGGTTGGGAAAAGTAAGGAATTCGAAAAAGAAAAATTCTATAGGAACCAGATAGACGATTACAAAGAGTTTATCCAAAAACTTATCTTAGGCAACAAAATACTTTCAAGGCGCTTCTATATTGTTATCCCGTATAAGCACGTTGATAAAAACAAAGACTTTAGATTAATTAAAGAACAGATGCATTTTCAAAGGGACATTATTTCAAGAGGCCTTGAGAAACTCGGAATGAAAGCAAGAGCTTTAGATTCTTTACAACTTCTTGATCTTTTTTACGGATTCTATAATCCCTTTCAAACAAAAACTCAAGTGTTAAACCCGGACACCGTACGAAATATTTCGAAAGGAAGTCATGTTTAAGGAATTAAGAGAAAAAAATAAGAAAAAGAAAAATTCATTTCAATTTAATTTTGGAGAACAAGACCAAGTAGATTTAATTTCCTACTCCGGACTTGAAGAGTCAGCAAGTTTCTTACTAATGGGGGATAAATTTGTCCGAACACTATTTGTCTCCGGATATCCCTATGTAGCGTCTACAGGATGGCTAAGTATGTTGATCAATTTTAACCATAACATAGATATCTCCTATCATGTCGAACAGGTCGATCCGGTGTTGGCTTTACCCAAACTAAACCGCAAAATTACGGAACTTGAGTCGACAAAAAGGTCATTTTTAAGACAATCGGCTCGAAACCGATCTTAATAGATCAAAATTTACGCTTCCAGCTTCAATATTTGGTGGATTTCTTGTCTAAACTTGTCTTGGGCAGTCATATCAATGATAATTGATATGGTAGTGCTTCTGAATAAGTCGTGATACATATTGGAATCTTAAGGATTTAAGATTCTATGCCAAG
>CAYZEE010000051.1:0-5995 GCA_964477485.1 uncultured Gammaproteobacteria bacterium
GCGCTTTGGGATGCGGTTGGAAAAAGAGAGTAATAAAATAATACAAAATCATATATGCGATCGTAATCATTGAATCAAATGAGAACTGATTCAGGCCGAATGACTGGATGTTATTGGACATGGTGGTGAGAACGCCAAAAAGAAATGAAGCGATTAAAGTTGAAACAAAAAGAAGGACTAAAATAAGAATGAGCTTTTTGATAACTTGAAAATCTATGAAAAATCGGCCTATACGCATAGATTTATATAAATTTTAATGGTTCACAAAAAAATCAACTACTATTAAAAGCTCTCTGCAATAATAATATTAAAATCATTACAAACATTCCTTCCATAAATGGGAAAAAAGATACTAAAAATATTCCTGTTAATACCAACGCAATGAAAAATTTACTTGTATAGTTAATGTGCAACATAATTGCAGTTATAAAAAGTATTATAAACGATGCTAAAATACTTGTAACGTCGAATGTAAAAATATTTAATGTATTTAATATTTCATACCCCCCTATCCCTAAAATAACAGATGCTAAAATAATTATCAATAATTTAATAGGTGTATTATGTTTAATTTTAATATCAGAACTGGGTTGAGATTGAGGTTGTGCTTGATCCTGCATAGATACTTTAACTTTAAATAAAAAATTAACCAAAGTCAATTAAATTTATTAACGCGCTGACTTCGTATAAAAATGATAGTCTGACGTATCTCCAAGTATACTTCTCAGATCTCCAAAACCATTTTGTCTCAACCATTGGTCTAAACCAGTAAAGTCACCATTTAGTGCTGTATCTTCTAATCTTTGAATTTGTGAAGAAGATAGGTGTTTGTCTCTAATCAGCTTATTTAGACGTTGCACGCCAATATCATAACTTATACTATGAACTTCAGACTCAGGAATATTGGTTATTCTTCTTGCCAACCATTCATCAAAAACTTCATTATAGGTAGCATAAGCATGGTATACATCATAACCATATGGTTTAAACATTCGTTGATAAGAATGGATAAATTCATGCGTGCTAATATGCTCTTGATATTGTAATGATTTATTTGCTAATGAATCCGCATTAAATATAATATCATCAACGCCGCTATTTAAACCAAGCACGCCTGCACTATTTGGACCAGCTCTCCACATTATAGTTCTATTTCCAACTGCTTGTGGTGCTACATCTTCAAAACGAAAAGGAGTAAAACGAGGATTTGATCTTGCTGCTAATTGGTTTAACCTATTAAGATCATCATTTACTAGATTTTCGACTCTCAAAAGTACATCGGCGGGAATTATTGATTGTACTGATAGACTTTCTGCTGCTAAAAATATTTTTTCTTCGGTTGTAAGTGTATTAAGCGATTTCCCAAACATCCTCTGAGCTCTGGCATCAAAGTTTTCTGCTACGGCTGTTTGACATTTAAACGTTATACAATCATCTATTTCGTCTAATTTTGCTTTAAATGCGCTTAAAGATCTTTGATCAGACGAAGGAACAGATAATTCTTCAAATGGTACAGATGAATCTACTAATTTACCGCTAGGTTCACGTATCTTTACGTTTCTGTATGTCCTACGTACAGCGCTAATAGCATTATTAATGCTATCAGTTGAAATTGTGTTTGTTCCGGCAAGAACTGTTTCTCCATATTTTTTTAAATCACCAATATATTGATTTTTGTTAAAGAAAACGTCATTTATTCTACCTAATCCGCTCGAGGAATCTATAATTTTCTTTTCTTGTCCAGTAGCTATATCAATTAAATAAACTCGCTTACCAGGAGAAATGCCAATTATAAATTGCTGGTTTCCCAGTTTGATAATATCTCCTTCAGATAAGGTATCAATCTTACCAAGTACTACATCATATTGTCCTGTTAACTTATTATATACATAGGTATTTCCAGAACCCAGGTCTTCTACACTTATAAAACCGCTGCTTTTATTGAATCCGATCCTCGCCTGCTGATCAGCAACGCCGTTATGAAAAAAGCGAGAATCATAGTTTGAACCTATATCTGTCAAAACTTCTGCTTTGTTAGGGATCTCGCCAGGTTTTAATTTAGCCAAACTACTAATTTTTTTATCTGGAAATATTCCATCAATAATAGCGCCAATACCACTTGGTTGTTTAATTTCTAAAGCTTTTCCAAAAGTATTATCAACTAAATAAATACCACCACCTCTACTTTTCGTTACCGTGACTACCTGATCAGGCCCAAATCGCAATTTGTCCCCTATTTTTACAATTTCGCCGGGCTGTATTTGTCTAAAGGCATTAGTTGATGAATCGTATATAAACGTGCCATTTCGTGACCCGACATCAGTTAATTTAAATGTATTATCCGTTATAGATTCTACTTTTGCTTGTTTTCGAGATACATTATTCCAAAAAAATCCATCATCACTTCTTCCAATGTCAACGGAATTTGATGGTGGCATAACTGGAGTATGAATATTCGTTCCTCCTGCTCCCTGACCCTGGATACCATGATACTGTTGAAGTATTTTATCTGTATCTTTTTGATTAAATCCAGCATCTACAAGCTGTCTACGGATCTCTGTATCACTGGTTAATCTGTTAAACTCATCTTGAGTAATAGTCCCATTTCTCAATCGATTTTGATACTCATCTACTAATGTATTTAATGAGTCCAATGCTTCATTGACTTTATTTGACCTGTTAAATACTGATGCAATTCTATTACCTGTATCGGCCAAGGTGCCTCTCGTCGAATCTACCACATTCGAAAAAATTCCGGATAATCCTGTTTTTTCTATCTTGACAGTATTATCTGCTACTAAAGATTCTGCATATGCTTTAGCGACACCTATATGATCCGAACTAAAATTGCCGTTATAAATCTGGTTAACAATCTCTTTAGTTACCTCATCTGTATCTTTAAATGTTTTAGTAGCCAACTGCGGATCGTTTTGGAATATATATTTCAAGTTCTGCTGAAAACTAGTGTCAATAGGACGTGTTGAAATCACCCCATTCTTAACTAAAACATTTTGGAGATCTGATATATCGGTATCTGTTAGATTCACCGTTAGCTGAGCATTGGGATTTTTAGGATCCGGAAAATGATAATCTCCAGGTTTATCTACACCTCCTTTATTCAGTAAATCTTGAAAACCGGCATTATCTTGTACTAAGGATATTTTTTTTGCAGTATCCTTGGAAATGCCTTTCAATAAATCTTCCGCGGTAATCACATAAGGAGATTGATCAAACAGTAAACCGGAAACTGCAGTTTGGGCTTTTGCCGCTGCAATCCCATTGTCAGTAAAAATTTTCTCAGCTTGCTCTCGTAATACCGGTGCATCCTTACTGGCAAGCTCCGTCAACGCAGCCCGTACACCCTCTTCATTCCCGTTCAAACCCCATTTCTTTGCAAAATCAATAATCTGTAACGCACCTTTTACTTTTGCCATTTCCTCAGGGACTTTTTCAGCAGCTCCCGCAGCTCTTTGTTCCGCTTGTGTTTTAATGAATTGATCTAATGCATCTCCTCGCAGGCCGCTACCGCTTGTTAGTACAGTTTGCAGAAGACCTGCGTCAACATCTTTAACTGCCGCATTGATGATTTGCGGCGGAGGGTGCGCAGCGGTTTCTTCAAATGCAGTTCTAAACGCATCTTCTGCACCATGGTATCCTTGTTTTTGTGCGGCAAGTAATGCTTTGTCACCCGCATCTTTTAAGGCTGAGCCTGTTAGTACTTCACCTCTTGCTACTGCGGCTGCAACCGCATCTTCGGTAACCGAACGAGCAATATTACTATCGGTTAATTTGCTTACAAAGGGCACACCAAGTTCTCCCAGTCCTCTAATTCCATTTCCTACCATTTTGGCAGTCCATGCGACTGGCGCATGGAGCGGCGCAAGCGGTATTGAAATAAGCGGAGCAGCTAATCCTATAACGCTTTCAAACGGTTTTGAAGTAACTTCCGTTAATGTTATTGCGGCATGCGCTGTTGTTGCTAAACCTTCTCCTCCTATTTTTACTGCGTAGCCGGGTAATGCTTTTCCAATTGTCATTGCGCCATCTTTCAAACCCTGATCTTTCAAAATGCTCCATCCTCCTTTAATTAACCCTTCTTCTGCTATATCAGCAGCGCCTTTTTTTATGAGCGACTCTCCGCCAATTTTGATTGCTGCACTTCCTGTTTTTTCCACCAAAGCTCCTCCACCGATAGACACAACATCGACCACCGGCATTGCGGTTGCCGCTACCGATCTGCCGAGATCTAATAATCGCTGTTCAACGCTTGAATTCGGATTGGTCCATGTCTCGCCTGTTTCTACATACGGATTGGAAAACGTGCTGGAGTATGCCCCAACGAAAAGCCCGGTGTCAGTACCCCGCTCTTGTAACCAGTTCTTGAAGGTTCCAATACCGCCGATTATAGGATCAGTATTCTTTGTTGACTGCTCTTGTGATACTAAATTGATCACTTTACCTTTTACCGCGGATGGCAAAGAAGCATAGTAGTCCGAATAGATCGTAGTAGCATTAGCGACGCTTGATTGACTGATCTTTTTCATCTGATCTTGAAAAACCTGCGCTTGAACATTCGTCGCATTGGTCATTCCGTCAAAATTGAGGCTGGACATTATTCCGGAAGCAATGCCTCCGATAGGATTTTTTTCCGCTTGGACCGCCCAGTATCCTTTTGCATAATTTGTATCATACGCAAGTTGTGTTACGTCTCGACAGGTATAATTCCAACAACGAAGTCCCTTTACACAAGAACCTACGTTACCATTGTCTAAAGATTTATCACAGTCTTTTCCAAGCCCTTGAGTTTGGTATTTTTCGGAACCAAACTCTCCACTATAAAATACATTGCCTGTCTGAGCGTGAATACATGAAAAACCTCCAGGACAATCTGATTGCCCTGCAGTACCTGCATCATTCGCGCAGAATCCACCTGACGAACGACAGCCTGTGCCTGCAGCGGTAAAATATTGCGGGTTCTGCATTGCTTCAATCGGTAATGTGCGGACATATTTATTGGTTGTATCGGTACATTGCACTACCTGACCGGCTACATATTGAGGATTGGAGGAATCACAGGCGAGGTTCGCCACAAATTTTGAATTATTGGTAAGTGTTTCGGCAATTTTTGAACTGTCGCTAAAATAGCGAAGATTAATCTGCTGACCTTGAAGATTGTTAGGATTGGCCATTTGTTGCGCTGCGATTTGCATTGCCGTATCAGTAAGCTGGCAAGTTCCTCCCAAACCGTTTGCATTACAGGTTAAATTCGAGGAATTACAGCCCTTAAACAAAACACCTAGTGCGCTATTGCATGGGCCTTCAAGCTCACCGGATTTTCCTTTATTCACATCTTGATTCGCATAATATTTGATTATGTCTGCTGCTTTTATGCACGAATATTTGTTATCCGCACTTGAATAAAGGCACTGACTTCCGTTATTTTGTGACATAGCGGAAACATACGGTAGATATTTTGTTGCATCCGGATTTTGCTGCAACATTATTTGCAACTCTTCGGGAGTCAGATTCGGATTTTGTTGCAAATAGTTGGAAAATGCCAAGCTTTTTGAATATTCCGGATCCCGTACACACAAATCAACGGCATTTGGCATCAGACCTTTTCCACACGATGGAGTAGTGACAGTTCGATCGATATATGCTGTTGATGTGAAACAAACCCGCTGATTTTCACCTCCACAACTTAGCCATCCAGCACCAATTGATTGGCCAAAAATATTTAGGAGCGGAATATTGCTTCCTGAAACCTGATTTTTTTGCTGGTCGGTAAAAGGAACATACGCAACCGAACCGTCGGGTTTTTTTATGCAAGTTCCTTTTGTCGCGTCATGATTCGGATCCGATGTGCAGTCATCATAGGCTTTTTGGGCAGCTGCTTGTTGCTTTTGCAGTGCGGCTTGGTAATCCATTTCAGAGATATTTTGCCAAAGTAATGATGTCGGGTTCTGGATACATCTGGTAGCTTTTCCTTGTTCTC
>CAYZEE010000052.1:0-5919 GCA_964477485.1 uncultured Gammaproteobacteria bacterium
GACCTAATCTAACAAGATAAAAATCATAGAAATTTTTTATATTTGATCTTAAAAACTTTAAATATTTTAATTGTTTTGAAATATAACTAATAGTTATTAATTTATCATAGTAATTTATATTGTTGTTTATATTTAGTGAAATATTTTCTATTTTATAATTCATTAAAAGAATATTTAATCTTATTTATTTAAAAACTTTCTTAATGAGCCTAGCTTGTGAAAATCACCTTGCGTTTCACGCACGCCTGAAACAAGCCCCGCAACATTCTAATTCTCTGGCTTTGTAAACCTTTACGGCGCGGCGTTGATTTTTCCGTCGCGTTGCAGTTGATTTCAAATGGATAGTGGAATTTGTGAAGATAAAAACTTTACGTATAACGCTTCACTCGGTTGGAGTGAGCGAGTACCAGTTGCAGTGGTGCACTAAGTATAGGTATGAGACTCTTTCTAAATAGTATAAGGATTGTAAGGACGCGATTAAGAGTGCTGCAAAGAAAGTATGTATTTTAGTGAGGGATTTGAGTGTTATGCCTAATCATGTTTCATGTTATTGGTTTGTTGAAGGGGTAGTTCTAACTTGTTGTTTAGAGCTTACCTTGTTTTTACTCATAGGTATACTAAGGGTTCATTTTTGGAGTAGGTTTTTTTCACAAGAGTGCTAGCGGGGTTACTGAGAAGGTGGTTAGGGATTATGTTCGTTATGATAAATTGATCCTAGACCGCTTCGCTTGAAAATAGGAAACCTGCCAGTTCAATAGCGGGAGGACATCATAAAATTAGGCGATTAGCGATTTCTATAAAATATAAAATAAATAAAAATGTAAAACAAAACACCAAAAAACACGGACATAGAAATAACTAAAGTTATAATGTATGTTGATTGTTCTTTATAATACAAGTCTAAAGTTGAAGGTCCGGTGCTATTAACATACCAGCCATTAAAAAAATCATTAATTTTTATATGAGCCGTATTTGGAAGTTCTTTTCCATTGACAAAAAGAGTCCAATCACTATCGTAAATCTGATTGAATATTATATAAAATGGATAAGTTGAATTTGCTGAAACTTTATAATTAGTGGGATCATGATAAGTGATATTTAAATTTGTGGTGTTTGAATAAATGATGGGCATAGCATATTCATCTTCAAAAACAATAACCCCTGGAAGCTTTGCAACCTCATTTATTCCAGTCTGGTTCTGTAATTTGTCAGATAATGAATTCCAAGTGTAATCCGTACTCGTATTTGTTAAAACTACTATATACTTTATACTCATTAAACCCCATTGTTTTGCGATTTGTGAATTGTTATTGAACAAAGATTGAAGAGAATAATTGAAAGGACCTTCAATTTCATTTACAAATGGAATTGAATTAATTTTATAAATGGGATTGCTTATCCCTTCATAAGTTGCGTTAAAAGTTGAATTGTTTTCAATTTCAATATTTCCCCCTATTGGCCAATAGAGTACAAAATAATTATCATTTGCGTTAACAGCGTTTGTCCAATTAAAATACCCTCTGGGAATTTCGGCTAAATTTAATTTTGTTGGTGGACCGGAAATCACCACTCCTGAGGTTTGTCCAGCCCACCAGGTGGCACCATATAAAATTACTAAAATTAATAATAGAATTTTAATGATCAGTTTTTTGTATTCATATTTTTCAAGGAGATAATTCGATAAATATCCCAAAAGCAATGCAATAGCTAAAGCTGAACCGATTATAAATGTGGATAAATTCATCATTATTATTCCAAAGGGTATTTTAACAACATATGCAATATTTGGGTAAGTTATAAATATTATTAAAATAGAAAGTAAATATATTGTTGCGAATAAGATGACTCGTTTTTTTGGTTTATTCAACAATAATAACATTGCCAGTGCTATTGGAAGAAAAGAAAAAAGCAAGAATATTTGCGGAAAATAAGTTTCAAACTGATAATTAAATGAAGAACCCCACAATCTTATTGCATTTAAGAGTATAGATATTTTACCAAACTGAGCAATCATTACATAAACTTGTCTTGAAAGATAAAACGATGTTTGAGAAACAGATGGTGTTAGTATATAGAAGATTCCGCTAGTTAAAATTCCAATTAGCGAGGAAATAAATAAGTAGATAAATCCTTTAATTAACTTATTTTCAAATATGAAGAATAAAACGCCAATAATAAAGTAAACATAAATAAAGGCGGGTTGAGATAATGTAAGAGTTAGTATGATCCCTCCAATAAGGCTGAAGTATATTGTTTGCAAATTGTTTTCAGAACTTAAAGCGCGTTCTGCAAACAGTATGTATAATGGCAAAAGGGCATAAGCAATTATATAATATACCCAACCAAACATAATCCAATCAAATAATACGGGAGTAGTCATGTAAAAAAGTCCTGACAAGAAAGCTGAATATTTTTGAAGCTTAAATGATCTAGCTAAAATATAAGCGCTTATGCCACAAAATGGAAGAGCTAAAACAACAAAAACTTTTATAAATAATCCTCCAACAACCCCCAAAAAAGCTAGCAAAACAAAAATCATAAGAAAAAATGGCGGGCCAAAAGGAATACCAGTGTTGCCAAACGCGTTATATTTCCAAATGTAAAAATAAGAATAAAAATTATTTAGACTTGAATTTAGAGTTTGTTGTATGCCCCAATCAGCTTGTGCTGTCTGGCCTTTACTTGTAATCACACCTGAAAACATGAAAATTGATGCGAGAAGATATATGCAAAATATCATTAGGTATTCGTATTTTCTTTCCATTTGCAATCATTCTTTATTTATCAATTTTAATTCCCTTTTTGTTGTTTTTTCCCAATCATATTTTTCTGCAATTTTTTTTCCTTTCTCAGAATATTTTTTAATAAGTTTTTCATCGCCTAAAAATTTAAGTATTGCCTGTGAGAATTTGTTTTTGTCTCCTATTGTAATTTTATAAACGGTGTTTTCATATGCAGGAAGATTCCATGCTATAACTGGAAGTCCGCAGGCCATTGCTTCAATCACACTGATTCCAAAACCTTCCTCATAACTCATACTCAAAAAGATTTTGCTAGACTTCATTACTTTATATTTTTCTTTGTCATTCAAATAACCTAATAAAAAAATATTATTCAGTCCTTCCTTTTTTATCATTGTCTTCAATTTATTTGTTGTTTCCTTATTTCCCACACCTATCATGACCAATTTATACCGATGATTTTTTGAGATGTTTTTCCATACAGTTACAAGATCAAATATTCCCTTGGATTGATGCAAACGACCAACAAAAACAGCATCAAATATTTTAGTTGAGGATTTAATAGAATTTATTTTTTTAATGTCAATGCCTGGCTGGTTTAATTTTATTTTTTCAAAACCACTTTTTAAAAGATCATTCATAATTATCTTATTGTCGACTATCGTTAAATCAGAGAAATGTTTTATTAAAACAAGGCTTGTTCTTTGAGCAAGATAAGAGATCGCTCTATTTTTTGGAATGAAATGAAAAACCTGCTGGACGTATTTAGCATTTCTTTTTTTGATTTTTAAAATAACCGCTGTTAAAACATCGGGTAAAAAATCTGAACTTGAATAAATAATATCCCCTTCGCACGGTATATTCTTATACAAAAAAAACTTTAAACTGCCGATTATTCTAATTAAATATGAAGCAATAGCATTGTGGAATTCCTTTTCTTTTGATGTTATTATGAAATCAGTTTTAATCCCATAGCTTTCTATAAGATTCTTTCCCAGTGCAGATGTTACAATCAGGGTTTGATATTTGCTTGCTGAATATTTAAGTATTTCTATAAATTTGACATCTCCGCCACTAAGTCCAGAAGAATATGCGTTCATTAAACCGATGAATCTTTTCATTTATTCCAATTCACACATTTAAAATATTAAGCATCATAGAATATTTTTTGCATTTAAACATTATTCATTGAGTTAGGATATTTCTGTTCATAATTGATTTTTTAGAAACCCCGGATGTTATAACACTATCGCCGTAAACTATTAAAGTCAGCCAACATGCCAAAGGGTGGACAAACCACGTTCTTGTTTGTTTTCTTAAAAACCCCTTCATTGCCTGTAAAATCAACGGAAAAATCAAAACAGTATACACTATAAACTTCAACAGTTTTAGATCATCCACGCTTGTCCATGGATATTTCCTAAGCTTCAAGTCTTTATAATAACCATAATCCCTTATTCTTCTCTCCTGTTTTTTAACAAAAATAGATAAGCTTGAAGAAAAAATATGAACTACTCCAATTCTAACTTTTGCAAATTTGTTTTTTCCATTTTTTATCAAGTCAAAAACAATATCTATATCAAATATAAAATCTTCATTAAAATTTTTTAAGAATTTCCGTTTTATCATAAAACCATTAGCCCCAATGGTCGGAAGTTGCTTCTCGTTTAATTCAACTTTTAAATAATCTCCTTTATCTTCTTCCTTTACTTTCATTTCAGTCCATTTTCCGGTGATGTAAGAATAGCGGTCGTAATTTCCAATGAAAAGACAGAGAGGGTCGTTCATTCCAAGCAGAGCAAAATACCTTGTGGTAATAGAATCTTGTTCTCTATAAGTATAATATAAAGGCTCGCTTCCAACAATTTCACTGTCTTCAAAAGGCTTGATCATTTTTCTAAACCAGTTTTTATCAGGAAGTATATTGTCGCTGTCGATAAAAGCTAGTAAATCATTTTTAGCTTTTTTTACTCCTATAGCTTTTCCAGCTTCTGCTGTTTTAAGCGGGTTTGAAAAGATTTTATTCGTATATTTTCTAGAGATTTTTAAAGTATCATCTTTTGAACCACCATCAATTATTATTATTTCTATTTTCTTTCTAGGGTAATTTTGGTTTTTTATTGAGTGCAGACATTCTTTCAAAGCTTTTTCACAGTTAAGCGTTGGAATTATTATACTTATCGAACGTAGTTTTTTCATTTCTCTTAACCTGAAAAGCATTTCATGATTTTTCACTTATAAGTCTAAGGTCCTCGTCAACCATCATTTTGACAAGATCTTTGAATTTGATTTTAGGCTCCCACCCGAGCATTTTTTTTGCCTTGGTGTAATCGCCGATTAATAGATTAACTTCAGCGGGCCTGTAAAATTTTTCATCAACAGAAACATGATCTTCCCAGTTTAACCCAACCTGTTTGAATGCAAGCTCAAGAAACTCTTTTATAGAGTGGGTTTCTCCTGTTGCGATTACATAATCGTCGGGCTTGTCCTGTTGAAGCATTAGCCACATCGCTTCAACGTAATCTCCTGCAAAACCCCAGTCTCTTTTGGCTTCGAGATTGCCCAGCTTCAATTCACTTCTCAAACCTGCTTTGATTTCAGCAACAGCGCGTGTTATCTTTCTTGTCACGAATTCGAATCCCCTGCGGGGAGACTCATGGTTGAAAAGAATGCCGTTAGAAGCGAACAGGTTGTAAGCCTCGCGATAATTTCTAGTCAAGTCAAATCCAGCAACCTTTGAAATTCCATAAGGTGAGCGGGGGTGGAATGGAGTGTTCTCATTCTGGGGGGACTCTGCAACCATGCCAAACATCTCGCTTGACCCTGCAAAGTAAAACCTGCATTTAGGGACTCTTTCTCTTAAAGCTGACAATATAAAAAGCGTTCCGTCAATGTTTGTTCTTATAGTTGAAAATTCGTCCTCGAAAGAATAGCCTACAAAACTCTGAGCTGCTAGGTGATAGCATTCATCTGGTTTGATATCTTCAACAACCTTAAAGACGCTAGCATAACTTTCTAGAGATCCTGAATGAAAAATGATCTTGTCAATAAGATGGTTTATCCTACACAGCCTGTGCTCTGGGTCTTCCAAAGCAACTCTCCTTACAAGACCATGTACCTCGTATCCTTTTTTGATAAGCAATTCTGCAAGGTAAGAACCGTCCTGTCCTGTTATTCC
>CAYZEE010000053.1:0-5919 GCA_964477485.1 uncultured Gammaproteobacteria bacterium
GGAACTTCGCTACCATAGAACAGTTATAGTTACTGCTGCCGTTTACTGGAGCTTAAATCAGAAACTGATTCTTGCGAACTTCATTCCCGATTTTTGACTTACCAGCACTGGGCAGGCGTCAGCCCCTATACTTTACCTTTCGGTTTTGCAGGGACCTGTGTTTTAGATAAACAGTCGCTAAGCACTCTTTTGTTGTAACCCCGATTAAATCGAGGCAGGGCATCTCCCAAAGGTTACGCCCAGATTTTTTGCCGAGTTCCTTGATCATCCTTCTCCCGATCGCCTTAGTCTACTCGACCAACCCACCTGTGTCGGTTTACGGTACGGTATAGAAAAACACTCCTCACGAATCATTTCCTGCAGACTGAAAGAGAAAATCTTGCTCCGTTTCTCAACGAAACTCGCCATCGCCACTCAGTTAAAACGTTTAGACGGATTTACCAATCAAAACTGCTTTGTGGCTTAGACCCCATAAATGAGGCATCTTTCTTCCATTCCGGTCGATCCTTAAGTATTCACCCCGCCGAGGCGAGGCAAGCGCATTTTCCCATGTAGTCGAATTTCAACGACTTGTCCATCGGGCTACCCCCCATTAACACAGGGGACACCCTTAGGGCCGACTAACCCTCCGCTGACTTACATTGCGGAGGAAACCTTGGGTATTCGGCGGTCCGACTTCTCATCGGACTATCGCTACTCATACCGGCATTCTCACTTCTATCCGCTCCACCAAACCTTACGGTTCCGCTTCGCTGCAAATAGAACGCTCCCCTACCACGTTCCGATAAATCGGAACATCTCTATCTTCGGTAAAAGGCTTAATCCTCGATAAATTTTCGGCGCCAAGTACCATCCTCCAGTGAGCTGTTACGCTTTCTTTAAAGGATGGCTGCTTCTAAGCCAACCTCCTGGATGTCTTGGGATACTGACTTCCTTCTAAACTTAGCTCTTATTTTGAGACCTTAGATGAGAGTCTGGGCTGTTTCCCTTTCGACTGATCAGCTTAGCCCGACCAGTCTGACTAGTTCGCCGTAACTTTCCAGTATTCGGAGTTTGATTGGGCTCGACAACTTGCGCCGCCGAAGACCATTCAGTGCTCTACCCCTGAAAAGTGGAGACGACCGCTATACCTAGATATATTTCGGGGAGAACCAGCTATCTCCGGGTTCGTTTGGCATATTGCCCCTAACCTCAAGTCATCCCAACCTATTGCTACAGATACGGGTTCGGGCCTCCTGTCGATTTTCATCGACATTCACCCTGCTCAAGGTTAGCTCACCCGGTTTCGGGTCTAATGATTGCAACTAAATGCCCAGTTAGGGCACGCTTTCACTATGTCTTCACAAGTTTGACTTGTTTAAACTAATGCTGCAATCGATAACTCACCGGTTCATTCTTCAATAGGCACGATATTACTCGCCCTCTGGGCGAGGATAAATTAACCTAATTGATCTAATTAATCTAACTGATCTAAATTTTGAGCATTTGAATTTTGGTCATTATTTAGAAATTAGAAATTAGAAATTAGAAATTTAGCCTTGTCCAAAGGACAAGCTCTATCTGCTTGTTAGCCAATAATTTCAGGTCTATTTCATTCCCCTCCCGGGGTGCTTTTCACCTTTCCCTCACGGTACTAGTTCACTATCGGTAGACTTTGGTATTTAGTCTTGGAACGTGGACGTCCCAGATTCCCACAGGGTTTTATCGTACCCCATGGTACTTAGGAAACTACTAAGGCAGTCTCGGGTTTCAAGTACAGGACTTTCACCTTCTTTGGTAGTGCAATTCCGGCACCTTCTTCTACCTTTAACTGATCCCATATCGTAGTCCTACAACCCTCCGCCAGAGGCGGAGTTTAGACTTTTCCCTTTTCGCTCGCCGCTACTTGGGGAATCTCATTTGATTTATTTTCCTGGCGCTACTTAGATGTTTCAGTTCGCGCCGTGCCCCACCCAAAGCTATACAACTCCTTGCGGAACTATTTTTACTCAGGGCTATCCCGATTAAATCGGGATGGATTACTCCATTCGGAAACCGCCGGATCAAAGGTTTATGACACCTCCCCGACGAGTATCGCCGTCGTATGCGTCCTTCCTCGGCCAAAGCCTCCAAGGCATCCATTATCGGCATTATGAGTAGATTATTAAAATGTTCTCTTCACTTGTCAAAGAGCCAATTCTAGTTGTTAGTAACTAGCGACTAGCGACTAGAAATTACTAGTTTCTAATTGCTAATTGCCAGTAACTAACTTGTGGACCTGACCGGATTCGAACCGGTGATCTCTGCATTGCAAATGCAGCGCATTAACCAGCTGTGCTACAGGCCCGAACCGGAAAATCCAATTTTAAATTAGTAAACTAAGAGGAAATGATTACGAAGACAGCAAAAAACCCAAACGGGTTAAAAGAATAATTTTGTTTGATGTCATAACTAATCGTTTCCCTCTCCCGATTAAATCGGGATTGTCCACGAATCTCATCTTAACACACGAAAATATACCTGTCAATAGCTCAATTATTCATCTAGATATTGCTGCATATTATAATATCTGCCTCTTGCTTTCTTAAAACCGTTTTTCATTCTTATCTTTGCTCCCCTCCCATCGATTATTAACTTTAAGAGCTCAAAGTTTAAACTTTCTCCAAAAGTAGGACTATCAGGGTCTATAGTGCCGGATGGAACTAACAATCCCGAATTAGTTGTTTTATAGGGATTATTTAATCTAACTCTTTCTATATCATCCCAAACTTCGAGAGGAACATAATCAAGCCAACCGGGAAAAGCTCTAACTAAAAATTGGTGTTTAAAAACATGTTGAGTAGTCATAAGCCAAAACATATAACTCCTTAGACCTTGAGCAATAGATTTCATAAGATTTTGTGCAGTAGACCAATCCAAGTCAGCAGGAGTTTTTGGAACAATCTTATCCGGGTCCGGAAATGTAAAGAGATCATCGCCTAAATAAAGACCGGCTACTTTTTGCCATGATTCATTTACTCTATTTAGTTCATCAAATACTGGACGGTATTCCTCAATCACTCTCCTAAAAGCAATTTTATTTTCTCCGCATACTACCTCGTGAACTGCTTCATGTAATCCGTCCCACTTGTCCATGTAGTTAACTACTTTCGTTTCTAAAGTTCTTTGCGCTCTATATTCTTCATACGCTTCCCTATAGCTTTCTACTCCTTGAGGTTTTTCGATTAAATGCTCGACTTGACCAACGGCTTCCCTTTCTTTTTCTTCCAGTTCTTTTTTCTTTCTTCCCTTTGCTTTTCTTTTTACAGGAGAAGGTATATCTTCCATATCAGGAATTTCCGTATCATCATGATGGTCTGCCAAAAAAACTGCTTTTGGCTGATCAAGCTCAACTCCTAAGTTAAGAAGCATATCTGTAGCAAAAAAAGTGAGAGCGGTAACTCTCAAAGCATGAGCTCCAACTGTTCCTCGATGAGTCATTTGCTCAATTGAGGAATATCTGGGAATTTCATCCAATCTATCACAACGTTCAAGTTGTTCAGATGAAAAGGGGTCGATATGTTCATACCCTTCGAGGCGCGTATATCTCAAGGCCTCCATTTTTTTGAAATATCCAAGAAGCACGCCTTTAAACTCAGGACTAGTTGGCATAAGCTGTGGAATTATGGCAAAAAATAGGTTAGGAGTCAAATTATTCTTGGTTTCTTAGCCATTTTTCTGTTTCAAGAGCGGCGGCACAGCCAAACCCGGCGGCGGTTACAGCTTGACGGTAATGACTGTCATGAACATCGCCTGCAACAAAAACTCCTTCGATATTTGTTCTTGTATGATCGTGGACAATTATATATCCTTCTCTGTCTGTCTCAATTCCCTTAAATACTGCTGTATTGGGGACATGCCCGATTGCAACAAAAACTCCATCAATTGGCATTTCCGAAATTTCTCCTGTTTTGTTATTCTTAAGTTTTACTGCCGTAACTTTATCATCCCCCAAAATTTCTACCACTCCGCTATTAAAAATAAATTTTATTTTTGGATTTTTTTTAGCCTTATCCTGCATAATCTGGCTTGCCCGTAAAGCCTCGCTTCTATGCACAACCGTTACCGATTCTGCAAAATTCGCCAAGACTATTGCCTCTTCCATAGCAGAGTCTCCTCCTCCAACTACGATTACATTCTTGCCTTTGAAGAAAAACGCATCGCAAGGAGCGCAGGATGAAACGCCTTTGCCAATTTTTTCTTTTTCTCCGGCAACGCCAAGCCATTTGGTATCAGCTCCTGTTGCAATAATTACAGATTTACCTTCAAACTCTTTTTCTCCCGCTTTAATTTTGAATGGGGAAGAATTAAAATCTGCTTCGTGAAAATCCTCATCAACAAATTCCGCGCCAAACCTCTCTGTCTGTTTTCGCATTGCCATCATAAGATCCGGTCCTTGAATCCCTTCGGCAAAACCGGGATAATTTTCAACCAAAGTCGTAAGCATCAACTGCCCTCCCCATTTCCCACCTGCGATAACGAAGGTTTTAAGATTTGCGCGGGTCGTATAAATAGCAGCAGTTAATCCCGCAGGTCCACTGCCAATTATAATTACATCATAAATGTTTTTTTCCATTAGCCGATCGCTTCTTCTATTCCTCTTTTGAAATTATCTTTTCCCTGCGCACCGATCATTGTTTTTGCCGGCTGGCCCTTTTTAAAAATTATAAGACTCGGAATGCTCATAACACCATATTTTGAAGCCATGTTGGGATTCTCGTCCACATTTAGCTTTCCGACTTTTAGCTTCCCTTCATATTCTTTTGCGAGCTCCTCAACAATCGGAGAAACAATCCTGCAAGGCGCACACCAAGGAGCCCAAAAATCTACCAGAACAGGCAACTCGTTTTTAAGAACTTCTGTATCAAAATTTTGATCTGTGAAATTTATATCTGCCATACTCACCTCCTCCATTAAAATATCAAATTATTGCTTTATCTGTCAATGTTTTATTTTGCAATTTAGCGAATCGTTAACTTTTTTAACCATGTAAATTGCAGACAATAATAAAAGTGTTGTTGACATAATATGCAACGCGAGGACCCCTGGTAAAAACTTGAGCGCCGCCCCAAGACCTAAAACGGAAATAAGAGAAAAACCGCAGCTTACGCATCCGGTTGAGACAAATCCCAAAAGAGTACTGCCGCCAACTACAAATTTTACTTTCCCACTTTTTCTTACAATATGTAAACTCCTAATAATTAGGGCAACATTTACTCCTACCAGAACAGAAGTTATCATAAGAAGAACTAAATCAGAATCAGATAAGGCAGTTTTAAGTCCTTCCACAAGATAAAATAATATTGCGCTCTTGTATAAAAAGGGGTAATTGCCGTTAATTGTAGAAAGGACAAAACGATAGTTTACGCTGTATGCCGCAAGAGCAATATAAAATATAGTAACTAAAAATATTAGAAAAATATATTGCTTTGTAAATATCTCACTCTTAAAAGTTTCAAAGAGCTCAGTCATAAAGCTATTGTTTTTATGAGATTTTTTATTGACCTTGCTTGTTTTGTATTTGAAAAACCATAGCATATAATTTGTCCCATTCTCTTTCCCGATAGAATATCCATATGTTTAAGCCTTGCCAGCTGATGAGAAACTGCGGGCATTGAGAGTTCCAAAATATTTGCTAAATCTGAAGGACAAACCTCTTTCTCTTTAGATATTATATAAAGTATTTTAAGACAGGTTGAATCGCCCATGCAGCTGATGAGTGCCGCATTGATATTAAAATTTTGATTTTCTGAAATATTTTTTTTAAGAAACTGAATCCTTTCTTCTGCTATCATATAGTTTTATAGTTTCTCAACTGTTTAAATAGTTACATCGGTTTATATTCTTGTCAAGAGGTAAAATCCGATAGCGTACCAAAATTATGTTGCTATTTAAGGTTTA
>CAYZEE010000054.1:0-5736 GCA_964477485.1 uncultured Gammaproteobacteria bacterium
TGGGAGGGGGTTTTGGTATTTTTGGCTGGCTCTCTATGATTATCTTTTGGCTTCTTTTAATTTTAGGAGTAATTGCTCTTATTCGCTATCTTGCCGGTTCGAACAAAAGAAATGGTGGAGGTAAATCACCTTTTGATATTCTCAAGGAGCGTTATGCTCGTGGAGAAATTAGCAAAAAAGAGTTTGAAGAAATGAAAAAAGACCTAAACTAAAATTTACCTATAATAATTAAGCGGCTATCCGGGGGTTTTAACCCTCGGCTGCAAAGCTCTGGTAGACTTTCCGGTAGTAATTGCGAAAAAACGTCGATCTAACCAAACTGATACAGACCACCACACAGCATTCCAGTAATGGAGAAATTTTTAAGTGACCGTATAGGAATTTCAAAGTTTAGCCTCCAATGAGGAGAAAATGTAGATAAATAGGGCTATTCGTCATTGAAATCTTCAAATGCTCCGCCAAAGAAGACCAGTTCAGGCGGTTCCATGACTCCTTTGTGGCAAAACGGGCAGGAAATGTAGAAATCATAGGGATGATTGTGCGGATCAGCGTATGGTTTCTTGTAAGTCCTCTCTGCGGGTAAAAACTTCTGGGAAGTGGTCATTATCCCGATGGAAAAAAATGAAAAGCAAAGTGTAACTGGTAATAAAGGTGCTAACAAGAATTGTGCGAAAATATACTCTAAGCGGTGTAGTACTAAACCTTTCAAAAACTGCTCGTTGATTAGGTTGTCATTACAACCTAAAAATTTAGCAACCAGCGTAGTAGAATACTGAAGTTTTGTGCTACATCCGAAAGAAAGACACCCATTTTTAGCTTCTTAGCGTATATTTATGGACGAGACGTGGTGATACCCTAAACAACTATCCATCCTTTTTTAAGTGTTGACAATATATATCTTTCCCTCTAACATATTATTAGTTACTGATATGAATAGAGAAGATAAACTTTGGGCAAAAGCGAAATTCTTTAGTGGTTTATCAGATAAAACTAGGTTGGAAATTCTTGAGACATTGGTAGATGGAGAGAAGATGGTCAATGAAATTGTTGAATTAACAAATCAACAACAACCAAATGTGTCAAATCATCTGAAATGTCTGAATGAATGCGGTTTAGTAAAAAACAGGAAAGAGGGAAAATTTGTTTATTATTCGTTGAGTTATCCAGATATTATGATAGTACTTAAAACAACAGACAGCATCCTAGAAAATGTTGCTGTTCTAATTGTCGCTTGCAAAGACTAAAACTTATGAAAAAAGTGCTTGAAACTCAGACAAAACGTATACAAACTATTAAAGATAAAGATTCTTTTACCATTCCTCTTCCTGCAATACCAAAGAAAATTACTATGACTCAATTAATTGTAGCGGCTTTAGTAATTATGTCTTTTTTGCTCGGATCACTTTATACAAAAGTACAGTATCTTGAAAAAAATGGAAGTTCTAAAGTACAAGTTGCTGCTGTGCAAGCAACACCTCCAAGCGTGCCGACTCAAAATAATGGGGCAGCACAAGCACCTGCTGGGAAAATAAAGGAGGTCACCAGCAGTGATCGGATTCGAGGTAATCCGAATGCTAAGGTAACACTTGTTGAATATTCAGATTTTGAATGCCCATTCTGTAAGAGATTTCACCCAACTATGCAAGAGTTAATGAAAACGTATGGTGATAAAATCCGCTGGGTGTATCGTGACTATCCACTCTCATTTCACCAAAACGCTCAAAAAGAAGCAGAAGCAGGCTTGTGCATTACTGAACTGGGAGGAAATGACGCCTTTTGGAATTATACAGATAAAATATTTGAACGGACAACAAGTAATGGAACAGGTTTTGCTTTGACTGATCTTGCGCCACTGGCAGCAGAAGTTGGAGTTAATCAAACAACATTTCAAAGTTGTTTGAACTCTGGGAAATATACAAAGCAAGTGCAAACTGAAATAGTAGATGGGAGCACAGGAGGAGTAAGTGGTACACCATCAACCTTTATCATTGATGCAAAGGGAAAAATACAGATGCTTGTTGGCGCACAGCCGATTGATGCTTTCAAAACAGTTATTGATCAGGCATTGAAATAGTAAATATGAAAGCTCTTATTTTTTCCAAAAAATTTCTTATTCCTACAGTAGTGATTACAATTATCTACATAGTGACCATAACATATCTAATGAATGGCAGTATTGTTGCAGATACGATTATTGGAAGTTATAGTCTTACTTATAAACTTAGCTTACTGCTTGCGCTTCTCAAAGGCATGGAAACAGCAATGAGTTTACCTGCACTGGTAATCCTTTTTCTCACCGCTCTCCTCACTGGCGCAAATCTTTCACTCCTTTTTCAAAAAATTGGATCTATAAAAAATATTAAGAATATACGCTTGATTGTTGGAGGCAATACAGTTTTAGGGATTGCTGCATTAAGTGGCGGGTGTGGAGCATGTGGTATATCCGTTCTTTCCTTACTTGGACTTGGTGGAAGTATTCTATATTTACCGTTCAGAGGAGTTGAGCTTTCTTATTTGGCTGTAGTACTTCTGTTAATTTCCTTTTTTGTACTACTAAAAAGCACTACTGAGAAACCAGCCTGTGCAGTTATTAAAGGATAACCTATGGATACACATTTTGATAAGCAGAGACATTTAACAAAACGAGAAAGAAAACTTCTCCGCCACGAAGAAAAGATGAGGATGCGAGATGAAATGCAAAAGCACACATTCTTTCAGAACTGGCTCGTATGGGGAGGCATTACAGTAGTTATTGTTATTGTCGGAGGCTGGGTATTCTTTGCCTCTCAAAAATCAAACACTGAACAAAGCTATATACCTGCTTCTACTAGTATACATACGCAAGATAGCGCAACATTTGTTAAAGATCGTCTCTCACACGCAACGTTGAATTTAAGCAACAATGAAACGTGGCAACCAAACGCAGCTGATCTACCAAGGCTGATGGAAGTCTTACACCTTCCGCCTTCTGACCCTTCTTATCTGCACCACCATGACCATCTTGATATATATATTCATGGACATAAAATTACTGTTCCTGCACAAATCGGACTTTCACAAGTGGCAGAATTACCAACTCATACACATGATCCATCAGGCATTATTCATGTAGAAACTTCAGACACTACTTTTAAGTCAACGCTTGGGTTATTTTTTGATATTTGGGGCGTATCGTTTACCGAAAAGAATATTGGTGGATATACTGCCGATGAAACCAATAAACTCACTGTCTTTGTCAATGGAAAACAGTATCAAGGAGATCCACGACAACTTCCACTTAACCAACATGATGAGATTGTGGTGGCCTATGGTCAAGAATCTGAGCTACCACAGCCAATTCCTGCTTCGGCTGAATTCCCAAATGGGTTATAAGGAAAAATCGTCCTATGCAAACAATAAAGGTAAAAATTCAGGGTTTAGACTGCGCTGAATGCTCAGTTCCTTTTGAAAAATTTCTCTCAAAACTTCAAGGAGTGCAAAATATTGGCGTAAGTTATGCGACGCAAGAGGCAAGAATCACCATTGACGATTCAAAAACAAGCGAAGCAAAAATCACAAATATAATCAAAGACAAAGGCTATACTATTCTGCAAGAGACAAAACAGAAAAAAGATATATCCCAGCTTATTATCTTTGCGTTTATAACTGTCATTGCCATTCTGCTTTTACTTGAGATTGTGATTGAACGGTTAGGACTTCTGGAACTGCCTTTCAAAGCAATACCCACCTGGATTTTAGTAATTGCAACGCTAGTTGGCGGATTTAATATTTTTAAAAGCGCATTTCAAGGACTGCGGGTAAAACAGATTAATTCTGATTTACTCATGACGATTGGTATTGTCGCTTCTATGCTGATTCGCGAATTCTCCGCTTCAACACTCATTGTCTTTTTTATGAATATTGCTCATTTTTTAGAAGGGTTTACCGTGAGAAGTTCACGAAAGGCAATTCAGGATATTATTGAGCTTGCGCCGGAAAAAGCGACTATCCTCAGGAATGGTAAAGAGATTGAAGTTGCAACTGCAGATATTACAATTGGCGATATAGTGATTGCTAAACCAGGTGAGAAAATTTCAGTTGATGGGAAAGTTACTTTTGGCACAAGTTCTGTTGACCAAGCGCCAATTACTGGCGAATCAGTGCCGGTTGAAAAAAGTGTTTATGATGAGGTGTTTGCGGGAACAATCAATCAACATGGTGTATTACATATTAAGACAGAAAAGGTCGGAGAAAATACAACACTTTCAAAAGTCATTAAACTCGTTGAAGAAGCAGAAAGCGCGAAAGCGCCTTTTCAAAAGTTTGCAGATAGATATAGCACGTATTATTTACCAGTTATTTTAATATCAGGGCTGCTCACTTTTTTTATCACCCATAACCCAGTCTATGCTATTGCAGTTTTGGTTATTGCCTGTCCATGTGCTATTGCTCTTGCAACACCAATTGCGGTAGTCGCAGCAACAGGCAGCGCAGCTAAACGAGGCATTATCATCAAAGGTGGTTTATATCTTGAAGCCTTAGCAAAGGTTGATACGGTTGTTGTTGATAAAACAGGTACACTCACTTATGGCAAACCGCAGGTTACTGATATTATTCCTTTTAATATTTATGAAAAAGAACTGATCAAATATGCAGCATCACTTGAACGATCATCAGAACACCCTTTAGCTTCAGCAGTAGTAGAAGAAGCTGAGAAGATGGATATTTCATTACTCCAACTTAAAAGCTTTAAGTACCATGTTGGCGAAGGGATTCTTGGCAAGATAGAAAATAACAGCATTATTGTCGGTAATGATAGGCTTCTGGAAAGACAACGAATATCCATTCCTACTCATATCAAAGAACAAAAAACTTGTTTAGAGGAAGCTGGAAAATCAGTTATGTATGTAGTAAAAGGCAAGAGCATAATCGGACTTGTTGCTACAGCGGATACATTAAGAGAAGGAATAAAAACAGCGCTTCAAGAGTTAAAGCGAGTAGGTATTCAGCATATTATTCTTCTTACCGGCGATACTGAACAAATTACCAAAGTAATCACCAAGAGTTTAGGAATTAAGGAATATCTGGCAGGAATTTTACCGCAAGAAAAGATTACTTATATTCAGAAATTGCAATCTCAAGGAAAAAAAGTACTCATGGTTGGTGATGGTGTAAATGATGCGCCAGCTTTAGCACAAGCAGATGTTGGTATTGCCATGGGGTCAGGGACCGATGTTGCGATTGAAACATCACATGTTGTGCTTATGCAGGATGACTGGCTACAAATACCTGAAGCAATTAGACTAGGCAAAAAAACATTTAGCACTATTAAGCAAAATATTGCCTTTGGTGTTATTTTTAATATTGGAGGGATTGTACTTGCTTCAGTTGGTATTTTAACACCAATTCTTGCAGCCGCAGCACAATCTCTGCCTGATGTGGCTGTTTTTATAAACTCATCTAAGCTTTTAAGAAGATAATCATAAAATATACATCAATATATTTGCAATAGCAAGCTTCATTTAAAGAAATTTCATTTGATTATTGGTATAGATGGCCGGTACCCCTTAAACTGGACCTGGAGGTGCAAGCTTTTTAGGTTATCTATTAAGGTTTAAGGAGGTACTTATGGCTAATTGACCCGTCCCCTTTAAACTAAGACAAGTGTCTAGGGTACAATACGGACACGAGAAAGGGGTAGGCATGTATCCACGCATTCCCAAGGAGAAAAAAGAGGAGATTTTGGCAAAGGTTCAT
>CAYZEE010000055.1:0-5718 GCA_964477485.1 uncultured Gammaproteobacteria bacterium
AGAGTTGAGAAATTGAAATCACAGCCAAAAGAAAAATTGGCGGAAAACGCCCTGACGTACAGCACGCTTATCCAGAATTTCGTTCTCCGGGGTTAGATTACAGTTGGTAAAATATCTGCATTTAAGCATCGAATTTGACAATGAATTGTAATCTATATTACAATTTAACTGATGAAAGATACGGGTTACGGTAAGAGACCTTTATGGCAATGGATTGCCATCTACTTAGTCATAGGGCTGGTCGTATATGGAGTAATTTATTATTTTGGTTTTGCAAAAAGAGGCGGATATCAGGCCCCAAGTGCAAGTCAGAAAACAGGTGCAACCAGTTCGTCTGCAGCCCCGAAAAATTCCGTGCAGATAGCAAATTTCAGTTATTCCCCGGCAACGCTGACGGTAAAGGTCGGGGATAGCGTGACTTGGACAAACATGGACAGCGCGGGCCACAGCGCCACAGCTGATGATAACAGTTTTGATACGGGCATACTGGACTACGGTAAGTCGGGGACAGTCACTTTCCAAAAAGCAGGTACTTACACTTACCATTGCAGTATCCACCCGAACATGCACGGGACGATTATAGTCCAGTAGAGATTACAATTTATTGTTAAGGGGTAAATATATGAAGATGGATCCGGTTGTCCATTTTGAAATGCCCGCGGAGGATAAAAAGCGCATGTCAGAATTTTATTCCAAAGTATTCGGCTGGAAGACGACCATGCTCGGTCCCGAAATGAGTGAATATGTCACGGTTGAAACAACCGAAACGGACAAAAAGACGATGAGGCCCAAGACCCCCGGAGCCATAAACGGCGGTTTTTACCAGAAACCGGATGATCCCTTCGGCCAGTATCCTTCCATTGTTATCGCTGTTGATGATATCAAAAAGAGTATGGAAAAAGTAAAGACGGCAGGCGGAAAAATCCACGGCAAGCCGGAAAAGATACCGGGAGTCGGGTGGTATGTGTCTATGATTGATACGGAAGGAAATCGTGTGAGTTTGCTCCAGTCTTTGGGTCAAATGCCGGATAATAAGACCTAAAATTTGGAAATTAGATAAATTTGCTGTATATCAGGTAATCCTGGTGGGCGTGGTGATCTCTCAACTCTCCAGTTATGAGAAATCCAAGTGATTTGTAGAATTTTGAAGTCCTATCCGACTTTGACGTCTGCAGAAAGATTTTATGAGTTTTGAAAGACTTAGCTATCTCTTCCGCTTTTGACATAAGCGCTGTTCCTATACCTTTGCGCTTCTTATCATTTTTTACAACCAGACTTTCAATCCTCATTACTCCTGCTTGAATGGTAAACTCCAGTACTCCGGCTATCTCTTTATTCTCTGTAGCTTTTAGCAACCTTTTTTCTTTTCTCCAGTCTATTGCTTTGCCATAATCATTGGTATCGGAAATTTCCCACTCATGTTTCTGGAAGGAGTATATTTCTTCGGTAGATCTTTGGAGTTTCTGGATTTTGAGCATTTTTGTGGACCCGAGGGGAATCGAACCCCTTTCTACTCCATGCCATGGAGTCGTTCTACCGGTATACTACGGGCCCGGAGTTTCACCAGATTATAAATCAATTCAAATAAAGTTTCCAGCTAGGAAATGCAAACACACTGTCATCCCGAACTCGTTTCGGGATCCCATTATGAAGCTAAAAGAGATGCTGAAACAAGTTCAGTATGACAAAATAATATATTTTGACAGTAAACGTGAGCTGATTCGTTTTTTAGGTTTTCAAGTGGTATATTATAGGGTTAACTTATCAGCTAAGACATAAATATCATAAAATGGGAAAAGAAATTGAATTAGCATCAAGATTGTTTCAATCTGTTGGTCCGTCTCAGACAGAAGGTGTAATTTCAGACGATTTAAGACAGGCATGTCTTACTCCAAGCCAAGCAGCATACATGATCGTCCGTTATGGGCTAATAGGTGAGGGAGTTTCAACCGCTGAGGCAATAAAAAGACTATATACAAGTGATATTGTATTGGGAAGATCTGTTTCCACAATAAGAAGAAAAATTCATTATGGAATAAAAAGTGCCAAACTCAAAATAATGGCTGCTTTTACATCAGATGAGCCGGTTCTACCATTTTCTGAAAAGCACTTAAAGCAACTTTCAGTATTTCCGGAAACATATGAGGTGTATAGACGCTTGTCTGCGGATGAGCGTTATGCCGGAATGGACGCAAAGACTTTAATTAAGTCAATTCCTTTGGAGGAACAGATTGATACCACAGATGTCACGAAAAAAGGTTTGAGATTTACGCCTAGAGATTCCTTGATAGCTCGAGCTCATTTCAGGTTAGTAGGCGAGGATAACGTAAAAGAGAAGGAAGCAGTCGCAAAATTATTTGCAGATGAGATACAAAGAACCGGACGGTCGGTTGAAAGCATTAGGAGACTGAAGATGGCAGATTTTAGAAAAACGGTTGTTCCGAAAATGAGTCGATTGTTTAAACTTGTAGCTGAGGAAGGTCAGGAGGTAATTACTTTACCTTTAAGAGAAGATCAGATAGAAAAAATCGGACAGATGTCTTCAAATGAAACAGCCGATTTTTTTAGGAGGCTAGGCGATAAATATCCGGGAAGAAAATCTGATGAAATATTTAAAAAAAGATTCAATTACGTAGTAAAGTCCGGCGAACCGCCAAGAGGTAAAGGGGAGAGAAAGAAGAGACAAAGAGTTAAAAAAGAGAATATAAACAAGCCAGTTGAACCTCCAAAAATAACAGGAAGACAATATGCAGCAATCAGGGCGATATATTTACTAATGGATAAGGAGAAGCCGACAACATTGGATTTAGCATCTGAATTGTATACAAAATTGTTTATAACGGACAAACCAGTTTCTAGAATCCGCACCTATTGGAGAGGTAAAGGTATAAGGACTGAAGTGAAAAAAAAGCTTCAAAAAATCATTGAATATATCGAAAGTTTTGAAACCGGTCCTGTAACTTTTCCATTATCTGAAACTCAGTTAAACCGGTTGGGGGCAAATGCCAAAGATGTTTTTATGAGGTTGGGTAAAAAATATAATGGTCAGACTTTGGAAAGTATTTTTACTGCAACAAGAGGCAGAATCAGGCCTGAATATAGAGGCAGAGTAGGCCGTCCAAAAAAAGAAATGGCGCCTAAATACCGGAAGATTAAGCGGAATAGAAAAGAAACAGTTAAAGTTCCTTCTTACGATTCAAGCTACGTACAATACATGGAGGATTTGCAATCCATTCCTCCGCTTATGCCAGGGGAATATAAAAAATTGGTAAGCGGAATAAAGGAGAAGAATAAGAGAGCAAGAAAAAGACTTTTTCAGGCGACTTTGTCCCAAGTAACCGTTTGGGCAAGAAAGTTTTTTTTCTACGCATGGATGAGAAACCTTGATTCAATTGATGTAATACAGGAGGGTAATTTGGGACTTTTGAAAGCAGTTGAAAAGTGGGACGGAAAAGGTAATTTTTATCCCTATGCCCTAAAATATGTGGAAGGAACCATAAAACAGGCCCTTTTTTACGCATCGATTCAGGTAGGAGGTGAGGATCCTGAGGCTAAAAAGATTTATAAGATGAAAAAAATATCAGACCAATTATTTAGAAAGCTGGAAAGAAATCCAACAGCTATAGAATTGGGAGAAGCTATGAGTCTTGGCACTGAAGAAATAAAAAGATTGGCTTCTATGAGTAAATATATACTGAGAATTCCGCTCAGTTTAGACATGCCGGCTTACCGTGATGATGCTGTTGTATCTCTTGGTGAAACAATACCTGATTTATCAATCAGTCATGTCGGTGAATATTATAAGACTCTTGATCTTATCAACGCCAGTGTCGTGGAAAGCATGATGCATTTTTTAGACGCTGAAGAATATGAAATACTGGCAAGTTCATTCGGATTTGAAGACCGAGAGAGTCTGGCGTTTGCTGATATCGCAAAAGCCAGAGGAGAGAGTGTAGGTCATATAAAGAAGATGTATGTCTCAGCCCTGTGGAAACTTGAGAGGAATGAAAGATTTCTGGATTTGCTCAGACGATACGTAAAATTGGAAAACCAGTTGGTTGATAAAAGCACAATCGGAGAGATCGGATGGAGCAAAATATTACAAAGAGTTTTGGATACGGAAACAAATAGGGAGATTTTAGATGAATTCGGAAAAAGAAGTTTTTCTTTGGATTATCCATCCGTTGAAGCGTCGAGTCAGTCAGGAGGAGCCGTGATTTACAGTAATTTTGAGGAAATGAGACAATCTGTACGTTTGGCTTGGACAAATCCAAAACTTCTGAGAAAACTAACCGCTGTTCAAAAGCAAGCGATGACACTCTTTTTTGATCTTGAGGAGAACGGCACAGATTATTCCATTGAGGATGTAGGTGAAATGCTGGGTATTACTCCTTTTGACACTTTATATTTGGTAAAAAGCTCATATAAATTGCTTCTTGGCTGATAAATGTGAAAGTGCCGTCTATAGCAGATCCATTATGAATATCTGATAACTGATAGAACTAAGCATTCTAGTTGTTATGTTATACTTGACCAGGAAATATGGTGCCGCAACTTTCTATAAAATTGGTCATTTTCACCGTTCTTGAAGACAGATTGAAAGTCTTCTTGCGGGAAAGGAAACTTCCATCCGGAGAGATTTTGAGGGATAAGATTTTGGACAAGTCAGCAGAAAAGATTCTTCCGGTCAACCTGAAGACTGGCGTTTCAGACTATTATATAGAGCAACTTTATACAGTATCTTCTACAGGAAAAGGGAAGTCCGGGATTGCGGTAGTTTATTACGTTCTATTACCTGGTTATTCTATCAGTCATAAAGACGAAGCTCCCTTTGCAGACTGTGAGAAAATAGGAAAAAATATATCGGAATATAGCATAATCACATACGCAAAACAGCGGTTGCAATGGAAAGTGGAATATACAAATGTGGTTTACAGTCTTCTTGCCGATGAGTTTACACTCAGCCAGCTGCAGAAAGCATATGAGGCGGTCTTGGGAAAGGAGCTGGATAAGAGGAATTTCAGGAAAAAAATACTGTCGCTGGGACTACTCAAAAGCACCGGAAAGAAAAAAAAGGGAGAAGTTGCCCGGCCTGCATTGTTTTACCGGTTTAAGAGTAGGAAACCAGAGTTTGTGAAAGTGTTTTCCTGACCTGTATTTCTTAAACATTCGAAAACTTGCAAAGTGACATCTGATCTTTATCACGAGTCCTGTCGCGAGTTTTCCCTCCCGGCAGCGCTCGTTACCTGCGCGCTGTCGGGTTCCCTTGCACTCGCACCACCCGTTACCTTTCTTATTTAATCGTTAATAGTCTTATTTTCCTTCTTGATTGTTTTCCCAATCTTCTGTATCATGGATGTTTATTATATAGTGTAATTATTACACTATTTCTTATGAAGTACTGGGATTTTCAGATTACTGAAAAGATTCGCCGGGGATATTTCTCAGCGACATATTTTAATCGGACAAAAAAAATACTGGAAGGTGAGAATAACCGTAACGTGGCTGTTATGCAACTATTTCAGAAGAATGAAGGCAGTATCATGTGTGGAGTAGAAGAGGTGATTGAGCTATTCATGATTGGTGCAGGATATTTTGAAGGGGAAGGGTGGGTGAGTAAATTTGACGAGATAAAGATAGAATCGTTAACCGACGGTGATGAATTATATCCGGGGGAAAGCGTAATGCATATTACCGGCCCCTATGTCTATTTTGCCC
>CAYZEE010000056.1:0-5653 GCA_964477485.1 uncultured Gammaproteobacteria bacterium
TACATCTACGGGCTCCGTTCCACTGCGCCCGCAGGTCTACGTTTGAACTTACTAGAGTTCCCGATTTCGTTTCCTTTTCTACCCTTACTGCAACTTCCTGACCTTTCTTGCCTTGCGAAACTTGTTCATGCTCAAGCTGCATGGATTCAATTATCTGTTCAAAAGAATGTCCTCCGTGTTCAAACTTCACTTTATCTCCAACCCTTAGAGCTTTTTCAAGCTTTATCACTGCAACTGAAATTTTGTCGTAAAAATGAAATACCTTTCCAACCAGGTCTTTATCCACTATTCTCACCCCCTATTTTCGGCTATAGAGGCCGATGAGTTGGGACTGATCAATTACATTATCTTTCATTTTTTCAAGTATTTGCTGTTTCCTCAGCCCTTCCGGCAAATCAAGTACCGTATCCAGAGCATAGAGTTTAAAAAAATATCTGTGGTTACCGGATGGGGGACAGGATCTGCCATATCCCGGTTTCCCAAAATCTGTTAGTCCTAAGACTCCATTCTGCGGCACCGAATTTTTACTTACGTCTTTTGTCCTTGGGTTAATATTATAGACAAGCCAGTGAACCCAGGTTTTGCTTGGCGCATCGGGATCATCGACAATTAAAACCAGACTTCGAGCAGTCGAGGGAACATCGATAAATTCAAGCGGAGGACTCACGTTTTCTCCGTCGCATGTATATTTTTCCGGAATCTTGCTGTTGTTTGAAAAAGCAGAACTCAGTATCTTCACAGAAGGTTTTGTCTCAATTTCCTCACAAGCTTATATTCTAATATTTATCTCTGGTTGTCAAGCATTTAATATTTTGATAAAATTTGTATATAATTTGCCGAAGTGGCATGATGCTCGGGTGGCGGAACGGTAGACGCGCTGGCTTCAGGAGTCAGTGATCGTAAGATCGTGGGAGTTCGAATCTCCCCTCGAGCACACAGTCAGAATAATGAGCCGAGGTGGTGAAACTGGTATACACGCAAGATTGAGGTTCTTGTGCCCTTAAACAAGGCGTGCAGGTTCAAGTCCTGTCCTCGGCACAACAGAGGATAGTATTCCTCAAAATTGACCATTTAGATTGCTAAATCAACCTAAAATACGGTTCAATCTAAAATTATACCTTGAGGCTAATATTTTTTCCTAAAATTTGACTGTATTTTAGCCTCAAAAACGGTTCGACTCCTCTTATCTTATTTTTAAAATATTCTAAAAAAACGTGAATGAAAGGCACTTTATGTCATTAATTCACGTTATATTGACAAATTAGCGTGAATATGCTAATATATAAACATGGCTACTTCGATTCCTGTCAAAAACAAACTTAAAGCATTAAAGCAAGAATACGATAATTTGAAAGTAGGCAAAGATTCACTTCTTCAAATAATTGAAGAGGCTGAAATACCAGAAATGGTATATAACTCAAATGCAATAGAAAATTCTACCTTAACACTTAAAGAAACAGAAAAGATTCTACTCGAAATGGAAGTTTCAAAAGATGTTTCCCTTAGGGAGGTTTTTGAAGCTAAAAATCTTGCTAGAGTAATTGAATACATTCGAGGTAAATCACAGGAAAACGAAATCACCAAAGAAACTATACTTCTTTTACATCAAATGCTAATCGGCAATATTAATGATAATTTTGCTGGAAGATTTAGAACTAAAGACGAATATGTAAGAGTTGGGGCATATATTGCGCCAGCTCCGGAAACTATAGAAAAATTGATTGGAGAAATTATTAGTGAATACACAAGCAACCTTGATAAGTATTTTATTGATAGAATTGCTAAGTTTCACCTTGATTTTGAAAATATACATCCATTCGTTGACGGAAACGGAAGAATAGGAAGAGTTATTATTAACTTTCAATTCCAACGCTTAGGATTTCCCAACATAATAATAAGAAATATTGGAAAACAAAATTACTACGACGGATTTAAAGATTATAGAGATACAAAAAACAGTAGTCTTATGGAAAAAGTTATCCTACTTGCTCTTACAGAATCTTTTAATAAACGTCTTGCTTATCTTAAAAATAAAAAAATAATTAATCTCACAGATTATGCTAGAGTTTTAGAAAAACCTGCGCCAATATTGCTAAATGCAGCTAAACGCCAAACAATTCCTGCCTTTAGAGAAAAGGGGATCTGGAAAATTGCTCAAGAAAATTAAAAATCTTACTTACTCTTTTTCTTCCAAAGCTTGATACGCTTTAGCAAGTTTGTTAAAATGAACGAGTAGCGGTTCAAAATAAGAATTCTCATCCGCACCGGGCACTTAGCTCAGCGGTAGAGCGCTTCGTTTACATCGAAGATGTCGGGGGTTCAAGTCCCTCAGTGCCCACCTGTATAACTTGATAACCCCTTCCGCTTCTGGTAGAATCGCATCTTGTTTCTGCCCCATCACAAATCACAAAAATCCAAAAAATCCCATGAATATTTTTCTAACAGTTTTTGTGGCATTTAACATTTTTTTATTTCCCATTGCTCCTAATTTAGCTTATAAGCGGTCAAAATCTCCCGAAGCGTATCGGGTAATTAAAGCATCTGTCCGAAGAGACATAACCTATACCGTAAAAGACGGAAATTCTCTGTCTGATATAGCGAAAAGTTATTATGGCAGCCCTAAAGACTGGACTACGATCTGGAATGACAATCCGTCTATTGAAAATCCTTCTATGATAAGTGAAGGGCAGTTAGTTGTGCTTCGCGCTCAAAAACCAAAAGAGCCTGAAAAATTAAAACCTGAGTTAAGTCGAAGATATCAAGTTTTAAACTATGTTCCAGACAGCAAGATTAAACAGAATACTAACGTTGCCCCAGATTCTCTAAGTGATAATCAATTACAGTTTTTAGGAAACTGCGAATCGGGAATGACTACCACAAGAAATTCGGGCAATGGTTATTATGGCGCATTTCAATTTTCGCAGGGAACGTGGAACAAGATGAACACCGGTTATTCGCGCGCTGATTTGGCGCCTCTTGCAGTTCAAAAAGATGCTGTAGAAAAGTTGGTTTCAAAATCCAGTATATTTAATCAGTTTCCTGCATGTTCCCGTATGATGCGGGAGCAGAAAATAATTTAACTGGCCTTTATTTTTAGCTTCTTTTTTGATAGTATTGTAAATATTGCCGAGGTAGCCAAGGTGGTCAAGGCACCTGTCTGAAGAACAGGCTATGTCAGTTCGACTCTGACCCTCGGTACATGCGGGAGTAGTTCAGCAGTAGAACGTCTCGTTGCCAACGAGAAGGTCGCGGGTGCGATGCCCGTCTCCCGCTCTTAGAAAACCGATTTATAGATGAGCGTTGAAGCACCAAATCAGAACAGAAGAATCACCAGGCGTGAATTGATAGTGGGTGGCGGCGGACTTGTTACCGTGGCTGGCGCTTATGCTGGATTAAGCTGGCGATTACTAAAAAGGATGGGGAACTAGTGAAACTTATTATATAAACCATTCTTATAATACGGAGGACTTCGTTAAAATACTTGGTTATGCTGGATACGTAGATGAGAATAGCGGACAAGAAGGACCGTCTGGCATATATTTAATTACAGATGGCAACATGTCCGCCTCAAGCGATATTGACAGGATAATTGCACCCGACAACCCTCATACTATGGCAAGCGAGATAATACCCAGACTTTGGTCAAAAAAAATGAGAGAGAAATTTAATCAAGGCGGAGGCAAAGGCGCAGTTCTGATAAATAATGTTCGGGTTGTTTCAAACGGCTCTGCAAGCAAGGTCGAGAAGATGCTAAAACTTAACACTCCTGTAAATGTCAGGAATACCCGTCTTTGCAATATGGAGACGGAGAAAAGTTAATATAATCGGCAGAGTTCCATTGGGAACGGTTATTAGTGAAGCGTTATTAATGCCCATAGACTACCAGCATTACGGTTTTGCTGTTGTCAGATCTGAAGATTTTAAAGGCCCGTTGGTGGATGCCCAGGGAAAATTTTTTAGTCCAGGACCCGGAGCCGCATATGCAATTTACAAAATTTATTTGGCAGCCTAAAAGCAAAACAACAACTTCTACCGAAATTATATGCATTAAACGTCACTATTTTATAGTTGCGTTAGGATCTACGCGTCTGGTAGAATACTCCGGTGGAAATCGATAGGGAGCAAAAAGGTAGTCCTGACAATCCTGAAGAAAATATTTCAGTTATAAATACAAACGAGCTAGAGCCAGATTTGGTTGAAGTTATTAGGCTATTGGAACAATCTATTGGGAAAGACAATTCAGCAATAGTTCGAGTTTCCAGCGAATCAATTCCTAAGACGACATTGAAAATGAATCTTAAGTATCCTCATCACGTCTCAAAGCTTTTTCAAGAATCTACTGATGTAAGAGCTAGATTTCCCACTAGGAGAAAACTCATTATAACTTCTCCAACCACCTGGGCAGTTGGCGCCTTTGACTCTGACTCAAGAAACATTTTATCCTACGGACTGTTTACTAAACTACAAGGTATGTACAATGAAAGATGGATAAAACATCTATTGGGTTTTGAAAATGCTAAAATAAGTCACACCGCACTGCCTCTTGAAGAAGTCACTGGCAGACAACCAGGGGAAGTATCCGTTATTTTGGAACGAAAATATTTACAAAGTTGTTCAGTCGTCGATTTCGACCGCTCATTAATCCAGGACATTTCTATTCCGGAAAGAGTAGGCTGCTATCCCATTGGAGAACGCCGATTCATTTTAGCAAGAGGATGCTTTTTTACAAGGCTATTCAGCTCTAATGCGCGGTTATAATATACCATGCAATTTGCCTTAGAAAGGCCTATTTTAGCCTCGAAAACTTGACAATACTCTCCTAAATATGCAAATATTAAGTATCCATGAAGAAAGTAGTTCTGTCTATCGCCTTCTTTACGATAACTCCTCTTATCTTAACTCTTTCCCTAATTTATTTATCATATTTCTCGTATATAAAAAATAGTAAAACTCACGCATTTGCCAACATCGATCAGAAAGTCGCTTTTGCCGCTATTCCAACAGCCGAAAATCTATTTGATGATCAAATTGTTTCCCAGGACAGTAGAGTAGAAAACCTAAAACTATTCTTTGCCGAGTACAATTCTCCGCTTGAACCATATGCGCAAAATTTTGTAAACGTATCTGAAAAATACGGTCTGGACTATCGTCTCCTGCCGGCCATAGCTATGCAGGAAAGCAATCTTTGCAAAAAAGCTCCAAAAAACTCATATAATTGCTGGGGATTTGGTATATATGGCAAGAAGGTAACGAAATTTTCAAGTTTTGACCAAGCTATAAACTCAATCACAAAAACTCTCGCCACGCAGTATAAAGGAAATGGGCTTGTTACCCCTGAGGAAATTATGAGCAGATACACCCCGTCGAACAATGGAGCATGGGCCAGATCAGTCGAGCACTTCATGAATCTGCTTCAGTAATCTTCTTTTTCAAGGCTAAATAACCTATAGTTTGGCACTTGACAAACCTATAGTTACATGTTATAATTCCAATCAGATCCTAAGGTATGCCATCCAAATGCATACGTTAGGATTTTTTTATGGTCGTAAAGTTTCAACAATGACGACCATATTTTTTTATGAAGAACAAAAGTTTTTTTCTTATTTTATTTCTCTTATTTGTTTTATTTTCAAATAAGGCAAGGGCTATGGAG
>CAYZEE010000057.1:0-5632 GCA_964477485.1 uncultured Gammaproteobacteria bacterium
GACAGCCGGATATATTTTTTTAGTGAATTCCTGACACCTCCGCTTTTTTGCCAAACCGAGTAGATTGCCTTTCCGTCTGAAGATATATGCAATGGCCTAAACTCATACATAAGAGAATGAAGCGAGGATTTGCCGAAGAAATTTATATGTTCCAGTGAAAATTCACCAAAGGGTTCTTCAAAATCTTGATAAAAATTATCTGTATCAGGCACACAGATGAAAATTTTCCCCTCGTCTTTGATAAGATTTGTCAGGATTTTTATCGCCAAAGTGACTTTATCCAAATGTTCCAGCACCGCCGAAAGAATGAGGAAATCGAACTTTTTTCCTGCTGGTTTCAGCTTAAAAATATCATTTGTAGTAACCTTAATTCCGTATTTCCTCTTGGCGAGCATTTTACAGCGGGGGGCTGGATCAATACCTCTGATATTGTTGAAGCCTTCGGCTTTTAAGAGGTAAAGAAGGTGTCCTGTAGAACATCCAATATCTACTATACTGTCCGTTACCTTGGCAAATTGTTTTATTACATTAATGCAATCTTCGTGCAGTTGGAAATCCCGAGTATCCTCATATTTTGACATTTTCTTATAATATCGTCCGTAGTAAGATTGTTTGAGTGAATTATTTACGAAAACAAAACCGCATTTGTCGCATGACGCGATATTATGGATAAGACCTCTTGCAAATTTTTGGGTGAATAGCATTGTGTTGTTTTCACAGTTACAGATGGGACAAGGTCTAGCAGTTTGTTTCATTTATTTCTTTTTCCAATAATTTTGTCAATGATATAGGTAGGTCGAGCCTTGGTTTCCTCTACAATCACCTGAATATATTTACCGATTATGCTGATGGCCAAAAGTTGAATACCTCCAAAAAAGACAATAGAGACAAGTATTGTTACCGCACCCTTTATCGGATTGCCATAAATTAAGCTTATCAGAATATATAAGATAATAAATAGAAAAGATAAAATTACCAATACAAATCCCAAGTAGGCCATAATATCAAGCAATAAGTAGGAAAAGCCAAATACACCCCTTTCAGCATGTTTGAAGTAATCAAGCATGTTATAAGAACTTTTGCCCCGATTTCTTTTGGGCCGGTCATACTTGATATAAGCAGTATCAAACCCTACCCAGGCTCTTAGACCTCTGAAAAACCTATATTTTTCCGGTAATGATTTAATAGCCTGTTGAACCTTTTTGTCCATCAATCCGTATCCGCTGGCATTTACGGGTATTTCAATATTTGAAATGAGCTTAAAAATTCTGTAGAAAAGCTTACGAAGTAATATAGTGATAAAATAATCGTCAATTTTAGTATAAATACCTACAACTAAAGGATAGCCCTCTTCCCACTTTTTTATAAATTTTTCAATCAGATATGGAGGGTCCTGGAGATCTGCCGCAAAGCCAATAACGGCATCGCCAGAAGCTTTATCATACCCAGCCTGAGCAGAAGCCTCAGGTCCGAAATTTCTGGAAAGAAATATTCCCATAACCCGTTGGTCTCTTCTGACTATTCTGGAAATTATATTTTGGGAACTGTCATTACTTCCGTTATCCACAAAAATAAATTCATAAGAATATTTTGGAATTTGTTTTGCAACCTTCAGCAGAGCTTTATAAGCGTTTTCCACATTAAGTTCTTCATTGAAGCATGGGATAACAAAAGAAATCTTCTTCATATGAGGAAAAAAAATTTCATTTTATGAGATTTTTAATTCTTTTGACAGCAATCTTAAAACCTGCAAAACCGTCGGTATATCCAAGCCATATTTCAGGTACAATCATCCCAGTATAATTTTTTAATTTGGCAAAGACTGGTTTGAAGTCTATTTCTCCTTCGCCAATTTGTACACCTTCCCCATCCTCACCTGTTGCGTCTGCGATATGGAGATGAGCCATATTCTGTATAAACATCCCAAATTGAACCATAAAATCCCTTTTTGCAAAATTGCAATATAATTTAGAGTGAGAAATGTCATAGCAAACTTTTCTTTTTGTAATTTTGCAAAACTCAACGATTTCCTTCGCATCCATAAATATATTCGAATTCCATTGTCCACCGAAGTACCAGGGGAGGGGAGGTAGGTTTTCTACCAATATTTCGGAATTTTCAGTCCGTAAGAGAGAAAGGCTCTTTATTAGTGTTTCCATTCTGTAGATGTTATTTTTGGGTATATCTTTTTCATATGACATGCCTCCAGGATGCAGGATGAAAATATTTTTTTCATTAGTGAAATAGCTGAAAAATTTTTCGCTTTTAGTAATGATATTTTGCAAAATATCAAGTGATTCATTTAGAGGTAATACCTGATTCTCAGGCTTAATGTTTGAAATATCTATAAGATGACCACTCCAAAATTCAGGGAGATGGATTACGGCGGGAATAGGATATTTTATCTTTGGGGAAAAAGGATAATCTGAATCTTTATCAGAGAACTGAAATTCCACAAATTCCGGATGTAATTCCATGACTTGGTCAAAATCTGAAAATCTGGCTTTCAAACCTATTTTCATATCTGATCATTGAACATCGCTGTGTATGAAATAATCGTTTTTGGCAATATCTCTTTTTGTTTTTTTTCCAATAAGTTTATCAATGAGTTGAGGGCTTAGACCTTTACCTGGGCTTTTTACGTCAATCATTTTATGAGTAATCACTTCTCCTATTTTTATGGGTGCTGCAGCCACCAGGCTTTTACCGAATACCTCCCGTGTCAATATTTCTCCTCGGGCTATTGTTCTTATGCCGTTTCCTATTGCCACTTCGGCGACTCTAATTCTATCAACCATTTTTCTTAACCCTTCAGGCATGATAGATAAATTATGATCGGGTCCATCCATAGAGCGGTCAAGCGTAAAATGTTTCTCAATAATGTTTGCTCCCAATGCTACAGCACAGACCGCAACTGTGATTCCTCTTTCATGCCCCGAGTAGCCCACTGGTACTTTATACTTTTCTTTTAAGACATTTATCATCTTTAAGTTAACATCCTTGAAGTTGGCCGGATAGGTACTTATACAATGCATTAGTGCGAATTTAGCGTTGTGTTTATTGAGAAATTTTACTGTATAATCGATTTCTGACTGATTAGACATACCTGTTGAAAGTATTATTGGTTTTTTAGTTTTAATAATTCGGTGAATTAATGGTATATTTGTCAGGTCTCCCGAGGCAATTTTATATAGAGGAACTTTGAGAGATTCTAAAAATTCTACACTTTCCAAATCAAATGGCGTCGCAAAAAAAATAATACCTATTTCATCACAGTACTTTTTCAATTCGATATATTCACTTTTATCGAGTTCATATTTCTTAAATATGGAAAATAAATATACAGTTGATTGGCTATCTTGGTTGGGGTCGTTGTATACATCTTCTTTGTATATCGCCTTCAAATCTCTTTTTTGAAACTTGACCGCGTCAGCACCGCTATCTTTGGCCAATTTTATCATTTTTTTAGCAAGGGAAAGATTACCATTATGGTTTAAGCCTATTTCTGCCACAACAAACGTTGGTTGGCTTTCACCGATTAATTTTCCATTTACAGAGATGGTAGGATTATTCATAAAAAGCTATTATACATATTATTATTTATTATGACTAGAGGATTGAAATTCAATCACAATTTTTTTTATACGTTAATTTTATGGATTAAGACTCCCCTTTTTTATACTGGATTTAATAGATAAATAATATTGGTATAGTTTTTCAATAGAAGCTATAAACGGAGTAAATTTGAAATTAGATAATTCAGACATAAGTCTCTGGTTATTACACGTATATTCCAGGTTATAACCCTGCTTTAAGACCTTTACCGGATAATTGTTGCCGGTGATTTTTTTTATCATCGCTGCTAGGGAGATGAAGTCTACTTTTTTTCCTCTGCCCGTATTGTAATTTTTATATTTCATCGTATGAGTTAGACTATATTCTACAATTTTTACTAGATCATCTATATAAAGATAGTCAAAGAAAGCATTTTGTTTTATGATTATGGGTAATCCTAATATTGACCGGCAAATTGCCTGTGAAATAAATCTTCTTGTATAATCCTCGTATTTTCCATATACTCCAAAAAGCTTTAGATCAAGTGAGTTATCCGTTTCATGCAAAATTTTTGATATAGTGTATTTTAGTAAACCGTAATCATCCTTAGGAATAGATAGGCCTAATTCATTTTCAGAGACATTAATTTTGGGTTTTGACTTATCATATTCTGCCCCTGATCCAAAAACTATTAGTTTAGTGTCAGGTTGTCTTTGTTCTAGAAGATTATAGAAAATAGTCAAATTTTTGCCAAGCATATCTGAAGAAAAAACACTTTTATCGGGTCCAACATATAAGGCTGCGTGAATAATGGCATCAGGATTATGTCTTTGTAAGTAGATCTTAACTTTTTTTCTGTCGAGAAGATCCAGTTGCGAGTGAAATGGCGATAGGGTAGAGAACTTACTTTTTAACTGTTCAGTAAGGTTATGCCCTATAAAGCCGTTTGTTCCGGTAATTAGAACTTTTAAGTTTCTTTTTGTATTCATATCTCAGACGGCAATGCAGACTGTGTCTACAAGTTCGTTTGAATAATGTCTTACAAAGAGTCTATATGAAGGATTGAGTTTTTTAATAAGTAACATAAGTTTCCAAAGATCAGTAGCATGGTGGTAGATGGAGATAATAAGCTTAGGCTTTGTTTGTCTGATTATCTTTTTTGCTCCTAAGAGTGCCTCTTTTTCAGCTCCCTCTATATCCATTTTTATAATAGTAGGTTTTGGCTTATCTAGGAAGAAAAAATCTAATGATGTTAATCTAATAGATTTTGTTTTTCCGGCATCTTCCGCAGCAGGATTAGGTGATAAATCTTTCTTAATGATTCGTGAGTCTACAGACGAATTCTCGCTAAATTCTATGTTACCTTCTCTGTTATAAACACCGCTTTTTACTGGTATGACTTTTTGACTGTTTATCTGGTGGGCGATTTTTTTAAGTTTTATAAAATTGGCAGAATCAGGTTCAAATGAATAAATTTTGACAAATTTGTTTTTTACTGACTTTGAGAAACTAAGTACAGTATCTCCATCAAAGGCGCCACAGTCAGTCAGAATTTCCTGAGAATTTAGTTTCAATACACTCTCATCAAAATAAGACTTTTTTTCGGATTTTGCCCAATTTATATACTTTTTATTCTGTGACAGTCTGAATTTGATTAAATCTTCAAAAACCTCTCTTGATTTTTTATCAGTTAAGATTTGTTCAGCCTGCAATATATCTTTTTGGTTTCGTTTGGAAAATAAAGAGTCAAACGTATTTTCATACTCTGATGAGATAAACGTATTAGGATAGAGTAGATTTAAGTAGCCCAGAGAATAAATATACTTAAAACTTGCCCTTTTTAGAAGAGAATAAATTTCAGATTCATACATCAGACTGGCAACAAGAATCGGTGTGGTTAGATATAGTTTTATGGCTGTGTCAATTGAAATAATCTTTACACCGCAAATTTTTTTACCATGGAGTTTGGAATTGTTGTCAATTATTGCCGAAACCTCAATATTTTTTGCCATTAGATTTTTTACAAATATTTTTCCCATTCTGGCTGCGCCAAATACAACACAGGGGATATTTTTAT
>CAYZEE010000058.1:0-5248 GCA_964477485.1 uncultured Gammaproteobacteria bacterium
TACAGTCCTTTCATGTCTAGTCAACTGTACGGTATCTATGGGTGCCTAGACAATTACTCTAAACTAAGTTAACTTAAAACCCACAATCAAACTCTAGAACCAGGATTTTTTGGAGGATTCTTTTTCGAGTTCCTCAAGAAGCTTCTTTTGTCTTCCAGTCAAATGCTTTGGAACTGTAACTTTTACTCTTACGTAATGATCTCCTTTTCCTGAGCCTCTAAGATAAGGGGCCCCTTTCTGTCTTAGACGAATAACTGTATTTGGTTGCGTACCAGAAGGAACCCGAATCTTCAAAGGACCATCAACCGTCTCAACATTTATCGTATCGCCCAGTGCCGCCTGAGAAAATGAAACTTCAGTCTCGGATATTATGTCTTGCCCTTCTCTTTTGAATTTGTTACTCGGCGAGACTGAAAGGAGAACATCATAATCTCCAAATCTGATTCTCGACCCGTTATCAACGCCTTTTGGAATTTTTATAGTTTGAGTTTTTCCTTCTATTGTAACTTTTTTTGTTGTTCCATGGATCGCTTCCATAAAATCAATGCTTAAAGAATAGACCGGTCTTCTTTGAGCCTGTCTCCCAAAAGGAGAACCGCCTCCGAAAAACTGTTCAAAAATTTCAAATGGATCTGAAAATCCTCCAAAATCAAAATCAGAAGGTCCTCCTGTTGTATAAGTATAAGTAAAGGGCCCGTAGCGTCCAGTTCTTGTGTCCCCGCCAAACCCGCCACCAAACGGTCCGGCTCCTTCCTGAAAACCTCCTTGCGTGAATGCTGCTGACCCAAATTGATCATAAGCCTGTTTTTTCTGAGGATCTGATAACACCTCGTAGGCCTGATTTATTTCTTTAAATTTATCCGAAGCACCTTTAGTTTTATTGCGATCAGGATGATATTCAAGAGCAAGCTTTCTGTAAGCCTTTTTTATTTCTTCCGGTGTTGCTTTTTTTGAAACACCTAAAACTTCGTAAAAGTCTTTCTGTTCTGCCATAGTTCAACAATTATATTAAAAAAGCGCTTTATGCGCTCGTAAATTCTAATTCTAAAATTTTATAAGTGAGGAACAAATTTTTCGCAGGACGACAAGCGAATTGAGTGTCCAAGAAAAAATTTAGTTCCGAGCGATTTAATTAACGACTTCTCCCTCTACCGGCTCTTCCTTGTCTGATTTAGAAGCTTCCTGCTTTGCCTCTTCGTTTCCTGCTGTTTGTTGATTGTCGTCCGTTGATTGTTGCGAAGCTCCGCTGGACTGATACATTGCCTGACCTACTTTCTGAAGCGCATCTGATAGGTCTTTTGTTTTTGAGTCAAGATCCTCCTTAGTTCCTGTGTCCAAAATTCCTTTGAGATCAGAAATTTTGTCTTCAACTTCTTTCTTCAAAGCCGGGTCTGCCTTGTCTGCCGCATCTTGAAGGGTCTTTTCAGCTGTAAAGATAAGTGAATCTGCTGCATTCCTTGCCTCAATCTGTTCTTTTTTCTCCAAGTCTTCTTTTGCATGCTCCTCTGCTTCTTTAGTCATTTTTTCTATTTCCTCTTTTGTCAAACCCGTTGAACCGGTAATCTTAATGCTCTGCTCTCTGCCGGTTGCCTTATCCTGTGCTTTAACATTTAAAATCCCATTTGCGTCAATATCAAAAGTTACTTCAATTTGAGGGACTCCACGGGGGGCAGGAGGTATACCGCTCAGAACAAATCTTCCAAGTGATTTATTGTCCATCACCATAGGACGTTCGCCCTGAAGAACATTTATTTCAACCTGTGTCTGGTTATCCGCTGCTGTTGAAAAGACTTGGGATTTCGAAGAAGGAATTGTTGTATTTCGAGAAATCAAAGGCGTTGAAACTCCTCCCAATGTTTCAATTCCCAAAGTCAAAGGCGTGACATCTAGAAGAAGAACATCTTTCACTTCTCCTCCTAAAACTCCACCCTGTACAGCCGCTCCTATAGCCACAACCTCATCCGGATTGACTGATTTATTTGGTTCTTTACCGAAAAACTTGGTAACAACTTCAATAACTTTTGGCATTCTTGTCATTCCACCGACCATAACAACTTCATCAATATCAGAAGCTTTAATTTTTGCATCTTTTAAGGCGAGCTCAACCGGTTTTATGGTTTTTTGGATTAGAGAATCTACAATCTGCTCAAGTTTTGGACGGGTCAAAGTCATTGTAAGATGAAGCGGACCTCCTTTTCCTTGAGTAATAAACGGTTGATTAATTTGCGCATCCTGTGCTGAAGATAATTCTATTTTTGCTTTTTCCGCTGATTCTCTTAAACGCTGCAACGCCTGTGGATCGCGTCTTAGGTCAATGCCATTTTCTTTTTTAAATTCCTCTGCGATATAATCAATAATTGCCTTATCAAAATCGTCCCCCCCTAAATGGGTATCTCCATTGGTTGATTTCACCTCATAAACTCCTTCCCCCAATTCCAAAATTGAAATATCAAATGTCCCCCCTCCTAAATCATAAACTGCAATTGTATGCGCATTTTTCTTATCAAGTCCATAGGCGAGAGCTGCTGCTGTGGGTTCATTAATAATTCGCAATACCTCAAGGCCTGCAATTTCTCCGGCTTGTTTTGTTGCCTGTCGCTCTGAATCATCAAAATATGCAGGGACGGTAATAGCTGCCTGTGTAACTTTTCCGCCCAGATAAGCTTCTGCATCTTTCTTTATTTTCTGCAAAATCTGAGCCGAAATTTCCTGCGGGGTAAAAGTTCGACCTTCAACTTCAACAACTGCCATTCCATCACGACCTGCTTTTACTGCGTAGGGAAGCCATTTAACATCATACTGAACTGACTCATCTTTAAATTTCCGGCCCATTAACCTTTTTATAGAAAAAATAGTTGTCTTTGGTTTTAGGACCATTTGCCTTTTGGCAACGTCTCCCACTACGTGAGTGATCGGGTCAACGACCGATGGTATAACATTTCTTCCTTCAGCGCTATGGATAACTTTGGGACTTCCTCCCTCCATTACCGCAACGCATGAATTTGTTGTTCCTAAATCAATTCCTATTATTTTTCCCATATTATTTTTCTCCTTTTCCTACGATTACTTGTGCCGGTCTTATAATTTTATCATACATTTTATAACCTGTTCTTACTTCTTCAACAACTTTTCCGTCTTCCCCTTCTACTACCCGGACACATTCCATCAAGTTTGGGTCAAATTGAACTCCCTTAGTAGACCCAATTTCCTTGACGCCTTCCTGATCCAAAACTTTTAAAAATTCCTGGATACTTAAAGTAAGACCTTCATCCTTTAGATGTTGGTTGGCTAGATATAGATTATCTAAAACCGGTAACAATTTCAATATCAAATCTTTATTCGCTTTTAATATTCTATCTCTCTGTTCCTGCGCTACTCTTTTCTCAAGATTTTGATAATCAGCCAAAACTCTTTTTAATTGATTCTCAAGCTCTTGCTCGTTTTTCTCAAGTTCTTCAGCATTTTTTTTTAAAATTTTCTTTGCCATTACCATCCCTCTGCTATTTCTTCGATTAAATCACTAAAATACCTAACTGTGGGCACAATATAAGTATAATCAAGTCTGTTTGGCCCAATAACTCCAATCTCACCGGTTGAGTGTTTGGGAGTTTTATATTCTGTAAAGACAAATCCATATGGCCCTTTAAGTCTTGGCCCAAGCTCATCTCCCAAAAGTATGTGAATATCTTCATCGCTAATTATATTTGAAAAAATATTGCTAAAATAGTCAAATTCATCAAGAACGCTTAGTAGATTCTTTGTTACGTCTATATCGAGAAATTCAGGCATATCAAGAATGTAAGAGTAGCCGGAGCAAAAAAGTTCACCTTCATCGGTTGTTGTAATTGCCAAAGTCTTTGTTTTATCGGCAAGTTTTCTTGTCATTTCTTTTAAAAGTCTTGCTTGTTGACTTCTAAAATCCCAAACTTTTTCTTTGACCCCAACTTCTTCAGCTGTTGAGATCTCTTTTTCTTTCATGAGTTGGTTTACATAAAACTTCATGCCGCTTGGGGTTGGCGTACGACCTGCGGAAGAATGCGGTTTTTGAAGATAACCCAGCTCCGTAAGTCTAACCATTTCATTTCTTATAGTTGCCGGAGAAGCGCTGATATTTCGTTTTTTCTCCAAAGTTTCAGAACCTACAGGAGATGCAGTTTCTATATATTCTTCTATAAGATTTTTTAAAATCTCAATTTGTCTCCGGGTAAGATTGTGCATAATTAGCACTAATATAACACGACTGCTAATCCCTGTCAAGGGGGAATTTTGTGCTACACTAAATTTATGAAACACAGAAGAAGACCACTCTGGTTATTGGCTTTTAGTCTTTTTTTCTTTTCTCTTTCAGCATATATAGTAAAAGCTCTTCCGCCTAACTTTCAACTTTCAACTTTCAACTTTCAACTCCCTATCCTTCCTTTGTTCTTAATTGTTATTTTTTTATTTCTCTTCTTTCTCTTTTCCTTTATCCTGAACAATTCCAGAAGAGGTCTCTTTGTAGGGCTATTTGTCGTAACTTATCTGCTTCTTAGGTATCTCCAATTAACTCATATCTTTTTTCTCGTAATTCTTTTGATATTGTTTTTCGTACTCGAACTCTTCTTCAGCTCCAAGAAATAGCTTGTTCTTGTCCACGTTTATATTTTCTGATAGACTTGTCTGATGACTGATTTAGAAGCTGCAAAAACGCATCAAAAAATCTTTCTAAAAGAATTAAAATCGAAGAAAAAACCTTATAAAGTAAAGCCAGAGGAAAGGATACTTGATTTGACTACAGGTTCTGGAGTTTTTGCTGTTATTACAGGGCTTCAAGGTACATCAGGAATAGCGGTTGATATTCACAAAGATGCAGTAAGAAACGCGAAAGAAAATTTTAAGCGTTTTAAAATTAACATAAATGCAATAAAAAGTGACCTGTTTGAAAATGTACCAGATGAAAAACTTGACTGGATATTCGCAAATGGCCCATACGCCGAAGGAAAAATAGAAGAACCTCTTCAATTTGCTTTTTTCGGTTCGAAATCTTTTCTAACTCGTTTATTTAAACAGGCTCCGAAATTTCTTAAAAAGAATGGAAAAATTCTTATAACATTTGCGGAATGGGGAGAATTGGAATTATTTGAAAAGCTTACCCGAAAGAATGGTTTTCATTTTAAAATACTTGCCAAAAAAACCAGTGATAATAAGAGAACTTATGAATAAGTCGTGATACATATTGGAATCTTAAGGATTTAAGATTCTATGCCAA
>CAYZEE010000059.1:0-5188 GCA_964477485.1 uncultured Gammaproteobacteria bacterium
CGGATGTTGGAGTAGTGCTGGCTAAAAATGGTATATTTACGGAAAATATATTTCCGGTGAAACTATTGGAGTTTGCGCAAATGGGAATTCCGGTTATTGCGACAAGAACTAAAACGCTTGCAAATTATTTTGACAACAGTCAAATTGCTTTTCTTCAGAAAAACTCTGGTAAAGACTTTACTAAAGTAATTATTAATCTGTATAGAAATCTCGAGAAAAGAATAAGTCTTGCAAAAAATGCTAAAAGATATTTAGAAAAATATAACTGGGAGAAAGAGGAAAAGAAATATTTAGGTCTTATGAATAAACTACTTAAGCCAGTATAATCGCGGCAAGAAGAAAATAAAGCCGGAACTGGGAAGAGTAGAGAAAAGGATTAAGCATGGACATGCCGATGAGTCCTAATAGGCCGTAGAATGCCGCGTTCTTCGGATAATCCTTTTTTCCTGAAAAATAATTCTTCGCAACAGCGTATAAGAATAAAATGAACAGGATCATCGCCGGCAATCCCGCCTCGCTGCCTATCTCAAGAAACATATTGTGAATCCGGTAAAATCCTGAGGCGTTTTTGAGGGTAAAAACATCCGTAACCGGGTTTGCCGCGTATTCCTGAAGGGATCTGTTAAGCCCTACTCCCGTCAGGGGATATTGCGTGATAAGGTTTAATCCTTCCTGCCAGAGAAGAAATCTGGTATCCATGGACCCTCCCCGCGCAAAGGCCTGGGAAAATGTGGCGATTCTGTCGGAAAAATAGGGAAATAGTACTAGTAAAACAGTGACTGCCTCTAAAAAAAACGTGACAATATTTTTTAATATTTTCATATTAACTTTTAACTTTGTTTTTTGACTGAATATAATGTAAAGAATTATTAGCGGCAAAAATATCCAGGCTGCACGAGTATAGGTGAAAAACATCACAATAAAAGATAACAGCAGAAATATATTCAAAATTTTGCTTTTATCTTTCCACAAAAATAAAAATGGGGTTGTAACCAGAAGAAATGAAGCGAAAAGATTCGGGTGTCCGAAAGTTCCTGCCAGACGATAAAGATTAGGGTCTTCTGGTGCGGTAATTCCGTACGGGTTGACAAAAAGAGAAGACGATTCCGCGACTATACCAATCGGATGGCGCAAGACTAACTGTATGAGTCCGGTGACTGTCTGAAACAGCAGCATCGAAATAATCAAAAGGGATACGTCATGGAGATCTTTTTTTTGAATATGCAGGCACAGGATAATATACAGCAGGATCAATTCACCGACAGAAATGAACCCCAGGAAAGTATTGGCGTACGGGAAGAAGATTAGTGAAGTGAAAGTGAGAATGAAAAATATAAAAAGGATCAAATCAGAAGAATGGAATCTTTTCCTGATTCCGATGAGGGAAAAGGGGAGAAAGGAAATAATTAAAATAGTCATCGGAGATATTTTCCAGCCGGAACCAAGGTCCAATCCCAACGGCTGCATCTGAAACCAGCTCTGAGCCAATCCCATTTCAGTAAAGAGTGAAAGTACAAGTGAATAGAGAAGAGATGTTTTCAGATTTCGGGTGGAAAGATAAAAAAAGAAAACCGCAACTCCGTATGAAGAAAAGTAAACTATTTTATTCGGAGAAAAGAACTGGAGTAGGTAAAATACCGCCAATCCGATAGGAAAATATTTATTTCGAGACAATCCAGAAAGGAACATCATTCATATTATACTTGAATTTGCGGCATATATACCTTCAATAGCCCTGCGGTATATCCCCATCAGTTTCCCGTAATGCTCTTCCGGGCTGAAATTTTTCTCCATATATATGCCTTGCCCGCTCTGCCACCGCGCTGATTTCCATTCATTCTTAACCAAACGAGGTTAATCTAAAAAAGATACGTTTCTATAAATTCTCTGGCTTTGATTATTTTGATTCTTTTAAACTCCTGCAGTTGAAGAAGATGTTTATCTCCTGAAACTATCAAATCAGCTTTTCCTTCATAAGCGCATTCAATTATTTTGTCGTCATCAGGGTCAGCCTTGATAAATTTTATTCTTGTTTTAGGCTCTACAAGTTTACAAATTGATAAAATAAGCTCTTCTGTCAAATCCAGTTTAGATAATTCGTATTTAAACTTGACACGCAGTACTCCTCTTATTTCTGCAATAATCTGTTTAGATATGAGAAGCCGGAAAACTCCCGATTCTGCTAAACTGAGGATTTTTCCCGGTATACTACCCTGAAAGTGCAATGCGGATATATAAATATTTGTATCAAAGACGACTCTTTTCATCAGAATTGTAAATTCTACTTTCCGGAGCGATAATCCGCTATTATATTTTCCACATCTTTCTCTTTAAATTTCAGCTTTTTAGCCTTTTTCTGGCCATATCTGTAGAGCTCATCCCACTGGGCTTTACGCAAAACATAGCTCCTGATTGCTTCCCGAAATAATTCACTTCTTGACCGTGCCTCTTTTTCTGCTACTTTATCAATTAGTGATAGAAGCTTTGCCGGTAAAGAAATGTTCACTATTTGTGCATCCATAAGTACCTCCTTTATATATATTTTATATAAAGTTTATATATCTGTCAATGCGTATCGCGTGTGTTTCGTCGGGTGTTTTGTTTTATTTGTGTTTTGCGATGGCCCTGCGGTATATCCCCATCAGTTTCTCATAATGTTACTCGGGGTCGAAATTCTTTTCTACATACTTCCTTGCGTTTCTGCCCATCTGCCGGCAGAGTCGGGGACTATTCCATAATTTATTTATTTTCTCCACGCAATCCTCCACATTTCCCGGCTCAAAAAGAAAGACGAGTTCTAGAAACGATAGCGCTGTAGAAAAGGCTATAGGGTAAATGGTGTAAAAAATTAAAAGCCCTGATCTATATTTTTTTATATACAAATCTCAAAATTTCTTCGACTGCGGAAATTGCAGACTTAGCATCCTGTTCATCATATAATCCTTCGGGTCCTCCATATTGTCCCGGATATCTGGCAGAAATATAATATTTATCCAGTTCCTGCGCGGCGTTTATAATTTCAGAAACGTCCACATCGATTTTCTTTAACTCGCTTAACAATCTGTCAAGGCTGTGAATTTTGGGAACTATTTTCCCCTTATTCAAAATAAGCGCTTTCAACGCTTTTTCAGCTGATTGTTGACTGGCATAACATGAAGAAGTATATATTTCCCCTTCGCAATTCCACTTTGCGGTTTTCAAATCATACTCGGAAAATTCCAGCCAAGTGTGAACATCCCTGGAAAAATCAATTTTTTGTTTCATAGATGACTTTTCCGTGTTTAAGTACTTCCTGGGTTATAAAGAAATTATTATTTTTTATGGCATCATTCAATTCATCGGGAGTCAAAACCTGCGGCTCTATATGGGGTATGTTTCCCCAAACTAGTTTCAAGACATCCGCGATACGCTCAGGCGGTCTTTTCCTGGTCTTTTTGATAATAAGAAGATCCACGTCACTGAAATCGTTTACTTTACCCGCTGCAAATGAACCAAAAAGAATTATTTTTTCGGGTCTAAAAGGTAAAAGTTTTCTGATTATTTTGTGTGTATCAAGCATAGCTTCATTTTGACTGCAATTTTAGTATACCTTCACAGGCAGTTCTTATCAAGTCCATATTGCACATCGATTTGAATAATATTTGGAAAAATCAGGAAAATCAGATTGCGAGGTAAAAAAAAATGACTGGTTCCCAAACCGCGTATCCAGCCATTTATTATTTGTGTTTTGCGATGGCCCTGCGGTATATCCCCATCAGTTTCTCATAATGTTCCTCGGGGTCGAAATTCTTTTCTACATACTTCCTTGCGTTTTTGCCCATCTGCCGGCAGAGCAGGGGATTTCAATTTCAGAAATATTTATTTTTTTTATTCATTTGAATTTAATTCCTAAACCATGTATTTAACCAGTTTTTGAGCACAAGTATTGCCCATAAAGAATAAGAATGATTAGCTTTTGATTCCTTGTATTCATCCAGCATTACCGATAATCCTTCCGGTTTGAATATGCCATAGGAAAGAAACTTCCTGTCGGATAGTTCAGATTCAAGATAACTGTTTAATCTTCCTTTAAACCAGATATCCAAAGGCGGCACAAACCCCTGCTTTTTTCTGTTTATACATTCTTCCGGAATATATTTTTTGGCAATTTTCCGGAGTATATATTTTGTCTGAAAATTTCTCATCTTCAGATTTGCCGGTATTTTGGCTGTCAATTCCATAAATTCGTGATCCAAAAAAGGCGAACGAGCCTCAAGCGAGTGAGCCATGGAGGCTATATCAATCTTCGTCAGAAGTAATTCAGGTAAATATGAATGCATATCGGCATAAAGTATCGTATCTAAAATATTTTTTCCTCCGTTTGCTTTAAACCCTATAAACTCCCGCAAATATGACTGCGAATCCCATTTTTGGGCCTGAGACCAGAATTTATCCGAATACAATCTATTACGCTCTTTATAGTTTATAAAACTCGTAATATCAGAATAAACCTTTGCATAATCGTCATGAGAAGAATGTAATAATTTTGACAGAATAAATAATTCCTTTTTTGTATAAAACTGATAAAAAAATCCGGTTATATCACCTAAATTGCTTTTGAATGGCAGAATTCTTAATATATTGATAAGGTAAATAAAAAGATAGCGCGAATATCCCGCAAAATCCTCATCCCCTCCGTCGCCATTTAGGACGACGGTAACGTATTTTTTTGTTTCTCTCATCAGATACCAGGTCGGCAATATTGAGGGATCGGCAAAAGGCTCTTCATATTGGTATGCCAATTTCGGCAAAAGATGAATAATGTCTGGTTTTACTATAAATTCATGGTGATTAGTTTTATATCTATCAGCTACCATTCGGGAGTAGGGGAGTTCGTTATTATCTGATTCTTCAAACCCTATCGAGAAAGTGTCTATTGGATGATTCATTTGCTGTGAAGCCAACGCTGTAATAAGACTTGAGTCCACACCTCCTGAAAGATGAAATCCCAAAGGTACGTCGCTTCTCAATCTCAACTTTATTGATTCATTAAGTTTATCTTCAATTACTTCCATCCACTCTGTTTCCGAATAATCCAATTTTGGGGAAAAATCTAAATCCCAATATTTCCTGACGGAAACTGTCCCATCCGGCCTTACAATCATGTAATGTGCCGGAGGAAGCTTCCAGATATTTTTGAAACCCGTCC
>CAYZEE010000060.1:0-5118 GCA_964477485.1 uncultured Gammaproteobacteria bacterium
AGTTAAAAAAATCGCGGACGCACTCGATGTCTCGCTTGATAATTTAATGAAATAATTATGGAAAAGAAAGCATCAAATAAAAACTTACGCAAAGCAAGTAAAGCGAAGAAAGATGAGTTTTACACCCAACTTTCTGATATTGAAAAAGAGATTAGGCATTATAAGAAACATTTCAAAAGTAAAATAGTTTTTTGTAATTGTGATGATCCGCGCGTCAGCAATTTCTTTCATTATTTTTCTTACAATTTTGAACAATTGGGACTCAAAAAACTTATTACGACTTGTTATAAAAATCAAAATGTTGATCTGTTTAGCCAAAACAATTCTGAAAAAGCAATTTTTTTGGAATACACCGGCGACAAAAATAAAGACAATGTTCCAAATCCCGAAGAAATTGGTATTAAGCATTTGAAAGGCGATGGCGATTTTCGCAGTAAAGAATGTGTTGATCTGTTGAAAGAATCCGATATTGTGGTAACTAATCCGCCATTTTCATTGTTTAGGGAATATGTTGCTCAATTAGTTGAATACAAGAAAAAGTTTTTGATAATTGGCAATGTAAACGCAATAACTTATAAAGAAATATTCAAACTGATCAAGGAAAATAAATTATGGCTTGGAGCAAGTATACACAGTGGAGATAGAGAGTTTGGTGTCCCAGATGACTATCCACTTACTGCCGCAAGTTTTAGAATTGGTAGCGATGGGAAAAAATATATTCGCGTTAAAGGTGTTCGCTGGTTTACAAATTTAGATTATGAAGAAAGACACGAGGATTTAATTCTTTATAAAAATTACTATGGCAATGAAAGCGAATATCCTAAATATGATAACTACAACGCCATAAACATTGATGTAACGAAAGATATCCCAATGGATTATGCGGGTGTTATGGGTGTACCAATAACTTTTTTAGATAAATATAATCCAGAACAATTTGAATTATTGGGTATTATGAATACAGGTGAAGAAAATAAAGGTATAAGACACGAGGGCACTCCCCATGGTAGACCGCTGGTAAACGGAGTTGAAAAATATCTGCGTATTTTAATAAAAAATAAGAAAATATGATTTATGAAAATAGAACTTAATAAAATTACAGTCCGTGAGTTGTCGGAAGGTTATAAAGATAATGCCGAAGGCGGTGTTGTTGGTTTCGGGGGCAAATTGGACATTCGCCCGCCATATCAAAGAGAATTTATTTATAAAGACAAACAACGAGACGCGGTTATTGATACCATTACCAAAGATTTTCCTCTCAATGTGATGTATTGGGCGGTGCGCGAAGACGGCAATTTCGAAATTATTGACGGACAACAGCGCACTATTTCAGCATGCCAATATGTAAAAGGAGAATTTTCTATAAACGGCTTGGCTTTTCATAATCTTCCGAAAGACAAGCAGGAGCAAATTCTAAACTATCCGCTCAATATATATTTTTGTTCTGGAACTGATAGCGAAAGATTGGAATGGTTTGAGACGATCAATATAGCAGGCGAAAAACTTACCGAGCAGGAATTACGCAACGCCGTATATTCCGGCCCGTGGGTTTCTGACGTCAAAAGATATTTCAGCAAAACAGGTTGCCCGGCGTATGGCATAGCAAGCGATTATATGTCCGGCTCGCCTATACGGCAGGAATATTTGGAGACGGCCATTGATTGGATTTCTGGTGGAGAAATTAAAGAGTATATGTCAAAACATCAGCATGAACCTAACGCAAACGAATTGTGGCTATATTTTCAAAGTGTCATAAATTGGGTAAAAGCAACTTTTCCAAACTATCGCAGAGAAATGAAAGGGGTTGCCTTTGGGCCTCTCTATAATCAGTTCAAAGATAAGCCGCAAGATTCAAAGAAATTGGAAAAAGAAATAGCAAAATTGATGCAAGATGATGATGTTACCAAAAAGTCCGGCATTTATCCGTATGTTTTGACGAGGCAAGAAAAATACCTGTCTATTCGTGCCTTTACCGAAAAAATGAAGCGTGAGGCGTATGAACGGCAAAACGGAATTTGTCCATTTTGCAAAAAGGAAAAAAAGAAGAAGCAATGGGATATTTCAGAAATGGAAGCCGACCACATCACGCCTTGGCACGAAGGCGGAAAAACGATTGCTGAAAATTGCCAAATGCTATGCAAGGAACACAATCGAACTAAATCAGGAATATAAATATGACAAGTGTTTTTCCAAAGGGATCAGAGTGGAGAAAATGGGACTTACAAATACACGTCCCAAGAGCAAGGCATGCTGACCAATACGTTCTGCGAGACGGAACTGATGTTTGGGAAAAATTTATTGAATATATCAAAAATTCAGATGTGGCCGTTTTTGGTATAACGGACTATTTTTCTATTGCCGGATACGAAACGTTTCAGGAAAAAATAAAGTCAATCACGGAGTTAAAAAATAAAAAGTTTTTCCCATGCGTTGAGCTTCGATTAGATATAAGCGTCAATAGAGATTCTGAACAGTTGCAGTGTCATTTAATTTTTAATGATGAGTATGATATCAGCAAAATAAAAGATTTTCTGACTCACCTTCCACTGAAGAATAGAAAGACAAATAATGCGGTTGCTTATTGTATAGACGCAGATATTACCGCTTGTGGTGGGTACGATAGAGTGAGCGTAACGAAAGAAGCATTGGAAGAAGCACTAAAGAATTCCTTTGGCCATGACCGTCCATTTCTTGTTGCGGGCGTAGCGAGCGGGATGGGTAGTAACCGTGCAAACGCAAATGCAAACATCAAAAAAGAGCTATCGGACATTTTTGATAGCTTCTGTGATCTATTCTTCGGTCATGAAGGAAATAGAAACTATTTTTTGGATGAAGGTAGGTATGAAAATCAAGATACAAAAGCCAAAGCAAAACCAGTAGTTTCTACCTCTGATTGTCATACTTTTGATGATTATGAAAACAAACTTGGCAAGAAATTTACAGTGCAAGATCAAGAAGGCAACGACCTTGATAGGTACGGCTTTAGTTGGATAAAAGCAAATACAACATTTGAGGGCCTGAGGCAGATTACTTTTGAGCCCGTTGATCGTGTCGCTTTTGGTTATGAAAAACCGGAACCGAAAAAATCTTATTACCTTATTGATAAGGTCAGATTTATTGACAATACCGGACAGGATAATTTTCCGTCAGACGCTATTGAAGTCAATCATAATTTGGCGGCAATAGTTGGTGGAAAATCAACAGGAAAATCGTTGTTGCTGTATTACATGGCGAAAACCATTGATGACGAGGAAGTTACGAACAGGTTTGCCGATCATCCCGCCGCTACACAATATAACTTTGATGATTCTCCAGATTTTAATTTTGAGGTCGCGTGGGCTGATGGAGATAGCACATACCTTAAAACTGTTGAGGAAAGCGATGACGCGGGTGAAAGAAAGATATTATACATACCGCAAAATTATCTCAATAAGCTGTCAGAGAAAAATGTTAGGAGTAGAGAAACACTAAACAAGTTTGTTAGAGATGTTTTGTTGCAAGACGAAGGTGTTCGCGAAAATTACGAAAATAACCTCGCGAAGATTAAGGGATTTTCAAAATCAATTCCAACCAGTGTTGCAAATTTATATCAAATCAAACAGGAAATTGAGGAAGTGGAAGAAAATATAAAGCAACTTGGCGAGGAAAAAGGAATCAAAAAATATATTACTCAATTACAAAAGGAAGCGGACGGAATAAAAAGTAAATCAGGGCTTTCAGAGCAAGAAATCAAAGATTACGAAGAACTTTTAAGCAAGGAAAAAGAATTTACGACTGGCATTGCGATTTTGTCCGAAGACAAAAAGAGTATTGCATTATTCAAGCAAAATATTTCGCAACAATTCGAGAGCGTGGAAGAATTAAGGGATGAGCAAGCCGCTTATTTGGGTAATGAAGCGGTCAAAAATGAGTTTGCGAGGGAATTTAGTGGCTTGGGCCAAATGAAAACAAATCTTTTGGCTTCTGTGGATAAAATCACCGCTTCTATTAACACAAAGGTTGAAGCCAATAAAAAGGAGTTGGACAAAATCAAAAAAGACCTTGTTCCATTTATGGCTAAGGTCAAATTGCAGGACGAATTGAAAAAGAAAAGTGATGCTGTGAAAGAGGAGCAGAAGAAACTGGACAAGATTGCGCTTGAAAAGAAGGGCCTTGAGTCAAAAAAGAATCTTTACGAGAAAGAAAAGAAATCACTCATTGAGACATACAAAAATATTTTTGGTGGTTACGACATGGCAAGAAATGAGTTTAAGAAATATGAGAATAAGTTTGAGGATATATCTTTGAATGTTTCAGTTGGTTTTAACGAACAAAGATTTAATAATGAAGTTATAAATGGATTTTTGAACAAGCCGGACATAAAACGCAATATTAACGGCGTTGCATGGAAAGACGAGTACGAATACCAATTTGACCCTATTAACCACCAAACTTTTGTTGCTGATGTTTTTAACGCTGTCGTTGATGGGAAAATAAAAACTACCAAAAGTAAATCGCCAAAGGACGCTGTGGCGAAAATTTTGGAAGATTATTTTGATTTGGATTTCAAGATTGCCTACAAAAATGACCCGCTAGATAAAATGTCCCCTGGAAAGAAAGGACTTGTACTTTTGCGTCTCTTAATCGATTTGAGCAATGAGGAATGGCCTATACTGCTTGACCAGCCAGAAGATGACCTAGATAATAGATCGGTCTATGACGACCTTGTTTCATTTGTCAAAGGGAAGAAAAAACAACGACAAATTATCATAGTAACCCACAATCCTAATTTGGTCGTTGGTGCGGACGCTGAACAGGTGATCGTAGCAAATCAAGAAGGGCAAGAAAGAGGGCGAGACAATAAAAAGTTCAAATTTGAGTATGTTTCCGGTGCGTTAGAAAACGCTTTTGAGTTGTCGGAAACAGAGCAAAAAGCTATATTGTTTAGGAAGGGCATACGCCAGCATGTTTGCGAAGTGCTAGAAGGAGGAAAAGAGGCCTTTCAGAAACGAGAGCGAAAATATAGCTTTGATTCTTAACCCACCCACCACCATTTGATTTCGTAGCCCCGCAAAAAAATTTCAGGGCGAAGCCCAAGCAGGCGGGCAAAAAGGAAGGGGGTTGGGGGGAAGGAATTTT
>CAYZEE010000061.1:0-5091 GCA_964477485.1 uncultured Gammaproteobacteria bacterium
CAGTTCGCTCATATTCCCACATCACAGAAATAAGAGCGCCTCAAGATTTAAATCTGACGGTTAATTCCCGCTAATTTCTGCGGAAACGAGCTGTGTATGCTATGAATCAGTACTCCTTTACATCACTATAATCGCCTAAGGTGCCTTTGATCTTGGCTTTGGTCAATTTTGCATATTCTAGGACTTCTTCAGTAGTAGCGCCCTTTTTGCTCATTCCATAAAAAGTGCTCTCGCCGAGAAGAACATAGCTCCATGCGCAACCCATTCTGTCCTCCGGCTTTAATTCATTAACCTTGTTGATCCAATCAATTGTAGCCAATCTTTTCTGTTTTACATTTATGTTGTTTAGATCTCGCTCTGCTTTTGTTTCGACCAAATAAATTTTCTCACCGATTTTAACAATAAAATCCGGGAAATAATGCGAGAGAAGTCCATCATCACGAATGTAGATTATGTTCGCAAAATCATAGTAATGCTCGTTTATTTTCACGAACGCTTTTACTTTACTATCTGCATCGATGAATTCTATGAATGCCCGCTCGAATCCACCTTTATTGGAGGGGTAAGCGATTTGAGGGTATATTGATTTAGCCACTTTGATAGCGTATGTTTCCCTTATTTTTATTTCCGTAATTTCAGAGAAATATTTCTTTATTATTCTTGCATCGATAACGTCGAGCTTGTTTTGTAAGTCATATATAACCTGACTAACGTTTTTTACAATATGCTGAATTATCCTCTCTTGGGTTAGTATTAGTATCTTCCAATTATTGTTTGCTAATGGATCAAACTCTTTTCCAAATAACCTATATCGGATATATTCATCAACAAACTTAGCGATTAAGGCCGAGTTTATTTGCATTATTGGAAAATATTTATGGGACTTCTTTCCTATTTTCACAGGTATTGCTGAAACTGCGTTTACGATTTTTTGTATAAATGAATTGTAGCTTTTAGCCGTAAAGATATCTGCTGTAACAGAATACTCCCCAAACCTTGTTTTTACCGTTAATTCCTCACCATAAAATTTATCCCCATCACTTGAAGCTAATGGTTTTAGTTGTTCTAAAGGAATGGGGAACTGCTCTAAACTTTGCAATGAAAGCTCTGGTTCAGATAAATACTCCTCTTTCTCATTTATAATTATGGGCCAGAAGAAATCATATTTTGAATAATCCTCTTTTAGGTCAACGGTAATTATATCGCCAACAACGCGGTCGCGCGCGGGTAATGTTTTTGTCTCAGCTATTGCGCCACTGAGTTCTCTCTCATAAAACTCTACAAAAGCAGGGTGTTCGATTATACTGAGAATATCCATATAGTTGTCTGGTTCTTCTTTTTTGATCAGCAACTTTTCACGGGTTTCACTTTTGCTATCTTGATACTGTGGTTCTCTCCACATTAGCCTTAAACCTCGTCCTATCGTTTGTTCCAATAAGATATACGAAGAGCTTGAACGCAATGGAACAATTACACAAATATTGTTTACATCAAATCCTTCTCTAAGCATCAAAACAGAGAGTATTACCTTTGGTTTCTGATGTTTATCCAAATCAAATAGTTTCTGTTTTACACTTTCCCACTCGTCCTCACCAATTTCTCCTTTTCGGTTGGAATGAATTTCCATAATGTCTTCTTCGCTTAAACCTTCTTGCCGTAAAAATTGTTCAACTAATGGAACGACGGTTGTATCCTCACAAATCACGAGCATCTTTGGATGTTTGTTCTCGTCTAACTTGTAGAACCCGTCCTCCAAAATTTTAAGTTTGGTAAGTCCGGCCCTCAGCATTATTCGTTGCCCTTCGGATAAAGTAAGTGTCTTGCCGTCCCACTCGGCCTTAAACTCTAATGGCAGTGCAGCGATTTCCTTACGTTTATCAATCGCTACAGTTTTTACTAATCCATTTCGTATTGCAGTAACTATCTCAAAATTAACTATAATGTGAGGGAAAAAGTGCCTTGTTCTCTTTTGTCCTGAACCAGTGACAGTATAAGGGGTTGCAGAAAAGTCTATTTGAACAAATCTATTGCCTTTTCTCCCCATTATTTCTAGAAGTGCTTCTTGCCATTTCTTTTCGAATACTTCATCTGCTGTTTTCCATTCGCTAAGATGGTGCGCTTCATCATTGAAAACAATTAGATCCGGAAACTTGGCAAGAAATTCGATTTTCCGGCCCCTTAAATATTTATTGTCTAATTGCTCTAAAGAATGCCCTGCAGTAGTTCCGGGAGTAATTGGTAGTATAGATTTAATTATTCTAGAAGAATTATCTAATGCGGTGCCAGAATCATTTTCTTCTTCGTCTTCAGCCAATAAATGCCAGTTAGTAATAGCAATTAAACCATCGCCAGTTACCTTCCTTGATATTTCATCTTTTTGAGCTACAGAACTTTGTATAAATCCAAAAATTTCGTTTTTATAAGCTGGATGGCAAAATAGACTTTCAAACATCTTAAAATCTGATTTGGCAAAATCTCTCGTTCCGTCTTCTTTTCTTTTTCCAAGGTACGCATCCAATAATCGCTCATAAACAATAATGCCTGGTGCGACAAGCAAAAAGTTTTTTGTAAATCTTTCAGATAGCTGCTCTTCATGCTTTGCATTTAGATATTGCCAAATCAACAATGCTGACAAAACCCATGTTTTTCCAGTTCCAGTGGCCATTTTGATGCAGTATTTTGGATGATTATACTTGTCTTTTTTCAGATCTATCAAATCCATCTCAGCAAGAAGATCCGGATAAATAGACATATACATATCTTGGACGTTTTTCACTTTCAGAATTTCGTGAACGTAGATCATGTTCAGTATTGCTTGCCACTGCCCCTCGTGAAAATTGAAAGTTCTCAAATCAGCAAAACTGCCTTCCGGATCCCAAAAACGAAGTAAATCCTTTGTTATCGGAGAAACCTTTTCGATGAAGCTGCCTTCTTTCCATTCTTTATTAGCCATTTTTGAGATCAGTTCAGCTAACTTCAATGGGATAGTATTAGTTCCTAGTGATTTTGCTTGAACCATCTAAATGACCTCTTGCACTGCAACGCTTTCAAATCCAAAGACGTCTACGGCTTTTACACATATCTTCCTCTTTCCGTTCACTTTTGGAACTATGAGTTTAGCCTTTCTTTCAATTTTTAAAGTGTCTTCATGGTTTTCTCTATAATCCTGCCATTTACTTCTAAATACGTCTTCATCATAGTCTGGGTCTATACTCCAATACTCTATTAAACTTAATGGGTCTTTTTCTATGACCTCCTCCAGTTTTTCCTTATTTTCCTTGTCTAACGGCAGTGCATCCGGCGACAACAAAACATAATTCTCTAGCTCGACATCAATTTCATCATTTTCTTTATCAGACTCCTTCTTCCTTATTGGTTTTACATTCAGATACTGCAATGAAGAGAATCTCACCTTTCCTTCTCTTATTAGCCTTTCATAATCTGCTTTATGTTTAAGTTTTTCTAACAAGTCAGGCGGTATGACTAATACCTCCATTCTGTCATCATCAATTTCCTTTTGGAAACTTTCTATTATTCTGCTAATATTCAAATCGAAATTCCAACCCAATACAATTACTTTCTCCCATCCTCCCATAAATGATGCTCTAAGCTCCTGCGCTTTCTTTAATGTGGCATACCCAGTCATTTTTTTAGGTGAGTCTACAAAAACTAGTGTTTTAGTTTGTTTTATGTAACCTAAGTTATTTGGTGTGCCTTGCTGCATTGGAAATGGCAAGGCACCATAAAGATTCAGAACGACATGTGCTAAGTCCCCAATACTTTTGAATGATGACTGCTCAAATTGTTCTTTTTGATAATCTCCTATGGACTGAAACAAAAATGGTTTGGCATCTTGGTCTATAAGTCTTTTACGCGTTATCATGCACGCAGGCTTTCCTAAGTCGCACATAATCCATCTTCTATCGAACTTTTCAGCAACCGCACTGGTTGTGCCACTACCTGAAAAGAAATCTGCCACTATAGAATTAGGATTTGATGAAGATTGCACTATTCTTTCTAATAAATTCATGCTCTTTTGTGTATCAAAGCCCAAATATTCATCACTTGCCTTCTGAACATAAGATAGGTCTGACCAAACATCAGACATTAATACTCCTTCTTTATCCGAAATGTGCTGTTTCAGATATTTCTTCCCCGTCTTTGCATCACTGTAAATTTTGCCTTCTTTCTCGAATTTACTTATTGATTCATCTGAATAATTTCTGAGTATTTGCAGTCTATATTTACCCTTTTCATCCTCATATCGATACATGTCTAATGTCTTTTTCGAATATGGTGAAAAGCTTGGATTAAATATGCTTTTGCCCTTACTATACCATAATATTGTATCGTGTAACCTAGCAAACTGATTCATACCTCCAGATACACCAGTAATGCCATGTGCCCTTTTCCATATTATCTCATTTCTGAAGTTATTTCTATCAAAAATATCATCCATAATAACTTTTACATAGTGTCCAACATGCCAGTCTATGTGAACATAAATTGAGCCTTGCTCACTTAGTAGTTCTTTCATAAGTATTAATCGTGGTACAATCATTTCAAGATAAGATTTCGTTCCTTCCTTCCACGTATCAGAATATGCAAACTGCTCGATTACAGTAGGCTTTTGTTTTATCTCTATCTTTGGTAAATGTATCTTTGTTCTGTAGTCAGCTTTGCTGTCAAACGGCGGGTCTATGTATATCAAATCTATTTTTCCTCTCATAGACGGTGTATTCGTAGCCGGATCTCCTGCAAGCAAGGCCTGCATGGCAAGAAGATTATCCCCGTAAATCATTCTGTTGAGCCCATCTTTTTTATCAAGTTCTTTTACGGCTTGTCCAGTGAATCCTACAAGTCCACCCCCTGCTTTTGTTGGCAAAACGAGTTCGTTTGTTTGTAGAGTTATGCGACTTCGGCTTGAGAGACTGTCCAGCCTTTTCTGAGCGTCTTTCTTTCCGTTTGCAACGATTTTTGGTAGTTCATCTATCAACGAATCTGGCATAATAAAACCTCATATCAGTGCTAATTTTCCAGCGATTGTTATCTTAAACTGATCATCTATATAACCTTGCCTCTTGAGCTCCC
>CAYZEE010000062.1:0-5066 GCA_964477485.1 uncultured Gammaproteobacteria bacterium
TGCAAAAACTTGGATACCGAACAATGTCTTATCAAGAGCTGTCCTCCATTGATGAGGCGTTAAAATTTGCCGAAAAACATGAGGGTTTTCCTTTCATAGTTAAGTGGCGTAAGGGACTTTCGTCAAAGGAAGTATATATGATTGAAAGCAAGGGTCAGTTAGAATCTCTTCGGCTTGATTATTCTACGGGGCGATTCATCGCAGAAACGTATTGCCCATACTTAATCTGGAGCTTTGATTCGCTAGTGCAGGATGGTAAAGTTGTGGGAACTTTTATTACATGGCTTCCTTATACTAATCTCAGTTTCGCCGAGAAGAAAGAGAAGTTTGCTCAGATTACTGTTGCAGAGAATCCTAATAATATTAGATTCGATGGAGTAAAAACGACCCAGAACATAATTAGTGAGCTCGGCCTGAAAAATGGATATATAGAAATTGAATTCTTTGTTGATCTTCAAGGGCAACCTATAGTCTGTGAATTTGCATGGCGAACCCCTGGGGACCACATGTTGTCAAATCAAAGCATTGCTTTTGGGGTAGATGTCTGTTCTCTATTGGTTGATATTATGGTTGGAAGAAAAATTCAACAACTTCCGTTAAATGGTAAGTGGTGTGTTGGTGACATGTTTTTACCATTGACCAATGGAGTAGTTACTAAAATCTCTTCCTATAAGGAAATAAGTGATCTTGATGGAGTAATTGATGGCAATGTTACGTATAAGGTGGGAGATGTTATTGAATCGAGAAGACAATATACAAGTTGTGCTGGTTGGGTTCAAATTACTGGACAAACCGCGGATGAAGTCTTAAGTAGAGTGTTAAAGGTATACGATAGATTTGAAATTGTAACCGTCTAAGTAATCTATTCTGTATATAGAGTGTTGTTAATGAACACTAGAAAAATTTTTATTATAAAAACTCAAGTATGAAAAAATTCAATAAAATAGCCTTTATTAATACAGTTAAAATTACCGATGAAGCGAAAGAAAAAATTCAACATTATTCAAACGAGCGTGTTATTTATCCTGAATTTGACACAGAAGATGAAACGGAAATCTATCAAAGAATTAATGATGCTGACGCAGTCTTGGGTAATTGGCATTCAATAATAACCGCTTCAATTTTAAAGCATGCTTCGAATCTTAAATATATTGGAATTTGCGGAACAAGTTTAGCTAATATTGATTTAGAAGCGGTAAAAAGACATAACATAGTTATCAAAAATGTTACTGATTATGGTGATGATAGTACGGCTGAGTATATTTTTGCTCAACTACTCAATCTTTTTAGGGGATTCGGTAAGCACAGGTGGAGGGATGATCCTAGTGAACTTAGTTCAAAAACAATTGGAATTGTTGGTCTCGGAGCAGTGGGGCAACAAGTTGCTAGAATAGCTCTGGGGTTTAAAATGAAAGTTTTACATTACAATAGATCTAGAAATACAGAGTGGGAAGAGAAAGGAGTTCAATATTCGCCTATCAATAATTTGTTTGAAAAAAGCGATATTATATCTATGCATGTTCCTAAGAACACTAAGATAATTGGAAAAAATGAGATAGAAAAAATCGGTAATGGTAAGATTATAATCGATACTTGCTTAGGGAATATTTATAAGGATATTGATGCCGTTAGACTATGGCTTGAAGATGAAAATAATTTCTTAATAAGAGATCATCAGCCTGAAATAAAAGAAAAACTCGGTGATTTGGAAAGATTTATATATACAGAAAATATTATAGCTGGAATAACAATAGAAGCTAGAGAAAAGTTAAGTATAAAGGTTATAGATAATATTGAAGCTTACCTGACAGATAATTAGAAGTTTGAAAGTTATAATATGTGGAGTACTCTAACGTCTTTTCCGTTGATGCATTGACTAAAAGTATATTTCTATTAAAATTACGTTGATGTTACTAGGCGCTTATAAAAAAATGTTCCTCATTCGAACAGTGGAGGAGCAAATAGCTTCTTATTACCTTAAGAATAAGATAATGAGCCTCGTTCATTTATGTATTGGCCAGGAAGCGGTAGCTGTGGGTGTGTGCGACGCGCTACATAAAGATGATCGTGTGGTGGGTAATCATCGATCACACGGACATTATCTGGCTAAAGGAGGAAACCTCAAGAAAATGGTCTGTGAATTGTTTGGAAAAGAATATGGTTCGTCGCACGGCAAGGGTGGATCAATGCACCTTATTGATACATCAGTTAATTTTATTGGATCAACACCGATTCTTTCAAGCGCTGTACCACTTTCCTGCGGCAGTGCATTTGAGCAAATGTACCACAAGAAGAGTGCGATAACAGTGGTATTCATGGGCGACGGCGCATTTGAGGAAGGAGGCGTCTATGAATCTCTGAATCTAGCGGCACTTTTAAAATTGCCATTGCTCTTCGTTCTTGAAAATAATCTTCGTTCTATTAATACACGTCTTTGGGAACGGCGATCCTCATACCATGATACTGAAAAGATCGTTACTGGATTTGGAGTACAGTACATGAGATCTGATGGAAATGATTATTTAGATGTAGTAACAAAGGTAAGAGAACTTATTACTAAGGTACGCACAGGCAAGCCCGCTTTAATTGAGTGTCTGACCTATCGTCATATGGCACACAGTGGGCCATCTTTTGAGGAAGAGACTCGTGAAGAGGATACGATAGAACAGCGAAAGGAGAAAGATTCAGTTGCAAGGATGAGACGAGAAACTCTCGCTTCAGGGGTTTCCGAAGATGAAATTAATACTACTGAAGAGGATATTAAAAAAATTGTTATCGATGCAATCGTTTTTGCCGAGAAGGCACCTTTCCCAAGGAAAGAAAGCTTATACGCCGACCTCTATGTCTAATAGGATTATTACATATACTGAAGCAATTAAGGAAGCTACAGACCAGATAATGGAGGTGGATCAGGATGTTGTTATTATGGGCCTGGAAGTCTCATATAAAAATGGTGCGGACGGAACAACGGCTGGACTTAAGGAAAAGTATCCATACCGGATAATTGAAACACCGCAGTCAGAAAATGCCGTAACAGGAATGGCAGTTGGCGCAGCCATAACAGGTCTTCACCCTATTGTGCATCATGGTAGGGTTGAGTTTGCACTCTTTGCTGCTGACCAGATATTTACACAAGCGGCGAAGTGGAATTATATGTTCGGCGGCGGACATCCTGTTCCAATTGTATTCAGGATCAATGTTGGCAGACAATGGGGTCAAGGTCCTCAGCATACACAAGCTCTATACCCACTCTTTGGCAACGCGCTTGGTCTTAAGGTTGTTATTCCCTCTACTCCATCTATGGCGAAGGGTTTACTTATCTCGGCAGTTCGTGACAAAAACCCTGTAATTATATTAGAACCTCGCTGGCTTTTCTCTTTGAAACAGATTGTGTCAATTGAACCATATGATAAACCACTTGATAAAGCTGTTGTGGTTAAAAAGGGCACGGATCTTACGATTGTTTCTTATGGGGACGGCTTGATTGCGGCGTACGAAGCTTTAGGGTTGATTGATGGTTATGTTGATGTAGAACTTATAGATCTTGTTTCTATAAATCCGATAGATTATGAAACTGTTTTAAAATCAGTGGAGAAAACTGGTCGACTTATCACAATTGATACCACTAATCATGCTTTTAGTATTGGCTCGGATGTTATCGCGTATGTTGCGAAGCAGCAATCACTAAGTTTGAAGAATGCCTCAGTTTCACTTTCTTGCCCTGACGTTCCGGTTCCAACTTCAACCATGCTCACTGAATCTTACTATCCGACAAAAGTGGATATTGCAAACGCCGCACTCTGTCTGATGGGTAAGCAAACTATCAAACACGAATTAACATTTGAAGAACTACACCTCCCGCCGAATCTTATTATAGAATAATCACGTTGTATAAAATAATATTTTACATAGATAATTTGTGGCCGCTCTTGATACGTTCGAGGAAAACATCAGCGAAACGAAACAATATATCGTCACCCTTATTGATCTGTACACTCGTTTCGGGTCCGCCATCACCATCAGCTCCCACATTTCACTCGCTACTGCCAGCTTCTTTACATTGTGGCAGAGCGTTTTCTTGTTCCCATTTACCCATTGTCCTCATGGGCAACGGCAGTTAGTTTAAAAATCTTTAAAAAAGAACCACCTAACCAACTTAGAAGTCGATTAGGTGGTTTGACCGAACACAGATGTTTTGTGTTTGGCGTGCATGAGCGTGTTGTACTCGATTGCAAGTCTTTCAGAATCAGGAGAATGTAGATGGTGTATTCCCAGAGCAATTTCTGGTTTATTAGCATAACGCACCAACACAGGAGTTTCGCCCATGCTAGCACGTAAACGCTTTTTTACATCCATTATATTCATGCCTTCTTCATGGTTCTTGAAGAGAAAAACAACTGCGTTGTTTTGATCCTGAAAACCAGTATCGTGAAGCACTCTCATGATGACTCTCCATTTCCAATGAAATGGAATTTCTGGATTTAGCAAATAGATAGAGTCAGCGAGCTTCATAAAATTATTAAGCTCAAATTCTTCTTCTATTTGCATACCAGATTTCTCCAGCTCTTCCCTGATGTATGCCCGATAGTGCAAAGCGGTAGGTCGAAGCACGACAAATTGTCTGGCTTCAAAGTATCTTACCGGCAAACATTCTGCGGGAACATGTTCACCAAAGATGAGTTTTTTGTAGTCTTCCATGGATATTAGGGAATCAACAATGACTGGTGGTGTCTTGAAATCTATGACATTGCCCCGTCTGTCGATTTTTCCAATAGCAAATATCCAATGATACTTTTCCGGAATGGGATGTTTCTTGCTCATGATTACCTCCTTTTTGTTTGTGAAAGAACCCGCTTCGAGACTATCCCGAAGTCCGAAATGACGATAACATTAATTAGTCTTCTTATAAAGGAAAATTCTTAAATTCCAAAACAACTTTTCTTTTCTCTAGGGAGTCCCTCTCGCATCCCTCTTCTCCTCTGCGGGCGGGGTTTGCGCGCGAACGGGTGGGTGGGTCAAGCGCATTTGCATTTGAGCCTCGGACATTTCCGCTAGGGCGTCCATGA
>CAYZEE010000063.1:0-4754 GCA_964477485.1 uncultured Gammaproteobacteria bacterium
GCGTTGCCAACGCAACTTACGAGGTCTACCGCACCAACGTGCTGCAATGCCCCACTGGCAGTAATTGTTGAGCTAACTAAATTATAAGAACTCCAAGTGCAGAAGTTTCTTCTTTTCTGATTGGGTAATTTGTAAATTCCAACGCTTCTCCATGAACTCTAAGAGTTTTAATCCTCGCTCTAATATTTTATCCGCATTCCATTCCGCCTCCTTATTGATTTCCGCTTCGCTGTATGAACCTACATAATATCCGCCGCCTTTTCCATCATCTTTTTTATCTTCAAAGCAATTATTCTGAAATGATGAATTTCTTTGAGTTGAAAGCGGTAGTAGATTACCTAAACTATTCCTTAAATTTGCTCTTTGAGTCGTAGTAAACTTACCAAATAATTTCTGCCAACATTCTTTATTGGCAGTTTGTGGATAGATATGTTCAACACTAACATAATCTTTCTTGTATTTGGTGTATTCGTTCCAGTTAATGGCCTTTCCTGTATTGCCCTTAGATTGTTCCTTCAGATACAAGTCGTATTCAAATAGAAAGTATCCTACGTAATTCCAATCGTAAAAACCGTTTCTTCCTTGTTCGAATAGTTCATCAGCGTCAGCCAAGAAACGATCCATATTCAAAAATCCGTATCGTGTCCAAAGTTCTATATCATCTATTATTTCTTTTTTACTTTTACTTTTATCATAACAATATTTCGCCCATCTGTAAAAGTGGCTATCCCCCGTGTTTGATGGCTTTCCAGACAAAGCAAACACTTTGAAGATATATTCTTCACATCTCCGTAATATCTCTACCAATGATTCTACATCGTTTTTACCATCAGTTTCTAGTAATAATGCCATGACTAATGGCTTAAATGCCGTATAACCTATTCTATTTAATCTTGCCAGCTCATCTATCACTTTGTCATCATATGTACCTTTACTTTTTTCTGGGTAATTTATAAAGTACCAATGCTTTACTGCATCAGATAAAGAAACTGCGTAGCTGTTTATATCATCATAGCTTAGACTCTTATCTTTGCTGTATACATTCTTTATTGTAAAGATGTTATTTAACAAATCTTCTGCGTAAGCTTTACTCTTTTGCCTATCGTAGTTATAGTACATAGTCCAGTGCGCTCTTAGAAACTCGTCATCATCTAGTAATTCATCTTTCCCAAGCCATTCATAAATCAGTTTCCAAGCCTTCTTTATAGTCTCTCTTAATTGTTTTTGTTCTCCCTCTTCATTTAGGTTAAGTTTTTCTGATATGTACATAAGCCTATTTTTTAAAAGCTCTAATGCACTAAGTTTTTTACCACGATTATTCATAGATTCGAATATCATGGAAACTTCTCTATCGCCTAATACATTATATTCATTGAAAATTAGTTTGTTTGTAATTAGTTTGAATAATGAGTTCACATAATTATCAGTATACGTCTTTATCTTATCTGCAAAGTAATTCTTTGCATATTCCAAACGCTTTGTGTAAGCAGTTTGCAGATTATTAGTAGGTTGCTTGATTTCCAATATTTTACTTTTAAAATACTCATCTGAAGGGTCATCTGAGGTATAACCGAGTATACTAACTTTAAGCGATTCGTTATTGGTGTTAATTCTATATAGATATTTTTGAATTACATCGGTGATAGGCTGATTATCCAATTCTTTTAGGCCGAGTTCTTTAGCTCTATCCAATAGTACTTTTAAAAGGATTATAAGTGTTGTAAGTCGCTGCTGCCCATCAATTATATAGTTTGTATTAAAGCCAGTCCATGCAGCAGCTTCTTCAGTATTAGCTTCTGTTACTGTTATTAAACCTGTATAGTGTTCTTTTGCTTCACGTAGGTTCTCTAAATCTTCCCATAAATCATCTAACTGCTCTACATCCCAACTATAACCTCTTTGATAATCGGGTATCCTAAATAAAGTCTCAGTAAATACCTTTTTCAAAGGCAAGTCCGATTCAAAGCTCTTCATTTTATCAACAGTTTTTAATAGGCAATGTCTTCTAAGATATAAAATGCTTTCTTTAAGCTCCTCCATCCATCGGCTCTGCAGTGTCCCACAGGCAATTTTCAGTAAGTTTCTTATTTGTGTAAATTAGCCGCAACTCTTCTTTCCAAAGCCTGCTGGAATTGTTCTAATGAAGGTAGAGTTCTGTCCGCATCGAAGGCGCGCCTTAATTCAGCCATATTATAAGAATGTACTGAACTTAATTTTAGTACGTGTCTTCCCAATTTCTCATTCATTACTAATGAATAGATGAAATAATGTGTCCTTTTACTTTCTGAGAACTCATTTTCCGGTATTTCGAACCGCGCAATCATATTTTGGAAAACAAAATCTTGCATCACCCATACAATGTTCTTATTCCATCCCTCGGCCACTACGCCCTTTTTTAACATCTGCACAAAGGAAAGTTTAATTGTATTGTAAGTATTCATACCGAACGCGTAGCTACTTTTAGTCCCCTCCAACCCTTTCTCCATAATATCTTTTAGATTCTGGACTAGATTTCCCGTCCCAGTAGTAGAATCGGATTGTATCTCAGTTATTACAAAATCTCTTATTCGACTTCCAAGTGGTTCGTGTTTACACAGTACAAAATCAAATGAACCAATCCTTTTCAGTCTTACTTCTGGAATTCTTATAACATTATCTTCTCCGCTCATGAATTTGTTTGCTATATCTCTAAATATTATATTGTCTTGTAAGAATCTATCTGGGTCAATAATAACAGGCACCCCTTTCCAATATATGACGTCGATACCCATCGGGTATTCTAATAATCTTGAAACTTTCTTGAATTTTTTACCAGTGTATGGTGAAATATAACCTTCCTTAATTATCTGTTGAATCACTGCTTTGTTCTTGAATTGAGAAATCTCTCTACCAAAAACTTCCGCAGCTATTTTGTGCGGAACTTTTGGCGCTTCTTCCTTTCCCTTGTTTGTCTTTGCGCTACTCATTTTATCAAGATCAAATTTTCTTCAGGTATCGAGATGTCATGCGCTGTGCTTCGTCTATTTCTATGCAATTCTATTTTACTTTCTGAGAACCCAATTTCTTTACCTATTTCCGCTAATATCTCTGCCACTGGTATGACTACTCCCTTTGAAGTTTGATCACCTACTACTAATATGCAGGCTCCGCCATCAACAAGAGTCTTGTAATAAATTTCCAATGCTACCCACATATCCGCAAAATATTGATTTATCATTTTCGGGTAATCAAAGCCCCAATTTTTATCTTTAAGTCGTAAAGCCACTTGGTTAGTTATATTCTTAACACTAGATAGATTAGCAACTCTTTCTGGTGTTATATCTTCTTTGAATATTAGTTTTGTACTGCCCTTTACCATTTTTTTCTTAATTGTTTGTACATCATTCATATTTTTAACATAGCCGAGTAGATAAAGTTCCAATCGCGTTTGTCTAGTATATTCTAAATCGTTAGGATACGGTGGTGATGTTATTATTATATCTACTTTATTTTCGAATTTCTTAAAGACCTTTTCATCCTTAGATGAACCATCAATTATTATTGATTCGACATTCTTGTTTTTAATCACAGCGTTATTTTGTAAATCAGTTATAATTTCTCCTGCCAACCTAATAAATTCTGCAAGAAAATCAGGCTTCTCTCTAAAAGGATAAAAGGTTGTTCCCGGACAGAAAGCAACATAAGAAACATTAACTGCACTTGTTGAAGTAATAAACATTAGAATATTCCTTATTTCTTCTGAACAATTCAGATTTTTTATTAAATTAAGCATCGCTGCGATCTCAAACTGTTTAATTGGACTCAGCCACTGATTAAGCTCCCTTCTTGGCATATTTCTCAATGTGCTGCCCTCAAACACCGCTTTCTTCTGTTCTGCTGAAAGCTCCTTAAATTCATTTACTAATTTATACACCAATTTTGATAGTGCTTCCGCATCTATCGTCCAGTTAGTTTTAATCCTACTTACAAAACTCATTAGAGGATTGATGTCTATGCCTATGCTCTTATAACCAAGCAGCTTTGCCTGCACCGCAGTAGTACCACTACCTATGAAAGGGTCTAAGACGTAATATTTATCGTTTAATTTATATTTCCTAATGTAATCTTCTATGAAATTACTCGGAAAATCCTCAAGATAGCTATACCACCTAAATACAGGTTTTGTATGATTATGCTCCATCCCAGTAATTTGTGAATGAAGTTCATTAGCATTAAATTCGACTTTAGTATAGTCAGGAAATTTAAGTCCTTGTTCTACTTTATCTTTTATAAAATAAATTCCATTCTCTGTAAGTCCAAACTCATCATTAATCATTTTCTTTTCAATTAAACTTTTTACTGCACCTGCGACAATTCTACTTCCTTCTGGATAGCCAACATAATTAGATAAATTCCCATTTGGTTTCAAGTAATAATATTCTAGTATTTCATATTGTAGATAAGGAATCTTAGGTTTTATTCTCTTTAATTTTTTCCCAAGAATAGAATGTCCTTCTGCCATTTTGTAAGTGTTATGAGTTTTAAAATTTAATAATAATTTTTGAGAGCTTCTCTCTCCACCTCGACTAAAAAGTGTTAGTTTTTTAACCATATAAATCATCTTGTAATACCTCAGAGCCTTCGCTAACAATGAATAGCGCCGTAAATCTTATAACTCCACCCAGAAACAGTCGGCTATTTGTATAGCGTTGCCTTATTCGCATTTTTACTAACATTATACTACAATATAAATTTATATACTTTACTATAAAATC
>CAYZEE010000064.1:0-4720 GCA_964477485.1 uncultured Gammaproteobacteria bacterium
TTGGAAATAGTGAGCATGGAAATTTCATAAAGATGGAGTAGACAGAGAGCAACATGCTTTATACAATTCCACATCCCATCCTCAATGAAAGAGGATTTCTACAAGACCCTAAATCAGGTAGGCAAAATCTGCCATTATCAAATGTCTTTCAGCCTAGGCCAACTTCTATCTTTCTCGGACAGTATTGGCTTATCTGTGCCCCAATCTATCCCTATATCTGGGTCATTCCATACTACCCCTCCTTCGTTAGTGGGGGAATACTTGTTATCTACATCATAAATTACCTCCGCCTCATCACTAAGCACAAGAAATCCATGTGCAAACCCCCTAGGAACATAAAGGCTAAACCTATTCCTACCTGACAGAATCTGTTTAGAATATTTACCATAGTTATTAGAGCCTTTTCTGATATCTACAACGATATCTAAAATTTCCCCCTTGGCGCATGTTACCAGTTTTGCCTGTTCATATGGTTTCCTCTGGAAGTGCATTCCTCTTATGACATTGTTTACTGAGAATGAATAGTTTCGTTGGATAAATTCTCCTTCTATACCCGCTTTTTTGAATTCGTACTTATTATACTCCTCAGCGAACGCCCCGCGCAGGTCATTAAATACTACCGGAACCACTAAAATAGTGCCTATACCAATTCTCTTGAATTCGAAAGGCATAAAATCACCCATTACTTTTAGTATTTAAGGCTAATAAACCTTCCACTATCTTTGGTCAGAATCTCTATAATACAAGTAAATAGCTAATAAGCAAAACCTTAATTCTTTTTCTGAGGAACAATATATTATTGACATTCGCAAATAGTTGGTTACCTATGAAAATATTAGTGACGGGTGGATTAGGCTTTATAGGCACCAACTTTATACGCTTCTGGAAGGAAAAATATCCAAAAGACGATATAATTAATTTAGACAAAATGACATATGCCGCAATATTGCCCAGCGCTAAAGATGTTGGCGCACATTACAGATTTGTAAAAGGAGACATAACAAATAGCAGAGTAATTGAAAAGTTAGTAAAGGAATCTGATACTGTAATAAATTTCGCGGCAGAAACGCATGTAGATAGATCAATAACAAACCCTGGCATCTTCATAAAATCTAACATAATAGGAGTATATACTTTGCTTGAAGCAGTGAGAAAGTATGAAACAAGGTTTCATCAGGTCTCTACCGACGAGGTCTATGGCTCATTAGAGATAAACTCATCTAAGAAATTCAATGAAGGATCAAGGTATAACCCTCAAAATCCCTATTCTGCCACAAAAGCTGCAGGTGACCATCTTGTAAACTCATATTTTAATACATACAAACTGCCACTTACAATATCTAACAGCAGCAATAATTTTGGCCCATATCAATACAAAGAAAAGCTAATACCAAAAACAATAATAAATGCCTTAAGGAACAAGCCCATTCCCATCTACGGGAACGGTTTGCAGATGAGAGATTGGATATACGTGGCTGATCAGTGTAGCGCACTGGAAATGATACTTAGCAAAGGAGAATATGGGAGAACGTATCTAATATCTGCAAATAACGTACTCAGTAACATAGAAGTCGTCAAGAGTATACTGGAAAAACTTGGGAAGAGCAGGAAATTGATAAGATTCGTATCTGATAGAAAAGGACATGATAAAAAGTATGCACTCGACTCAAAACGGCTAACCGAAGAGCTTGGATGGAAACCTAAGTTTACCTTTGAAGAAGGCATGACACTAACGCTAAAGTATTATAAAGCTCTATATTAAATATATGATCTTATGAAAGGAGTGATACTTGCTGGCGGGACAGGTACTAGACTGTATCCACTTACAAGGATAACCAACAAACACCTACTTCCAGTATACAATAAACCAATGATATACAACTCATTAGGATTTATAAAAGCATGCGGAATCAAAGATATAGCGATAGTGGTTGGGAAGGAGCATGCAGGTGCATTTGCCGAATTACTCGGCAACGGCAATGAATATGGAGTTAACCTTGTTTACGTTGTACAGGAGGAAGCTCGCGGCATAGCGCATGCACTAAGCCTTCTAAAGCCTTTTTTTAATAAAGAGCCGATAGTAACGATGCTTGGAGATAATATCTTCAATCTAACTAGCCCTGAATTCAACAAGGTAAAAGAGAAAATAAATTCCTTTGATAATAACGGTGCCATGGTCTTCTTGAAAAAGGTTAAAGATCCAAGACGTTATGGAGTTGCAATATTTAATAAAACCGGATCAATAATAAGAATAAAAGAAAAACCCACAACCTTTAAATCAAAATACGCAGTTACAGGCCTATATGTGTACGATTTCAGTGTATTTGAAAAAATATCAAGATTAAAACCATCGCAGCGCAACGAACTGGAGGTAACTGACATTAATAATCTCTATATAAAAGAAAGCATATTAAAATTCCATGTGCTAAATGGAAAATGGTCAGACGCTGGCACTTTCGAATCTTTGTATGAGGCTGCACACATAGCAAGGGATTACTTTCTACGTAAAAACAAGGGAAAAACAGAATGGTAGAATTTCATGGCTAAACGAGTTTTGGTCATAGGTGCTGGTGGATTACTCGGCAATAGAATAATAGAAATCGGTAGCAAGCATTACCAGATGTTTGGCACATACAATTCGCATGAGATAGCTGCTGAAAATTTCTTAAAGTTAGATGTAACAAAAAGTAGAGATGTATTAAGACTTATGGATAAGCTAAAGCCAGAATGGGTAATTGATACGCATTCTCTAACTAATCTGGATTACTGCGAGGTTCATCAAGAAGAAGCATGGTTAGTCAATGTTGAAGGCGTCAAAAATGTAGCAGAGGCATGCAACAAAACGAATTCAAAGATGGTGTTTTTATCCTCCGATGGAGTATTCGATGGCAAAAAAGACGGCAAATATAATGAAGAGGATAACGTAAACCCACTAAATTACTACGCTAAAACTAAAGCTATTGCAGAAAATGTGGTCGAAATCCTAAACTATAACTCTATAATAATCAGGACTACTGTCCTTTACGGTAAAGATGGCATTTCTAGAAAAAGTTTTGCATCCTTTATTATAAATAATCTAAAAAAAATGGAAAAAGTAAATGTTGTAACTGATCAATATAACAATCCTACTTTCACTGATAATCTGGCAGAAATAATCTTAGATCTCTGCGAAAAAGATGTTAGGGGAACATTTCATGTGTTCGGCCCTGATTTCATAAACCGATACGAATTTGCACTAAAAATAGCAGAGGCATTTGATCTGCCCAAGAATTTAATAAATCCCATCACAACCGAAGAGTTAAAACAAATAGGGAAAAGACCAGAAAAGCTGGACATGGACACTTCAAAGGTACGGTCTACCTCAGATATACGGCTTATAAGCTTGAAAGAAGGATTATCTATACTCAAAAATCAAATTGGGTAGTGCATTAACTGAAATTAGGGAGTTGACTTATGTCCCACAGCCAATTGGATGAAAAGATTCTTAATTTGTCAAGTTCCTATGAATATATGAAAACCCACAGGGAAATTATAAGTGCGGAGGATCCGGCGATTATCATTATTGCTGCTTAATTCAAAATCGGAACCTGTTGATGAAATATGACTAAAATCGGCGAGCCTAAAGTTGTGCTTGTTATTACAAACTACAATGGCGCTAGTATTTTCTACAGATCAAAACCAATACTTTGGCATGTGCTAGATTCAGTTAGGAGAACAAATTACGGGAACTATGCAACGGTCTTCTCTGACGATTCATCTACAGACAAAAGCATCAGATATGTAAAATCTAATTTTAGAAATGTTAAAATAACAATAAATAAGCCGAATGGCGGATATACAAAAACTGCTAATAACGGGATAAAATATGCACTTAGAAATCTAAATCCTGATTACATTCTTTTGCTAAATAATGATGTGATAATAGAGGATAAAGACTGGTTAAGAAAACTTGTTGAAGTTGCCGAAACCCAAAATAATTATGGAATAGTCGGACCAAAATTTCTTTACCCTAACGGAAGATTGCAGCAGGCAGGCATTACACAAACAGGACCGCTGGCAAGAAATAGAGGATGGAATACTAACGATGCTAAAAAATATAATCAAATAGAAGAAGTCAAAGCATTAGGTAGTGTAGTACACCTTATAAAAAGGAAGGTAATTAAAAAAATAGGACTCCTTGATGAAAATTTTTTCCAAGGAAGCGACGATATAGAATATTGTTTGCGTGCATCTAAAGCCGGATTTAAAATTATTTATGTAGGTACGACAAGCGTAAAACACCTTGAAGGCTTTACTGCAAAGAAAGTATCAAACACAAAAGGCCCTGATTATTGGTTTCCAATCTTCCAAATCAACAATATGTACTTGGCATTAAAACAGTTCTCCAAGTTACAGATTTTCGAGACTATAATAATTCTGCTTCTTAGCTCTGTCATAGGAATCGGCAACAGGAGGGTATCCATACTCAGTATCAATTTCAAGAATAAACCACTATGGCGATTAGGTGTATCCATAAGGGCAGTATTTATAGGATACAATCTATATAAAGGCAAGATAACAAGAAAAGAAGCGTATGGATTGTAGTGCCATCAGTGTTATCTGCCGCGAAATCCACAGAGGAAACCGTGCAACTAATAACGCAACTTGAGGCTTCAAGGGCAAAGATAATATGGGATTCTACCCAACCAAGACCTCTAGATACATATCTGATAGGTGACAA
>CAYZEE010000065.1:0-4707 GCA_964477485.1 uncultured Gammaproteobacteria bacterium
GATTCATTCCCAACAGAAAGGAGCTCCTCTGTACGTCATCTAGGGTGCCAGCACACGAATTTGAAATTTCTTCATAAATAAACTACACTATGTAGTAAATGAAACAAAAAACGTTGAGTGAACTTGAGCAGCAAGTAATGAACGTCATCTGGGAACGGGATGAATCTTCCGTGAGAGATGTTTTATTGAGGTTTGAAAAAAAACATAAGCTCGCCTATACCACTATTGCTACTATTCTGCAAAGACTGTACGATAAAGGCCTGGTTACCAGAAAATATACAAAATCAGGATATATCTACTCCTATAAAATGTCCAGAAAGTTATATTCAAAAAATGTTGCCCAAGTTTTCCTGAAAAAATTTATTGATTCTTTCGGTGATACTGCTGTTGCATCCTTTGCCGAAAGCATAGATAAATTACCCAGGAAAAAACGTGAATACCTTCTTAAGATTTTAAAGAAGAATGAAAAAAATAGATAAAAACCTTTTAGCATTCACTCTTATTACATCTTTTTTTACGGTTAGCATGATTTCAATAATTTATAAATTTGTTCCCTCATTTTTTATCCACACGGTATATTATTGTAAGCTTCTAATTAATTCTTATTCTTTTAAAATCCAGCATGATCTAAATCTTATAATTTTTGTTTTAATGCTTTTGTTGGGCGTTATCTTTTTAACAAAAACTTTTATGACTGTTTTGAAAATAAGCCGAATGAAAAATTATTTAATTAAAAATGAGAAAAAAATAAGTAACATGACTACTTTAGAAAAAAAGCTTGGTTTGGAAAACAAAGTCTCAATCGTTAAGGATAAAGGAATATTCGCCTTCTGTCTAGGAATTAGAAATCCCCATATATATATTTCTACAAAAACAGTTTCAGTAATGACGGCAAAACAGCTTGAGGCTATCTTGCTGCATGAGAAATACCACGTTGAGCACTCCGATTCATTAACTTTATTTATTGGTTCATTGCCCCAACTTATTTTCCCGTTTTTCCCTCTTGTCTCTAAATTATTGGAACATTACAAAATTGAGCGGGAGATAAAAGCCGATAAGCAAGCTGTAACAGAAATCGAAACTAAGAAGCCCATTGTTGAAGTTTTGAAAAAATTACTGGAAAACCCGTCCATTTCTCCATCCTATATCTCATCAATAGCGGATACACATACGATGGAGATTAGAATTAAAACGCTTTTGAATAAAAAGACCAGCCCTTGGAATATAAAAAAGACAGACCTTTTGATAACAATTCTTTCTTTTGGTTTAATTGTCGTAAGTATTGTAGTCCCTGTCCAAGCTACGGAAATTCATACAAAAACTCAAGACACGGTGATCGTATGTTTGGAAAGTAATGGATGCACAAGACAGTGTGAAAAGACTAATTCACTTTTCTCCGGTCAACCCAACATGTCGCATTCTTATAGCTTGATGAAATAAATTTTTGCCACTTGACAAAGAATTAAATTACCTACTACATTATATAGTAATATGCAAAAAGACAAAGAGTTGCCTAAACTTTCAATAGATTTGAATAAACTAAAAAATATAAAAACGAATCAATTACTCGTTGTCCTTTTGGTTATAGCTGCATTTTTAATCGGAGTTCTCTTTACAAAAGTTCAGTACCTGGAAAAAAACCAAAGTTTGGGCAATTCTACCGCAGCAACAGCTCCGCAAGCGGCTGCGGGTAACCAACCGGCAGCTGCCGCTCCCGGACAAAAAGTTAATGTTAGTATTGGACATCTGCCTCCAAACGGAAACCCAAACGCTAAAGTAAAAATTGTTGCCTTTGAAGATTTCCGTTGTCCGTTCTGCGACCAATGGTTTAAAAATACCGAACCCCAAATTATTAAAGACTATGTTGATACCGGTAAAGCTGTCATTTATTACCGCAATTATCAGTTCCTGGGACCTGCGTCTGTAACGGCCGGTAACGCTGGCGAATGCGCAAACGAGCAGGGAAAATTCTGGCAAATGCATGACTACCTTTACCAAAATCAGCCAAGCGAATCTGACACGTCTATGTATACGACAGATAACTTAACTTCTATTGCAGGTAATTTGGGTATGAATACGGACCAGTTTAGATCTTGCCTAAGCGGCACTAAAGACCAAAAAAATCTTGACCTGGATTTAGCAGATGGGCAAAAAGCCGGAGTTACGGGAACACCCACGGTATTTATAGACGGTCTTCCGGTTGTCGGCGCACAGCCGTATAGTGCTTTTCAAGCGCTAATTGACCAGGAACTGAAAAAGTAATCATGGAGCTATGTCTTTGCAGGCTAAAAAGTTTATTTTTCCAACATCTGTTGTAACAGTAATCTATATTCTTCTTGTAGTATATTTGCGAAATTTGGTTTTAATTAATGATACGTTTTTTTCATCCTTTTCAATACCCGAAAGGCTAAAACTATACGGTTCTTTGATTTTAGGCATGACGACAAGCATGACTTACGTAGCATTACTGCTAATGTTTGTTACGGCTATATTAACCGGATTAAATATTACCCTGGTTATCCAAAGATTAAGTGAAATTCAAAAAATGGGCAAAATTCATCTTGTTGCGGGAGGAAGTACGCTTTTAGGTATTGTGGGAGGCGGATGCGCATCGTGCGGTCTTCCCGTAATCTCAGTTCTGGGGCTTAGTCAGACTTTACTTTTTCTACCCTTTAAGGGAGCGGAACTTCCTTATATCTCGATATTTCTTCTTTCACTTTCATTGTATTTTTTAATAAGAAGCAATAGAAACGCTAAAGCATGTGAAATAAAATGAAAAAACAAGGAATACTTACATTTTTAATACTAACGCTAACCCTATTTTTAGGCTATTTTGTCATATCCCCAAGTGCTTTGCTTTCTTTAATTGGCAGCCCCGAAGCTTTGCACGTTGAACTATTATCCATCCAGGAAAAAATACCAACCGAAACCGGAAGAAATTTATTTACAGTGCAAAGCAAAAATTTAACCCAAAAAGTGGACCCTGAGCTTGTTGATCTGGACAGTCAGATAATCTCATGCGACGCAAATGTAGATAATCTTATTCCAACAAGAAGCATAGGAGGAAGTTGTGTTGGAGGAGGTACGACTTTACCAAACATAAAAGGCAAATTCTTAGGTGGGCAATGCTGCGGAGCAATGAAAGATACCAAAACATACCATGAAGAACTGCAAAAACTGCAAACTTATAAAAATATTCCGGATATCCCCTTAAATCCCTATAAAACTCCTGTTGAACTAGCAAAAAAATGGATCGACTATGACAAAACGACAGGGCTTACAAAAAACCAGCAGGAAACATTTAATCAAGCATTGAGCCTGTCGAAAGAAGGTCCATGTTGTTGTAAATGCTGGCATTATTATGTTAACGAAGGGATTGCAAAAAAGATGATTAAAGATAAAGGCTGGAACTCGCAACAAGTTGCACAATTTTGGGATAATTCCAGTATTTGTTAAAAAATAAAACAATTCACGACTATATGAAAAAATTATTTCCAAATAAGATAAAAACAGAAGCTATTCTAACTTGTCCGAAATGTGGCAGTAAACAAAAAGCTTCAATGCCCATAGGTGCATGTCAGCATTTTTATAAATGCCAAAGTTGTGGAGAAATATTAAAGTCAAAAGATGGCGATTGTTGCGTATTTTGCTCTTATGCAGATACAAAGTGTCCATCAAAACAGCTTCAAGTCGAGCCATACTAAAATCTGATTTTCCCTCAAATTAGCTAATTTTTCTATTTGTTGATTTAATACTATAAATATATTTATGGCTACAACCATACAAAATATTGCAAAACAAGTAAAAGAAGCTAGAGAAAAAAGGAAGCTTACCCAAGCCGAAGTTGCAAAAAGTGCAAAAATTACAACCACTTATTACGCAATGATTGAAAGGGCCGAGGTAAACGCTAATTCGGATATTTTAGCAAGAATAGGAAAAGTACTTAAGATAAATATAAAAATTTAATTTACTCTTTTCCCTCTAAGCGCCCTAACCTTTGCGGTTTTATCAAACAATTTTAGGATATTTGATAATTTGACGGCAAAATCATAATTGGCATTTTTAGGATCTATTTGTTCTAATATTTTTAAAACGTCTACGACTAAACCGACATTATATTTATTTTTTACGGCAATGGAGTAAGCTTTTTTAATAAGTTCTCCGTTATTTTTTATCCAATCCCTATCCATAAGCACTTCATTTCTATAACAACTAGAGAAATTTTGCAAGTTTTCAGAAATTAAAAGTATCCACTGCTATTTTTTTGCTTTCTATTCTTCTCATTATTTCCCGGCTTTTAGTTTGGGATAGAATATTTAAGCTACCTTCCCAGAGTATTTTCCTGTCGAGGATTGCCAATTTTCTATGATGATTTCCGATACAAAGTAATACTTGCACTCCTATTCTTTCAAAGGTAGATGTCATTTCTTCTGATTGGGATTCCATAAATTTCTCGTGTTCTTTAGGGTCTCTTGTCATAACGAATATTTTTACTCTTTTATCAAGAAGTTTATTGAATAAAGGAATAAGAGGTTTAGTCCTTTCCGTGGTTATGAAAGGACTTTCGATAATGACTTCTTTCTCGCAGTTTCCCAAGTCTTCAATAAAAGTACTGTAAAAAGTGGTTTCGTCAAAAAGAGATGAAGGAAACGTCATGAATAAGTCGTGATACATATTGGAATCTTAAGGATTTAAGATTCTATGCCA
>CAYZEE010000066.1:0-4626 GCA_964477485.1 uncultured Gammaproteobacteria bacterium
TCTCTTTGCATCAGGATACAGCCTGTATCGATAGGCCCTTGTGATTTCCACGCATCCTTTTGCGTGGGAAGATTATTATATGTTTTGTCGTTATATACGACCGTTTTGCCTGCCGCTTCCGCATCGCTTTCATCCCGCCGATAAATCGGCGGGTTTTCAGCTATTATAGCATCTATAAAAATATTGCTTTCTGGGAATGCTATAAATCGTGCTTAGCGTGGTAGTGTTAGGATATTGTAGTGATATGTGTCGTCATAATAATCGACAAACTTGTGATGCTTGAAAATTCAACAACCTAAAAGGACCAAAAAGGTAGATTTATAATTTCTATCACCCAACATTCTATAGAGACCTATGGGTATAAAAGTTATCAAAGAACCGTCACCATTTCTGAATTCGAAGAAGAAGAATGTACTTCTCGGAGTGCCATGGGATTGGGAATCTGCTAAGCAGGGTGCAAGGTACTTCCCATCTTGCTTTAGACAAGCGGGCTTTGTTTTGGGCTCGAGTTTTTTACATGATAGAAAATTAGATGTTCAAGACCTCGGCGATGTAAGCCTAAAACCAAAAGATACAAAGAGCAGTTACCAAATAATCACGAATTGTGCAGCTAACTTATTTGATGCCAAAAAAAGAGTTGTATTTTTGGGGGGTGATCACTCTATTACTATACCGATAGTAAATGGAATTAAAAATAAGTTGGTCGTGATAATATTTGATGCACATTCTGATGCCTTACAAAGCCGATCTGCACCATTGAGTGAACGCGTTTTGATTTCGGTATCTGAAAATAAGAATGTTGAAAAAGTAGTTGTAGTTGGATGTAGAAGTGGGTTCAAGGATTTCAAGAACAAAAAGGTGTTTTTTGAAGATTTGGTTGAGAGTTATAGGGGCAATATTTCAAAAAAATTTACCAAAATCCTAAAAAACAGTGACAAGACTTACGTCAGCTTCGATTTCGATGTTATAGAGCCCATCTATATTCCAGAGGTTTCTTACCCACAACCCTTAGGTATTGAACCCAAAACAGCTATAGCCCTCCTTTCTAAAATATTGAGTGAGAAAACAATTGGGATAGATTTTGTGGAGTTTAACCCGAACCTCAATGAAAAGGTAGGTATGTCTATGCACAACGCAATTGAGATAATACTGTCAGCTGCGGAGAAGATGGGATTTTAAAAGTGGTTATGTGCTAAGTTTATTGGATGTAAAATTTTACAACGCCATTATCGGCATCAACTTCGACTTCCTGGTTGTCTGAAAGTAACTTTGTTGCCTTTTTAGTCCCAACTATACAAGGTATTCCAAATTCCCTTGAAATAATAGCGGCGTGGCACGTCATTCCACCTTCATCTGTAACTATCGCGCTAGCTATTGCCATAGCAGGAACGAAGTCGGCGCTGGTCATTGATGTAACCAATATAGAACCAGGTTTCATCTTATCCAGTTCACTATCATCCATTATCTTGCACACTTTTCCCCTGGCTTTGCCACTAGAGGCTATTATCCCAGAGACCTCCTCTACTTGCCGAGTAGTTCGATCCAGTTTCTCGGCTTCTTTCCTAAGTGAATTTTTTATCCTTTCGGCATCTCTATTCTGACGGTTACTTTCCAAAAGATTCATCCTTTCGCTAAGAAGAGTATAATTTAATAGCACCAACCAGAACATGGGCCAGAATACCCCCTACCAAAAGCCTTAATCCAAGTATCATCAAAAGATATCTGCTGGATCGACATCTTTGTCTTTTGCTTTTCTGCCTTTCGCTTTTGCTTCTTCTGAACGTTTTTCTTTTTCATTTGCTCCTAAAGTTATTTTAAGCATACACTTAAAAACCTATCCCTGTTGGACATAAGTTCCTTTTAATCGAAGAATATGGTTTGGGTAGCACCAATACTTGCTGAGAAGACGAAAGTTATTGTTGGCGTAAATCGTGTACTAGACAGGGCCTTACGCTCACACGCGTAAACATAAAGGTTCCAGAAGTCAATGGAAGCATTAAAACAAATTTTGTGTATCTATTTAGCTCATTTCACTATGTCGTCGGAGGATTTTATGCAATATCTCCCCAAGCGGCATTTCTTATCGACGGCACGGTACTCGGATTCGGATACTGTTCATATCTGGGCCTAAGATGGAAGCTAAATAGATACAATTTTGTTGGTTTTAAGATCAGGATTTGCAGTATACATTTGGACTATCGGGCATCTTATATCTGGACTTGCTGTTTTCTCATGCCTGTTTAACATATAAGAAAAGCAGCCACCCTTACAAGCTTCAGAGAATTTGCAACTTCTGCACGGCTGTTCCTTCACTGGGATATGATTATATACCCTTTGCATCCGCTCGTTATGCCAAAGCTTATATATGGTGTTCTGTGGATATCTACCGATCATAAACTCTTTTCTCCCGGTTAACAGAATGCAAGGGAACACAGAGCCGTCTGGCAAGATGTCTAGCCTACTCCTTCCAAGCTGACACTCACAGAAAGCGAGGCCAAAAGGATCCGAAGGTGGAGCCTTGGCCCCACTTATGTCGATTGATACTGGTTTATTTGACAAAAACGCTATCTTGCTCGGACACAACCACAAGAACGGTCCTTCTTTTGAAAGCAGAAGTTTCCTGTCACTATCATTGTTTAGTCTCTTGATCTTCTCCCACACCCGGTAAAAATCGATAATGCTGATTTCATTGCTACTATCTGGCAAATCAGCATACTCCGAATGGAAGAAAGAAACGGTGAACTGCGGAATCCCAAGATCCCTCAATCTTTTATAAAGTGGCTCTATTCTATTAATGTTTCTTTTATTAACTACTGTATTAACACCAAAATTTACTTTGTATTCTTTTAAGTAGGTAAAGTTTTTGAGAACCGCTTTAAAAGCCCCTCTTTTTCTTACCACTAAATCATGTTGCTCTTCATCGTAATCTTCTAACGATACATTAAGATAGAATCTATTTGGGTTTAACTTGCCTAGTCTTTTTGCCACTTCCTCGGTGATAAGTGTCCCATTTGTAGAGATAATGAAATTGATGGGTTTTGTTTGAATATATTCAAGAAGATCTGTCATGTACCTCCAGGCAAATGGTTCACCGCCCACAATATCTATCAGGGGAATCTTGTATTTGACAAGTTGGTCAACAAGCGCCTTCCAATCATCTAAGCTAAGCCTGTTTAGATACTGGGTTTTCCAGCTAGGGTTTACATAGCAAAAGTCGCATTGTTGGTTGCAATTCAGGGTTGGGTTAAGGCTGACTGTTATTGGTGAGTTCAGACGCTCCAATTTTGAGATCCTGTTCCTTCTTTCCATGAATGCTTCGAAATCAAACTTATATTTTTTACAGTTGTCTGCTTTATCAATTATTTTATTCGCAAGCGCCTGCCTTATTATCTCATTCACTCCTAAATCTGAGTTTCTACCATAGATAATCATCATGATCTCTCTTACTTTTTTAATAGGAAGTCCGAACTCGATCATCTCTAGGATATCAATTGCCTCTTCATTAACTGTGAAATAAGCCGAATTTCTATACGCATCTACATTAAACACTACTCCTCCAAAATATTCCCGCCTTATGACCATGTTTTCATTGACCTTATAATTCATACTACGTCACGATGTTTTTTAAACATATAGTCAAAGTACCTTTTTTGCCTTATATTACAGCCCTCTAAACTTCTACAGTACGCAAAAACCTCTCCTCTGCATGATCCCTTGCATAAATACTTTACTCCGCAAGAACCACATGGATTCATTTTAGATAACGGAACTTTGAACTTGTCGGAAAGCTTATTTGATTGTAAAGTGCTTTTAGAGACTTTAGTTGTACTCTTCTCTAAGATAAAGTCCTCTGAAGATAAAAGCGGGCATAAGCACAACTCACCATTGAAATTGAACATGAACCTGTCTATCCCTACATCACACATACTGCTTCTTATGAACGCTAGATGCTCTTTCTCAGTATTATCTAAATCATTGCTTAACAATAAGCTCTGGCGCCAATCTTCTTCAACATCACAAAAGGATTCGCCGGTTGATATGTTTATCTTCCTGCTTTTATTTTCCTCCAGTACTTCTGTTAGCTCCAGCTCTTGCTCTACACTTAATGTAAGGTCGGTGTTTGCAGCACGGCCTATAGGTCTCATTGGGGAAGCCTTAAATTTATCAACACCAAGATTTTCAGCTATATCAATCATTTCATTTAATTCGTGAAAGTTTATTTTACTTATTGTTGCTTGCCATGTTATTGGTATGCCTGCTTCTTTGAGGTTCTGCAATCCCATCATGGTCCTGTCAAAGGCGCCATTTACACCTCTCAATCTGTCATGCGTTTCGGCTTTGGCCCCATCAATGCTTATCTTGACACTTGAAACATTGATTTCTTTGAGCTTATATGCGGTGCTTTTGGATATCAGCGTGCCATTAGAAAATATCTCAGTCCTAAAATGCGTTGAAAATAAGCCTATGATTTCGAACCATTGCCTAATTGAAAGCGGCTCCCCTCCGGTAATGATCACCTTTGGATTTCCAATGCCTTTTAACACATCAAATATCTCTTTAGCCTTTTCAAAGGTTAACTCCTTTAGGTTGTGTATGCCCGAATCATTGAAGCAACCTAGACACCTA
>CAYZEE010000067.1:0-4550 GCA_964477485.1 uncultured Gammaproteobacteria bacterium
AAAACTCAGGTACGGCAGTTGGCAGGATACCTGAAATTGCCGGAAAAAATTATACGGAAAGCGCCGACCGCGGGTATGTGGCCGGGGCAAACAGACGAGAAAGAACTGGGATTTACCTATGAAGAGGTGGATAAGATATTGCATTTATTTGAAGATAAAAATAAAAAATTAGACGAGATTATCAAATTGGGTTATTCTCGGAAAATTGTAGAAAACGTGATTAAAAGAGTTCATAAAAATAGGTATAAACACTTACTTCCGTATTTGTATTAATCTACACAACGAGCTGTTGGAACGATACCTGTCGACCATTTATTACAGCGCTAATAGGAGTCATATTAAGTAAAGATGTCGGACTAATAGGGTGAGATTCAGAAAGCGGGTCAAGTCGTTCAAGATCCTGCAGTTCGTAACCTATTTTTACTTCAGAATGTGGAATTACCCCATACCAAACAGTTCTATTATTAGGTGGTCCTGGATGAGTTTGTTGGAGATGATCGTGTCTACTTTGCCTGACAATCATTGTGTGTCGCCAACGATGGTCTCTAAGCCATTCACCCCGCGGTTTTGTAGTTTCTTCTCTAATGAGAGCATTATAGTATCCAACTGCGACTTCAAGTGAAGAGACATGATGTCTTGTATTTCTGCTTACAATAACAATGCTTGTTTGCTCAGGGTTTTGAGGGAGAGGTAATTGTGCTACTAAGGGATTTTCCAACAGCGGAATCATTCTGGCCATTGTTGATCTTTGAGCGAATTGAATAGTAGGATAGTCAGGTGGATAGATGGTTCCTTGGTTTCTATGTGCTTTTATTCTATTTTCGCGCTTAGAATTTTGTAAAGCTAAAACAAGAGCGTCAATCCCATGAAGTGCGGTTACTAATTGTCGAGGATCGGATGGGGTTTCTATAGTTGCAGTGTCTTCTACGGGGTCATGTATAACGAATAAGTCATGTTGAGTAAGAGTTGGTGTTGCCTCTGCTAATCTAAACACTATTGATCTTTGTTGATCAAGCGCTTCTACAGCTTCAGCGATTCCTTCTCTTAAGGATGCTCGTCTTTCTTTGTGAGTACTTCTTGTAAGCTGTTGCCATTCCTCATCAAAATCATTAACTATTCTTCTGTAAGTCCATCTATCTACCATATTATTTTAATTAAAATTGTATGAACAGTGCGGCATTTTAGATATTTAGGAAAGACAGAGAAAGATTTAGAAGTCTATGTAAGCAATAGCTAATCCATTTTTCTATTTTTAATTAACTGTTTATACCAAAAAAAACTTTTTTTAGGATATCGTTTATAATTAGATCTATTAATATGAACTATACCGAATGCTGATTCTGGTTTATAACCAAGATCCCATTCATAGTTATCCATAAGAGTCCAAACGAAGAAAGCATTGACTGGTATACCTGACAGGATGGCTTTTTCTACTTGTCGGAAGTGTTCTCGCAAAAAGAAGATCCGGAATTCATCATCAACCTCGCTCTTTTTATCTGGATAGGTATTCCAACATGTGCCACTCTCAGTAATATATATTTGTTTCATGCCGTAACTTTGATAAGAATGGTAGAGTTGTCTTAAAAGATCGTAAAGCGCTTCAGGATAGGTTGGTGAAACAAATACCGGCCAACCTAAGCCGTTAGTAATGCCTTGAGGATAAATAACTTCAGAAAATTTCGCATCTGATTTTTCTTCATAACGTATAATTTTTCCTCGATAAAAATTTACACCAAAAGAATTAAGTCCAAAACCTACCTTTATCGTTTGCATGTCGTCGTTTTTTATTCTAGGCATTTTGTTTCCAAAAAGTTCTACCATATAGTTCGGATATTCTCCTAAATACAAAGGATCTGTAAACATGCTTGTTTGATAACCAAATGCATAAAGTGCGGCTTTTATATCTTTAGGCGATGATGTAGCAGCATAAGTTACGCGAGGATTATATGTGGTGCTGATTTTTAGCTTGCTGTTTAAGCTTTTTAGCAGTTGGAAGACCATTCCTTGAGCCAGTAAAATATGATGTATGGCAGAAAGTGCTCCTTTTAGTTCTTTTTCTCCTGGAGCGTGAATTCCTAAATGATAGCTTTCAAAAGTAGATTGGTACGGTTCGTTGAGTATAAATACCTCTTCAATAAATTCCCCTAAATATTTGTAAACTATTTTGGCATGTTCAACCAAATAATTTGTCGTTTCTCTATTTTTCCAACCGCCTTTAGCGGATAAATATTGCGGCAACTCCCAATGGTATAAAGTAGCATAGATTTTTAGCCCATTTTTTCTCAAAGCAGAAAAGTACTGTTTATACCAATCGATTGCTTTAAGATTGGGTTTTTTATCTGAAGTCATAACCCTTGACATAGAAATTGACGTGCGGTAATCTTTGATTCCTAGGTTAACCATGATCTTAATATCTTCTTTCCAACGATGATACCTATCAATTCCTTCAAGCGGTGTCTGATTTTGGTAAACTGAGCCTGGATTTTTTGCAAAATGGGTCCACATTGTAGGTTCAGAATGTTCATTTCTTAATGTATACTTTTCGCCTATCACCTGAAGGTCCGCATCAGCAACGCCAAACTTAAATGTTTTTGGGAATATGAATGATTTTAGTTGATACATATATTATTTTTTAGAAAATGTTAATAATTATTGACTCTTGTATATTTCCACCACAGGATATTTTTCTTCTCTTATAATTTCTCTAAGAGCACCGATTACTTTTGGCATTGCATCCACAACCTTCTTATGGAATCTTAGTTGGTCTCTCACTTCAATATTGGCATATTTATAAAACAGAGCCGGATCAAATTGGGCAAGCTTGTTATAGATTTCACTAAATATTTTGCCGTATTCTCTTATTTTATCGTTAATAGTGGTCGGGTCGTTACTAGAAATTTTCCTTATTTCAAGTTCCTGAATTTTTCCTACACAAATCATGGCAAGTCCGTACATCAAATCGTATACTTTTTGTACAGCTTCTTTCGGCGCTTCATAGCCCTCATCTATTGGTCTTAGGGTTACCAAGCCATTTTCTAATGTAAGATGTTCGAGGCTCGTGGCTTCAGCTGCCTGGATTTTTCCAAATGCAGAAGAAGAGGCTTGATAAATTGTGCCTTCTCTATAACCACTTTGAGCACGATTATGTATAAACTGTGTTGGAAGACCACCTTCGTATAAAGCTTTTATTTCTGCATTTGTTAGCTTATAGATCCTTTTTAGAAGTACTGTTAATGCATCATTGTCGTTTCTTAGGTGGCCAGTAACAATGTGAGTGGGATTGTCTTTTGAAATTTTGCGAGAAGAGGATATCCACCAGGGCCAATAAGCTGTTTGTCTATCGATGTGTCTTACTAAAGTACCCGAATCAATATTACTTGTGGCGCTGCCAAAAGCGAATTTACGATGGGGTCCGGATGGAAATGCGTATATTACAAATTCTTCTGGAGGAAATTCTCCTCGAAGGAAGCTTTTTGCAGCATTGGCAGCTGTAATATCCGGTTTACGGGATTTTATAGCTTGTGCCCCAACGATTCTAGCTTTATCTGCATCAGGAATGTCTGATTCACCATCTGCATATGTAACCTGAAATTGAGCAATTTCTCTTTGCTGTGCGTCTTCTAGGGCAGTTTGCATTGTGTCTTGGAGGTGAGGAACAGCACGATATCCTTTATCTGATCTGCGGATTTCTTCAATGGTTTTTCCTAAATTTTCAAACATTGGAGCCAATTGATTAGGTTCCAAATCAAAATAATCAAGATCATCATCCGATCCCCTGAATTGGAATAATACTTGACTATTTCTTAATTGAAATTTTCCTTGCGGAAACTTTTCTTCTTTTAATTGCCGAGCTAATTGAGGAACCACAATATCGTCATCAATAGATAATAAATTTATAGGGTGATATTCGTCCGCTAATGCACCCACTAGAGCGTCAATTTTATCCCTTTGTTGCCAATAACCTGCACTATTTACTATTTCACGAGCTATTTCAGGTTCAACATCTGTTCTTTCTAAAACCATTTCTTCTACTTTTGCCTGTGTTTGTGGGGTGAGAACATAAAATGGAGCTAGATGTGGAAGCTGGCCTAATTCGTTTAGTAGTTGAGGACTTAGACCGTCAAGCCCTGTTTGTGAAGTTTCGTCAGCAACTAACATCATGGCGTTAAGATTTTCCCGCGATATAGCACCTTGAATAGAATTAACCCAAGAAACTGCCGGACCAGGAGTATCAACTGTCCCCCAACGGGAATTTGTTGGACCACCGATAAGAATCGGTGGAACATATGTAGGGAGAACTGTTTCTCTAAATTCAAGCCCCATAAAATTCTTAATACTTACAACCACTTATTCCCTTAACGGGAATTAATAATTTTAATTATGAGTTTGAATATTAATATGTCGTGATTTGAATGTGAGCAGGGTGTTTGTATGATGTTTTACTAATTTTCATACTTTATCATACATATTTTGTTATGTCAATTAAAGTATTCAGAAAGTTTGGTCCGAAACTCATTAAGGATTGATTTGACAATAAAATAAGCAGATGG
>CAYZEE010000068.1:0-1796 GCA_964477485.1 uncultured Gammaproteobacteria bacterium
TTAGATTTTATGATAATAAACCAGGCGATGTATGTTGCAGAAATTGCAATAATTACGCTTCCTAAAATGTCTGCAGGGTGGTGTACTAATGCTAATATCCGGGCCAGCCCAATCATAATAGCTAGACCAGAAAATATTAACCCCAACTTTTTATTTACAGTAAAAAAAATAGACGCAACGGCCATAGAAAGCAACACATGATCAGAAGGAAAGCCGTTATCAGCTGCATGAGTAAACAACGGCTGTACATGCTCTACTACAAATGGACGCGGGTTATAAATAAAATGGCCAAGTATCTTGGCAGTACTATACGACAACGGAAAAGCTAATAACGATATCTTAAAAAGAAGAATTTGCTGTTTCTGTCTTAAGATAAGTACAGATATTAAAGCAATTAGCAGTATTATAAACAGTAGATATTGTGCTGTAAATAAAATAAGTAAAGTCATTCTATTATTATATAACTTCTATACTATCAAGGGATATGCGCTATTTTATCTCAACATTATATTTAGGAAAATAAATCATACTCAATACTTACTAAACATACTAGTTATTTAAAAAGTTGAATTCATTTTTTATGCCCATCCTTTTTTATATGACTTTTGATGTAAATATAGATAATTGAACCAAAAAACATGATAAAAGGGACTGTAAAAAGAATAAAAAAGAAACTATTGCCTCGAAGTAGTATAAATACTCCGTTTCCCAGTCTTTGTCCCAAAGAAAGATAAAATAGTATCCAAAATACTACAGACACAAAGGTTGCGAAAATAAACTTTTTATACGATATGCCGGACATTCCTGAAAAAACCGTAATTGGTACCCGAAAACCTGGAATATGACGGCCAAAGATAATTACCCAAATGCCGTATTTTCTGAATTTATTTTCAACCATTAGTAACTTTTTCTCGTCAAGATGAATGTATTGGCCAAATTTAAGGACAATAACCTGTCCATATCTTGAAGATAGATAGAATAAAATTGAGGATCCTATCAATATTGATGCCAAAAGCAGAAAGAATGCAATTGGATAGCTGATTGATCCTTTAGAGATTAAATACCCGGTAAAGGATATGTACAAGTCACCCGGTATAGGTAAAGGAATACCTGACTCATCAAGTGTCAGAAGCAAAATCGGGGCAAATATTCCATTATGGACTATGAATACCCGTAGCCAATCGCTTAAAGGATCAAACTGACTGTATTCCCAAAATGTCAATAATGTTTTAAACATAAGGCAGAATCACGGTAAATGTTGTGCCTTTTTCAATCTCTGATTCGATCTGTATTTTGCCACGATGCTTTTCGACAACTTCTTTGACAATTGATAACCCCAAACCATATCCTTTTACTTTCGACCTGGATGTATCAACACGATAAAACCTATCAAATATTTTCTCCTGTTCAAATACCGGTATACCGATACCTGAATCCTGGATTGAAATTATTGCTTCATTAAGCCTCCAATCTAGTCTTATTACTATCGAGCCATTTGGTGAAGTATATTTAACAGCGTTATCCAAAAGATTAAAAATCAACTGTTGAAGTAAGTCTGGTTGCCCGTGGATTGAAACGCTTTCTTTAGCAGGGCGAAACGTAACCGCCAAGCTTTTTTCTTTTATCCGTTTTTGCAGCTGGTTCATCACAGTAGTTATGGTATCAGTTAGGTCCACAGTTTCATTCAGTGTTAATAATTTAGATTGGCCATTTCGCGCCAGAAATAAAAGATTTTCGACTAGGTTTGATAATCTGACGATTTCCTCTTTACTGCTTAATATAATTTTTCGGTAATC
>CAYZEE010000068.1:1896-4463 GCA_964477485.1 uncultured Gammaproteobacteria bacterium
ATATTTGATAATCCTTCATAGTTATAATCCCAGACATGCTCAAGAAGCTGGGTTTTGGTGACTACCGAATTAGGATTTCTCATTAAATATTCCAAAAGCGAATATTCCTTTGTCGTTAAAATAATCGTTTTTCCATTTCGGGAAGCAGTTTTAGTGGCCGGGTTTAGTGTAAGATTATCAAACTTTAGAACCACCGGATCAGCTCTCTTGCCTCTTCTTACCAAAGCCCTTACCCGAGCAGACAACTCATCAAAGGAAAAAGGTTTGACAACGTAGTCATCTGCCCCAGCATCCAGACCAATAATTTTATCTTCAACCTGACCTTTTGCAGTTAAAAGAAGTACTGGAATTCCTGTATCCTTTTCCCTCATCTTCCGGCAAACAGTAATGCCATCAGCTTTGGGAATCAGGACATCAAGTATGATGCAGTCATACTCATTGATATCGAATTTATATAAAGCCTCTTCTCCGTTTCTGGCAATATCCACAGCATATCGCTCCTCAAGAAAGCCACGCCTGAGAAAGTTGGCTATTTTTTCTTCATCTTCAACAATGAGTAAGTGCATACGCTGCAGTATACTGGAAAGAATATGAAAATAACATGGGAATTATTGTTTCTGGCGTTGCTTCATGAGATCTTCATCTTACTTGATATAATAATAGGCATGCGAATCCTAGTTATTGAAGATGAAAAAAAATTGAACCTAGGAATTAAAAGAGGGCTTGAACGTGAAGGATACAGTACGGATAGCGCATTTGATGGCGAACAAGGAGAAATGCTTGCAGAAGACCAAGCCTATGATCTTGTTATCCTTGATATTCTGTTACCAAAGAAAAACGGAATTGCTGTCTGTCAAAACTTACGTCGGAATAAAGTCCAAACACCGATTCTTCTTCTTACCGCAAAAGATGCATGGGAGGACAAGGTATTAGGGTTGGACAGTGGGGCAGATGACTATCTGGTAAAACCATTTAAGTTTGAAGAATTATTGGCAAGAATGCGGGCACTGTTACGACGTCCCATTTCTCCACTTTCATCGGTTCTCACATTTCAAGGTATCGTTTTAAATACTATCACCCGAACCGTAACAGTACATAGCAAACCAATTATTCTCACATTAAAAGAGTTCAGCTTGCTTGAATATCTGATGAGGAATGAGAACATAGTGTTAACACGAGAGCAGATATTAGACCATGTGTGGGATTTATCATTTACCTCTTTTGCTAATGTCGTTGACGTGCATATAAAAAACATACGCAAAAAATTAGGGAAAGACCATGCCATATTTCTCAAAACTGCTAGGGGAATTGGTTATACGCTGAAAGATCATGAATAATTTATTCTTCAAAACACAATTACGATTAACAGGACTATATATCGCCATTATTGTCATCCTTTTATTTATCTTCAGCCAGATAATTTATATCAGCGTTTCAAACAACATAAAAGGTAATGTTGAAGGAGATTTTACAACCAAACAACAACAAATTACGTTTGTTCAAAAGCAAATTGACAATCTGCAAGTAACGCTTGTTAGCGCAAATATAATAATCCTGGTTATTGTCGGCGGATTAAGCTATTTTCTTGCCAGAAAAACGCTTGCTCCAGTGCAGCGATCAATGGAACAGCAAAAGCAGTTTTTAAGTGATGCGTCCCATGAACTGCGTACCCCACTCGCCATTTTACAAACGAATTTGGATAATACACTGAAAGAAAAAAAGGTAGCATCAAAAGATTTCCAGGATACACGAAGCAACTTAGAAGAAGTTAAAAGAATGACATCATTGGTTAATGAGCTTTTGTTGCTATCAAGATTGGATGTTGCGGATTCATCAATCTCGTTAACAAAAGTAAACCTTACAGAACTTTTGCAGAATACAGGAAAACGCCTTATACCCTATGCAAATTCAAAACAAGTATCGTTAAAAATAACTCAAATAGCTTCAATACCTTTCATGATTATGGGTAGCCCAGACATCTTGTCTCAAGCAATAGGAAATGTGATAAAAAACGCTATAGATTATAACCGTAAAAATGGTAAAGTTTCTATTTCACTTGATAAAAAGTCAGCTATGGCAGTAATTACAGTTACGGATACAGGTATTGGAATTCCAAGAGAACATCTCCCATATATTTTCAACCGTTTCTATAAAGGTGAGGAAAGCCGCTCAGAGCATAAGGGAAGCGGATTAGGACTTGCCATAGCTCAAGGCATTATTACCAAACACAAAGGAACAATTACGATAGAAAGCACAACTCTCAAAGGTACTACAGTAAGCATTTTGTTACCTCTTATCTCAACTTCATAGAGTCTTCATCTTTTCCTGTTATTATGGGTAAACGTCAAGATTACATATCTTGAAAAAGGAAGGGGGTGAAAATCAATTATGAAAAAGTTTATTATACTTCCAGCATTAGCATTACTTTTAACAGTTGGGGTATTTACGATTGGTCAGCAAAGTAAAGCTGTCCATGCGCAAGCGCTAACAGTGACGCAAAAGACCATACAAACTCCAGAAAAGCAAGACACAACCGTATCAGGAGAAAAATCTGATACGAAAGAAGC
>CAYZEE010000069.1:0-4345 GCA_964477485.1 uncultured Gammaproteobacteria bacterium
CAAGAGAACGAAATACCGCCCGCGCAGCGAATTTATCTTTTCAGCATCCGGAAATACTTCCTGATCCTTTTACAGTTTACGAGAAAAAAGAATCACCGCAATCAAAAATAATTGATTGGCTCAGAGCAGTTAGATCTAAAAATAAAAGATTTGTCCAGGAGTTGGCTGTCAGATCCGGGATTTATCCAAAGGAAATGCATGACCAGGCAGTACTGGAAGGTAATGATTTTGAGGTTTTAGAAGGTAAAGTTGAGAATACCTTAAATAGGATTCAGGAAATAGCACAATCACCACACAAGAAGGAAATATTAGCCTCAGCAGCTTTAAAAGCGGGACGTGATGCAAGAGACAGATTGCAACAGCTTGCGGATAACGTTACTTTGGCGTACTTATATTACCAGAATGACAGAGATAAAATTCAGGAAAGAGCAGCCTTAGGCTTGGCTTTGGCGATAACAACTCGGGAGATGCAAAGTACTTATATTATTGCCTGTAATACTATGCCTCCGGCAGCGCCAATTACTGCTCCATTGCCGCCTGAACCTACAGGAGCCGCAACTGCCAAAGCGGAAGGGACTCCTACATCCATTGTTATTGGTCAACTGACTCCAGAAGCTCAAAGGCAGCAAAAGAAGGCTGAAACAAATTTAAATGCATTTCTTCAAAAAAACAGCCCATTTGATAAGTTTTATCAATCAAGAACTGTAATTAATTTTGCGGTAAATAGAGGCAATCCTGATAATCCTGACTGGGTTACGGTTGTGTCTGACGGTAGACTTACAAGAAGACCGTCTGATAATAACCCTGTTTTTTCTATAGAAGGAGGAAGTTTGTATTCGGTGAGTTATGATCCCGCCACTCTTGCGGTTTTAGGCACCAAAAAGCTTGATCAACCATCCGGTCAGGTAGCGTATATAAAATACGATCCCAACGCTGATCAGTTCCAGTATTTTGACGCCCAGGGAAAGCTGTTGGATTCTGTATTAAGACAGGGTGTTCCGGTTCAGGCAGCTCCGACTACCCAAAGTTCCGAACCAACTGCGAAGGATTCACCAACCTCTGCAGCTCCTATTGAAACTCCCCCTCCTCCGACTGTGGAGCCGGTAAAATTTCATTCAAATACATGGTCGGGTTCACCCGATTTTAGTACAAATACATTAGGTATTGTTTTAACTCAAGGAACTGGCACTTTTCGCGTTGTGGTTACGGATGATGTGTTGCAGGGAACAGATTGGTGGAGATATCTGAACTTTGGTGGATGGTCTCCAGCTCATATTCGCGACTTATCTCAAGTTTCAGGTGTAAGTTTATCATCTGTATTAGCTCAAACACGCGGTGGCATTTCTGACTTTCTTAATTCAGAGGTTAATACTGACCACCATTTGGATGAGCAATTTTCCGTTTTGTCTAAAAATTTCCCTAATACAGATAATGTTACTTATACTTTGGGAAAGGGTAAAGATGGAAAGATTTGGATAATGCAGGTGACAGATAATTCAGACCCAAAGGATGTTAAAAACTATTCCGTGAATCCCGACGGGACACTCGGCGAAGCCCCCGCAACACCGACGCCAACTGTAGTGAAAGAGAGAACTCCAACTCCAAATGAAATCATTTGGAAAAGTTCTAATACAATAACTCACAACGACGACTCACGAAGTTGGAAGGATCCGGGCTGGACAAATTTGCAGCAAAATGGTGGAAGAATAGAGGTAATGCCGGGAGGATTTATTCGATACCATGTTACTCAAGATGGTAACGTAAGAGTTCAACTAGGTAAATGGGGAGAAACGATATCCTCGCCTTATTCTGTAATAGTACCATTTAGATTTAGTAAAGGGTTAAAATATACCGGAGATATGAATGTGATTAGTGCTTTTAATAAAACTGGAGAACAAGACGGTATTTGGCATAATGTTGCGACGGTTGATATCGATCGTTTAAGCCGGCCATTTTTAGCTCCTATGGATAAAAATGACGAAATAGCAGATAGGATCTATTTACCGGGGTTTTTTGCGGTAAAACCTGATATTTTCTATACGTATGAATTACGTGTGAATCCAGACCGAACTCTTGTGATGAATATAGATTGGGATGATATTGACCCAGGAACTGGACAAATGACACATTATCACAAGTCGGTTAGTTCAAAAATGACTAATGATGGAGGTGACCCAATATTGAAAAATGTTCATTCAAGTGCCTATATTTACGGAGTAAAACTTGATTCTCCAGATGAACATGTAGATAACGGTCCACTTGAAGTAGTAGAGTGGAATAAATGAAAGAGTTTGACTAAGAAGGATTTGAGTCGACCAAAAATTATCTGAAATATAAAAACAAAAAATTATTTTATAAGATAGAATTAATTTCCTTTTCTAGCTTAGCTGATGAATAGTATGTAGAGAGGAAAGAATAGGCATTTTCGATAAGTTTTTTTTGCAGATTTTTATTATTTAGAAGTAATTCTATTTTATTTATATAATCCTTCTCGTTTTTAACTAAAATAATTTCTTTTCCGTTTTTTACTTCTAAACCTTCTGCACCGTCATATGTAGATATCACTGGTAAACCCCATGACATTGCTTTGAGAATCTTGATTCTTAAACCTGAACCATATCGAATTGGTACTATAAATACTTTTGCTTCTTTCCAAAACTGATCTAAATTTTTTTGATACCCCAAAAACTTCACACCTTCTTGTTTTGGAAAAATATTTCGTCTTGGCAATTCTCCTACAATATTTACTTTAATATTTTGAATTTTCTTTCTAAGATCGGGATAGATTTCTTTCAAAAACCAATATATTCCATCCTTATTTGGATACCAACAAAGATCACCTATAAAAAGTAGATTTTTTTGAGTGGATTTAGTTTTTGTAACTTTTTGAATTTTTATTTTAGGAGGTAGAATAATTACATTCTTTTTTATTCTTTTTTTAACTAAAAACTTATCGTAGTTGCTTACTGTAATGATCTTATCAAACTTACAGTACTGTTTTTTTTCATAAAAGTGCAATTTTATCCATTCGATGAAAGCGTAAATTCTCCAATGTAAGAAGGAATCTTTTAAAAACATATTTTTGTAAAACTCGCTTTCAATATCAATTAACTCAAGGATTTTAAGTCCGTTATATTTTATTGGAAGATATTGAGACATTGAGAGATAATTAATCCATATACAGTCTACTTCTTCTATTTTAAGGTAATCGTTAATAGCTGTAGTAAGTTCTTTGTCATAAAATAAAGATACTGTAAATGGATTAAAAGAGAATAACTTCAAGCAATAATATTTAAACTTTATGAGGATATTTTGATTATTTTGTATTAAATAGGGATTTATAAAAGTTTTTCCAATTTTTAATCCTTTTATATTAATTTTTTTTTCGAATTGTAATTTTCCGAAATCATCTATGAATGAAAAGATAGTTATATTGTGTCCCAATCTTTTTAGAACGGAAAGTGTTGAATAAGTTATAATGTTTCCACCATTATCAAGAGGAAAAGGTAATGTTTGAGTTATATATACAATATTCATAGTAGATATTATGACATCAATAATTATTCTTGTAAAAGACGATGCTCGAATTGAAGAGACGATTAAGAGAGTAATGCTTATACCAAAACCAGGAGAAATAGAAGTAATAGTTGTAGATGCTTCCAATGGTAGACTTAATTATATAAAAGATAGGTATCCTAATATAAAATGGATAGACTTCATATCTAAAAATAATAAAAAAATATCTATCGCTGAACAGAGAAATATTGGAATAAGAAATGCCAAAGGTGACATTATTGTTTTTATCGATGCAGGTTGTTTACCGAATAAATTATGGTTATCAGGGTTAATCTCATTAATCCTTGATAAAAAAGAAAAAATTGTCGTCGGAGGAACAAGAACTAATAGAAGTATTTGGTCCCATAATATTTTTGCAAAAGAAAAAGGAGTAAAAAAATATCTTGAAGATGCATCTACAAATAATTTAGCAATAAAAAAGGAGGTTTTTAAAAATATTGGTCTATTTGATGATAGTTTTGATTATGGGTCGGATATAGATTTCGGATGGAGAGCAACGGAAAAAGGGTATAGGATTCGGTATGTACCAAGAGCTGTAGTTACATATCCATTTGGTAATTTAATAGATGAGATAATAAGATCTTTCAGATATGGATCAGCCAGGGTAAAGTTGTATAAAAAACACAGTAATAGGATAAAAAAAATTTATCGGGAAGAAATTATATCAGTTGTTTATCCATTATTTATCATTTTGTTACCAATTTCATTTATTTTTCATTATTACCCTCTTTTGTTAATTATCCCACTTATAAAAAATATTAAATACAAA
>CAYZEE010000070.1:0-4323 GCA_964477485.1 uncultured Gammaproteobacteria bacterium
TTATTTCTGTGCTTGATTAGCTAATACTTTTTGCGTCTCAACAATAAGCGGATTGTATTCTTGTTGCCCACTGGATTTTAGCAAAAAGTCTTGTAGTTGGGAAACGCCTCTTACTTGATCAGCATATCGCATATTTAACCAACCGACTACGAACAACAATCCAAAATTGTCGCTAGTTTTTTCAAACTCCTTTTCAACAAATTCAATTACATCAACAATGTTTGTGTCTCCGACATATTCAATTTTCTTATACTGTTTTAATCCTGATTCAAACTTCTTCTCCTGAATAAAAAAGAATGCTTTATTGAATCTTGGTAAAGGATGACCTGGCCTAATATGCCAAGCCCTCTTTGTATGATATTTTGCACGATCCGTCTGCCCCTTGAGCCATTGAAATACAGCCATATTTTGGTGGGCGATGAAATTGTTTTCATCTATTTTTATTGCTTTGTCTGCGTATAAAATCGCTTTGTCCAAATCTTTCATATGGCCCCAATAGAGCATTAGGAGAAAATTGTAAGAATCTCCAAGAAAGGATCTCGTTTTTTGTCTAACGAAATCAAGGTTTGGAAAGTTGATGTCCTGGTTTCGTTCTTTGAGAATAGTTTGGAGTTTTTCGAATATATCTACGGACTTTAGTAAATAATTCACATTTGGTACTGTCGCCAAGCACGCACCGAGAGTATATAAACTAATTTCTAAAATATTGCCCGAAACTACGACAAGATGATGAAAGGAATCTGGCTGTCTAATGCCCCATATTCTACGCTGGATCGCTATTCCGATATCATCTGTAAATTTCTTCTGCTTTTCTTTATCAATTACTCCGTGCTGATAAGATAGTTTGACATTGAATTGTGAGAATGGGGCATCCCCGATATTTCCCTCTGTCGTGTTGCCCCAAACAAGCAATCTAATTCCCTTCTTCACGATAAAGGCCTCTGCTGATTTTGCGTCTAAAAAAGCAACATCAGTCGGAAGCTCTTTGATTTTTATGTCGTCCTGCAATTTGTAAGTAGCAACCTGTTCTCGAAATTTTTTCTTGATTTCTTTATAGTACCCTTGTGAAGTTTCTTCTGTGGCAACTGCAAAAGCGATAGTTAATGCGCTTGGATCATAGAAAAAATTTCGTTTTACAAACCAAACAATCACATGGATAAGTTGCAAGCCAAGCAGAATGCCGATTATCCAATAAGTGCTAAATACAAGGCCAGTTTTGGCGAGAATAGTTATAACCGCGGAAGAGAGTAAGAAAATACCGAAAGCATAAACAACTCCACCGCGCTTCGATGGCCATTCCAACCCTCTTAATTCCCGAAGTATTTCTAGCATTTCTTTCATGGGGATAACTAACTACTTGTATGCTTTCTATTTATCTTCTATACTAATAGTATAGCGCGCGTATAATTCTCGTCAATACCTATGATTACCAAAAAGCAAAAACAAGTCCTCGATTTCATAAAGAGCTATAAGACCGCCAAGGGCTATGCCCCCTCTCTTGAGGAGATCAGTAAAAAATTCAAACTCGCCTCTGTTTCTACTGCCCACTATTACATAAAGAAACTACAAGAAGCCGGGCAACTCAATAAAGAATTTAACCAGCCCCGCGGCGTTTCAGCTATTGAGCAAAAACAAACTATAGAGATACCAATTCTCGGCGCAATCGCCGCCGGACAACCAATTGAGGCAATTGAAGTGCCGGACGAAACAATCACCATTACCAAAGATGAAATAAGCAAACAGGGCAAACATTATGCCTTGCGCGTACAAGGCAACAGCATGATTCAAGAGGGTATTTTTGATGGAGATATTGTTGTCATTCGCAAACAAGAAGTGGCGGATAATGGACAAACAGTAGTTGCTATTATTGACGACAATCAAGCAACGCTCAAAAAACTATATCGAGAAAAAAATAAATTTAGGCTTCAACCGGCAAATCCTACGCTTTTCCCTATTTATCGTGATGAGGTAGAAATTCGCGGCGTTGTCGTGAAAATAATCCGCAACCTTGAATCGCAAATTGAGAAAGAACAATCAAATGAAAAATACACCCGCCGAATAGATTACTCATGGGATTATCGAGGGGAAAATACCAAAACATATACTCATGGAATCCATACTTACCCCGCAATGTTTATTCCACAAGTCGCGCGCAGATTGCTGGAAACTTACAGCAAAGAGGGCGATACGATTTGCGATATTTTTTGCGGTTCTGGTACGGCACTTGTGGAAAGTAAGGTTTTAAATAGAAATGCTTATGGCATTGATCTAAACCCATTGGCGATTTTTCTAGCTAAAGCAAAAACTACGCCAATCAATCCTCAAAAATTAACAAAAGAGAATATTACCCTGTTGGGTAAATTAGAAAAAATAAAAGACAGCGAGATTAAAAAACCGGAATTCAAAAACCTTGATTTTTGGTTCAAAGAAAGAGCAATTATCAAACTTGCGAAGCTTAAAAAAGCAATTCAAGAAATTGAAGATAAAGCGATACGAAATTTTTTGATGGTCGCTTTCAGTGAAACTGTGCGCTACGCCTCAAATACCAAAACGGGCGAGTTTAAGTTAGTCAGAATCAAAGGAGAAAAACTAGAAAAGCATGATCCTGATGTTTTTGGTATTTTCCGTAAAAAAGCGGAAGCGAACATTGCAGGCATAGGCGAATTTTACAAAGAAGCGAAAAGGGGCGTGTGGACAAAAGTTATCTTCGGTGATTCATCAAAGGAAAACGGCATAAAAGATAATTCTATTGACTGCATTATCACTTCGCCACCTTATGGCGACAGCAGAACAACGGTTGCGTACGGGCAATTCTCCCGTTTATCCTCTCAGTGGATTGATATTTTTGACGATCCAAATGACGCTTCTGGTGTTGATAATAAGTTGCTTGGCGGTAGAGCTACCAAAACATTATCCCATGTTCTCTCGTCAGATTATCTCAATGATTCGTTAGATAAAATCGCAAAGCAAGACGAAAGCCGCGCTAAAGATGTTTTAAGTTTTTATATCGGCCTAAATGATTGTCTAAAAAGAGCGCATGAAATACTAAAGCCAAAAAAGTATTTTTGCCTTGTTATCGGCAACCGGCTAGTAAAACAAGTCCGTATTCCCACCGATTTTATTATTGCCGAGTTGGCAGAAAAAATAGGTTTTACTTGTGAAGATATTTTTGTTCGAAATATCCCCGGAAAAAGAATGCCTATCAAAAATTCTCCAACAAACATTGTTGGCGCACTTGAAGAAACAATGAACAAGGAAAGTATCGTTATCCTGCGTAAAAACTAAATCAGCCGCACTTTATCTTGAAAACAATTATAGAGTTTGTTGATTTTTACCCTAAAACCGGTTCCGTGATTTCTCACGCTTCTGTTTGGGCGGTAGTACATACGAAAATCAACTACGATATGATCTTTCCTTACCATTTTCTTAAATAATTCAAAATCAAAACCGCTCAATAAATACGCCTCGTTGAAATGAAAATGTTCCTTGCCCTTAATTTCTTTTGTATCTGCGAGAACATATACCAAGGCGGGTAATTTATCGCTAAATTTCTTTTGTACCGATTCAACATCCCAGTAGATATTGAGGCGTTTTCCTTTACCTTGAACGCGAATTTTGTTTCCAGCAATAGAAAGTTTAAGTGATTGATTGTTATATCTTTTGCACGATAGTGTCGAGTGTAATTCTTTTGATCTACCGTTATCTCGTTTTGAATAGCCAAAATTATCAAGCAGCATCCGATCTCTATCGCCACCCTTCGGGAGCGGTTCGAGAGTAAAGAGAGTAAGCATTGACTTCGCACTTCGCCGATATGCTTTCAGTTCGGCAACACCCGAAATATCGTGTAGCGGGATATTATTTTCTTTAATGTTCAGTAAATCCTCCAGTGTTTTGCCTATACCGGTATCGCCAACTCGATGGGTTGGTACAAAACCGAGTTTCTTGACGCGCTGAAGTTCCTTTTTGAGGGTGGCTAAATTCATATTATTTTAGAAAGTAATCCATCGGTTTTTTATAAATCCGACCAAATTCTTTCAACGCGACAATATCAATCCGCCTCTGTCCGGCTTCAACTTTAGAAACATGAGATTGTGTCTTGCCGAGCAATTTAGCAACCTCCGCCTGATCTAAACCGGCTTCTTGGCGAGCCCTTTTTAACTGCTCGACAATGTATTTATGGTCTTTTGAGTAGATTGCTTTAGTCATATTGATACTTGTATGATAGTATTCCATTGTGTTATATTCCAAATTGTCATATACTAATTTAGGGAGTTCCTTAAACTTTTCCGCGCACGGGTGGTGGGGCAAGGAAAAAAATAATGC
>CAYZEE010000071.1:0-4009 GCA_964477485.1 uncultured Gammaproteobacteria bacterium
TGAAAACGTAGAAAAGATTTTTACAACTAGAGCATGTAAAAGAAGATGCACTCATAATTATCCGCAACAACCGCCTGTTTGTTGGGGAGTAAATGGAAAATTAATACTTTGGCTAATTCCGTTAATGACCCCTGTTATAAAGACCTGAAGATCCTGTTGAGTTGCTATTAATTTATTTATCTTTGTATTTCCCTGTAGCCTGTTTTGTAAATCTCTTAGTTTTCTCTCTTCTTCCTCAACTCCCGGGAATCCTCCCTGTTTAAAGATTGCGTAGGTTTGTTGTGCTTGCTGGAAATCAGATAAGAGCTTCTTAGCTTCTTCGTCGCTTTCAAAATCTTCCCTTGCCTTACTTAAGGCTTCGTATTCGGAACTTTCTTTCAATACTTTAACAAAGTCCTTCATTTTCTCATCAAATAATTTGTCTTTTTTACTTAATATCATATTTATTTACATGGTTTTCCGGGTGTAAAATCCACTCCCATGTCGTCTCCTAATTCATTTCCGATTAGTTTGGCTATTTTCCTGGCAAAGTTTTTAGCTTTTGCGTATCTTGTTGTTACCGCATTTTCTCTAATCTCGGTTAGCTTCTGATTAAATTCTTTTTCCTGTTCTTCAGAAACCGGTAATCCTTTTGCTTTCAATAGTTCAATCGTTTCTCTTCTTTCTTCTTTTTCGTCCCAAAGTTTTTTTGCCTCTTTGTTTTCATTTAGAGCGTTTCTTGCTGCGGCAAGTTCCTGAAACTCAGGAATATATTCCCTAAGATAATTGCAAAATTCCCTAATTAAACTATTAACTCTACTATCTTCCATAAAGCATAAGCCCTGCCTGCTCCAGCTTCTCTTTTCCTATCAAATCATCTGTTAAAAGTTGCAATTTTACAATAGGGGAAGTGAATCTTTTGTTCATTTTTACTAGATATTTATCCTGCATGAGCTTTCTTTTTTTAAGATAATCGTTGGTAACGATTGCTTTAGGAAGAATAAAATTGGCAACCACCATACCTGTTGTTACATTAATGGTTTCAAGCTCTTTCATGGCCCTTGTAGCCTCTTCTATAGGTGTAGATTCGGGATACATTACAAAACTAAAAGTAGTTTTATCTTTGTCCTGCATCATGTCGATTACTTCTTTAAACCTTGATTTAGTTACCTTATCTACCTCAGTTTCCCCTGTTGAAACAAAAGTTTTAATTTCAAGCTGTTTATTCCAGTCAACAGGCATTTCCAAAAGTCTTAATGTATGGCCTGTCGGAGCAGTATCGAAAACGATTATCTGATAATCTTTTAAAGTAGCAAGTTCGATAAATTTTTCAAAAGTTGCCATTTCTTCCGTACAAGGTGAGTCAAGCTCTTCTTCTATCGCCAAAACTCTTTGTTTGTCATATTTTATTCTCGCCTCACTTAGAATATTTTCCTTGTAATCTTGGGTAGCCTTTAAAGAGTCTATATGCGTTATCCAGAGGTTTTTTACATATTCTACCGGCTTATCCTTTATCTCCGTTTCAAATATCTGCCCCAAATGTGAAGCAGGATCGGTAGTTAAAAGAAGGGTTTTGTATCCTTTATTTGCTATCCAAAGAGCGGTTGCAGCGGAAACTGATGTTTTTCCTACTCCGCCTTTTCCTGCAAAAAAGATTGTTCTTCTGTTACCGTTTCTAGGAGTAAGAAGTTTAAGTACATTTTCATCTATTTTAGGGAAATCTTTAATGACCCCGTCTTTTGTTGATTCAATTCTCTCTGGATTATAATCTTTAAGAGATAGAGGCTTATCATAAAGTTTTCTGCCTGTAGAAAATAGTAAGTCTTTTCCTTTTATTTCTTCCGCTTCAAGCTCCATGAGGGTAACAGGAATTGAGAAAGAATCTTTAATTTTTTGTAAAAACTCCTGTTGCTTGGCAAAACGTCTTAGCATAAAAGGATTGTCACAGGCACTTTTTGGATACATCCCGTTAACGATGAGTTCCTGAGATTTAATTCCAAGCTTTAAGAGTTCATTAATCGATCTTTTTGCTTCGTAAAGGGGAGTCACTTCGGGACGAAGAACAAATATGAAAGTTGTTTGTTTCGGGTCTCTCATTGCTGAAATTGCTCTATCAAATTTTGATTTTGATTGTGCCAGAGCTGCTGCCGGGCCAATGCAGGTTTGTCCACCAGTTCCGTCATTTGCCGCTTTTTCAATTACTCCGCTCCATTCAACAGGTAGTTCCAGAAGTCTTAATGTATGACCTGTGGGAGCAGTATCAAAGATTACTATTTCAAAATCGGAAACTCCTAAGAAGTCAGTAAACCTGTCGAAAGCTGCCATTTCGGCAGTACAGGGAGAGTTAAGCTGTTCTTCCAAAACCGCAAAACTTGCCTCAGGAATTAATCCTTTTAGTGGCGATAATGTTCTCTCTTTATATTCAGCTGTTGCAACATCGGGATCAAGCTCCATTGCAAACAGTTTTTCAATCCCCTTAATTGGGGTAATTTTATGTCCTATTGGTTGTTCAAAAACATCTGCAAGATTTGAAGCAGGATCAGTAGTAATGATTAAAGTTTTTTTATCCTGCTTTGCGTAATACACAGCGCTTGCCGCTGACATTGTAGTTTTACCTACGCCACCTTTACCTGAAAAAAAATAGAATTTAGTTTGCATTTTATTTTAAAAATTTATCGAGCTCTTCTAAGCTTGGGTATCCGCCTGTTTTGACAATTTCTCCGTTTATCGTAGTAACCGGCAAAACCTTAAGCTGTTGTTCTTGAATAAGTTTTATAATTTGAGGATTTTCTTTAAACTTTTCAGGGGATTGAGTAATTAGGTATCTTTCAACTGTAACGCCCAAGTCTCTAAGTTTCGTTAAATTTGTTTGTAAATCAATTAAGACTTGGTCAGGATTTGGTCCGCAAACTCCTGATGAGCAACACATGGGAGGATCATAAATGACAATCTTTTTATTCATAATTAGTTTTTAACCTGGCAACAAACATCATGTGAATTACATTGTTTATCCGAAATCTTAGTAGTTGAAAGTTCTTTTTCGAAAAGCCCTTGAAATTCTTCCATGAAATCTTTACTTAAAGAGCAGTGAATCCACGACCCTACTTTTCTGTCGGTTATAACTCCTGCTTCTCGAAGTTTTTTAAGATGGTGAGAGACTAATGACTGTTCGAGGTTTAAATCTTTTGCGATGTCACAGACGCATTCTTCGCCATTCATTAAATGCTTTACTATTCTATATTTACTATCGTCTGAAAGTATTTTAAAAACTGTTGGTAATTCCATAGATATGAATGTATGTTCATATCTTACTTGACTCAACAATATCTTGTCAACTAGGAAAATATACTATTTACTTCCATGGGTCTTACCCCTCTTTTGGTACTTTCACTATCGATCAAGTACTACTTCTTCGGAAGGGCGCAAGGGTTTTCGACTTACATCATCCACAAATTTAAAATAACTGCTATATTATAGACATGGCTCATAAATCTCTCAGAAACCACTCTCATCATTTAGATAAACGTTTGCGTTTTAGACTGCGCTTATATTTTATAATCTCTTTAATTTTATTAGGTGTTCTTGCATACAATCTCTTAAGAGGAACATTAAGTGTTAATTATGGGTTTATAGGACTTCTTGCAGGTGTAGGTATTGGAATTATTAGCTCACGCATGTTTCATATATCTTGAATAAAGATGCTAAAAAAGTTGTTAGTCGTCTTGACACATTTGGTATAGGTATTTTAATTTTATATTTTCTATTCGAGATTTTAAGAGGAAACATAGTGGGATTTTTTACACATGATGTTCAGGTAGCGACCACAGGTTTTGCTGTTCTTGCCGGAATTATGTTTGGACGTGTATTGGGAACACGAGGAAAAATTATTGAAGTTCTAGAAGAACAAAAAGTATTTGGATAGTATCCTACAACTTCTAAAACGATTCTAATCCTCAACGATAGCTACTTATAATAGTAGATTACTAGGGATTGCACCCCTCGTATTACAAGGGTATATAAACGAAGTCGT
>CAYZEE010000072.1:0-3982 GCA_964477485.1 uncultured Gammaproteobacteria bacterium
ACAAATATTTTTCCCATTCTGGCTGCGCCAAATACAACACAGGGGATATTTTTATTACATATTAGTTCCCCCGGTGGAAAATATTGTTGAAGCTTTTTAAGATAGTAGTTTTTATTTTTTCCGAATAAATATTTAAGGCTTTTTTTTATCATAAGAAAATGGTTTGACTATCATATTTTTGAAAAAAATTTTCCGCTGCATGTAAGGATACATATCCTCAAGCGGTTTTGAGACCATACTTCCGTTTGGCAAAACTTCAGAGCCGATTCTGGGAATAATTTCAACAGAAGAAGCCATTTTCACATTACAAAGTACTGGTCCTTTATGTTGGAGAACTTTTTTTATTCCTTCGTCTAAATCTTTATGATTTTTAATATCTACGAAGTGCAGCCCATAGGCATAAGCTATTTTTGAAAGATCAGGTATAACTACTCCTGAGTGTGCATCCGAAGCGAAAAATCTCTGACCGGCAAAATTTTTTTGAGTATTTCTTATGGATAAATAGCCCTGATTGTTGTAAACAAAAATCTTTATTGGTAGTTTGTAGGTGATAAGAGTCTGAAGTTCCTGAATATTAAATTGCAATGAACCGTCGCCCACAATTACTATAACCTGTTTTCTACCTGAGGCGATACTGGCGCCTATGCCTGAGGGTAATTCATAACCCATCGGACCGCAACCTATATTGGCTAGGAATCTTTGGTTTTTTTTTAGTCTGGCCATAAGGAAAGCAGTGGCTGATGTGACACCGCTGCAGGTAGTCAGAATATCGCCTTCCTTAAAATAAGAAGATAGTGTATGCATAAAAAAGTAGGGGTTGACGTATTTATCGCCATCTTTTAGATATTGCGGAAGAACTTTAGGAAAGAGCTTTTCCCAGTCGAGACAATTATTAATCCATTTTTTATATTCTGGCAGCTTGGTTTTTTCTGATTGTTTTATCATTTCTTCGATAAAAATTCCCGCGTCTGATTGAACTTTCATATAAGGATTAATAGTTTTCTTATTTAGTTCGTCAGCATCAATATTTACAAAAATAAGTTTTGCTTCTCTGGCAAAAGCCTGATAATTAAAACCGGTGGTTTTGAAGTTCAATCTGGCACCAATACTTAGAACTAAATCACTATTTTGAATTATAAAATTTGCGCTTCTGTCACCGATTGTGCCTGGATTACCGAAATACAACGCATGTTCGTTATACATGAGATCATTCGCGCACGATGCGGTCAATACCGGTATTTTTAGTATTTCAACCAATTTTAGAAATGATTTGTATGCTCCAGAAATTCTAATTCCGTTTCCTGCCAAAAGCACGGGCCGGTTGGATTTTTGGAGGAATTTGAATATTTCGTTGACAGTAACTGAGATATTTTTTGAAGTGGTTGATTTAGTTTCTAATTCATTAGGATCAAATTTTTCCATCGATTTTTCTTCGACTTGGTGTGCCTGAATATCTAGTGGAACATCTATCCATACGGGTCCGGGACGGCCGGTGGTAGCCAAATGAATTGCTTTTTCCAGATGATAGCGGATGCTTTGAGGATCTGTAATCCTGATTGCATATTTTGAGATTGGTTTCACAATCTCTGTGATATTTAGTTCCTGTTCGCCGAGTTGGCGCAAACCGGTACCTTCAGCTGAGATCTCCGTTCTGACCTGTCCGGAAATATAGAGGATTGGAATGGAGTCCTGCCACTGACAGACTGTTCCGGTAATTGAATTACTTCCTCCAGGACCTCCGGTGACCACACAAACACCCAATTTTCCTGTAATCTTGGAGTAAGCTTCAGCAGCCATGGCAGTCGCCTGTTCATGGAACGTGCAATAGTATTTTATTTTTTTGCTACGGCCGAAAGAATCATTCAGATGCATCGCCAGGCCGCCTGAAATCATAAAAATATCCCTTACGCCATAATTTTCCAGAAATTGGATAATATAGTCACTGAGTTTCATAGTAGTTAGTGGATAGTCCAGCCTCCGTCAACCAGAAGATTGTGTCCGGTGATGTAACTTGAAATATCAGAGGCTAAAAATAGGGTCGGTCCGACCAGATCATCCGGATTTGCCATTCTACCCAATGGAGTAAACCTTTCATAATTTTTAATAAAGTCGGGATTTTGATCGGTTTTTACTCCGCCAGGACTAATACAATTAACCCTAATGCTGTATTTCCCAAAGTATGAAGCAAAATATTTTGTCATCATATTTAGTCCTCCTTTGATAAGAGAATAAGGGGATGGTGAGGTCATTTCCGTATTGTTATAGATAGAGAATGTCGGTGCTACAGTGCCATAAATAGAACTATAATTTATAATGCTGCCTCCCTGGGGGGATTTATTTTTCATGTACATGGCAATTTTCTGGGTGCAGTTGTAATAGCCGCCAAGATGCATTGTAAGATTTTTTTCTACTGATTGATACGGCATTTCTTCAACATTTTTTGACCAATCTGAAGTTTTGGGCCAGCTGCAATTTATAAAAACCTCAATTTTTTCCATATGTTGGCAAGAAAATTCAATCAAATCGATTATTGATCTTTCCTTGGTAATGTCGAATTTATAAAATTTTACTTTATTTTCGGCAGATATATCCACTTTTTCCAGAAAGTTCTGATCATTATTTACGTCGGCAACAATAAGTTTAGCTCCTATAGAGGAAAATCCTTTAACAAGGGCTTTGCCGATAAGACCCATTCCACCCACAAGGAGTATAGATTTATCCTGCAAGTCTGAGAAATTATATTTATTTTTGTCCATAAAATAAGTTTACTTTAATCTTCATTATTAATTATAGTCTATTTAGAGTGTTATACCATCTATATTTATCATTTTTCTATATTTAATCGATTTATGTGCAGCCAAAAGGAGTTTCACATTGGCAATTCCATCTTCAAGTGCGATAGAGGGTTGTTTTTTCTTTTTGACGTTATAAATAAATTCTTTTACTTCCTCATAAAACATATTATTTCTTTTGAAACCTTTTGAGAAATCGATAATTTGTCTTTCGGGTTGGTTTGTTTTTTTACTTCTTCCGAAGATATATAATTTATTAGCAAAATAATCCAGTTCTATGTGGCCTTTATTTCCGACTATTTCCCAGTATCTTTTGGGCGGGTCAAGAATATAATCAAGGTGAACTTCGGTGAGATTTTCGTCAGCAAATTTCATAAGTATTTCAACATTATCTTCAGTATTCACTCCTTGTAATGATTTTTTTCCGGCTAAGGCAATTAGATTTTTGGGAAGACCGAAATACCAATAAAGCATATCCAGATCATGGCACAAGGTATTAATAGGACCTCCTCCCAATTCTTTGTTTGCAGCATAACTTTTCTTATAGTCCTCCCACGGATGCCAGTTTGGCAAATACTCACCCCAAATTACTCGTGTATAAACCAGATTTCCAATAATTCTTTTCTGGAGAAGTTCTTTTATTTTGATAAAAGCAGGGTGGTAACGGTGCATAAAACCAACTTGGACAATAAGTTTTTTTTGTTTGACCACTTCCTGCAGTTTTTTTATCCCTTCCAAGCTATCCGATAGAGGTTTCTCAATAAAAAGGTGACAGCCAGCTACAGCAAGTTGAATTGCCAGGTTAACGTGAAATGACGAGGGGTTGGTGATAAAAGCAGCATCTGGCTTTTGTTCTATTGCTTTCTCAATATTAGGAAATGTTTTAATCTCTTGTTTAACAAATCTTAAAGGTTGATTGGTGGTACGATAAGCAATGATGTTTCTCTCACCCATTTGGAAAAGATTATTCAAGTGCTGCTGTCCAATTGATCCCAGTCCGCAAAAAAGAAATTTCATTTATTTTGAATAATAACTAGCATACCAGTTATAGATATTTTTTATGGTATTTCTGATTGTATTTTCTGGCTTCCAATCGACTGCTTTTCTGATTTTAGTCCAATCAAGCGATTGATAAGGGATTTCGTTTTTGGCTATATCCAGAATCTTATATTTTATCTTTATTTTCAATA
>CAYZEE010000073.1:0-3975 GCA_964477485.1 uncultured Gammaproteobacteria bacterium
CAGCTTGGGGTGTTGGTGACCCGAGTTCAAATCTCGGCGGTCCCACTTAAATTTCTAAGCAAGTCTCAAAAAATAACAAAAACCAAGTCCCAGTGCGCCCACTTAGAGCTATAAGCAACTCCTTCTACATCGACTTAAGTTATTCCTAGCGATTCCATTAGATAATAATTCTATTTGCGAGAGCAAATGCTATGATTTCTTGTGAAGGCACCCATAACTAAATTGCGAACCTGTCTGTCGGACTCTGAACTGTTTTTGCGCGTGGACTTTGTTGCTCTGCTGTTTGAGGTGCTTGAGTCACTACTTTATTTTGCATACCTACAACATGAGCATTTGTTGTAAACCCCGGGCTTCCACTTGAACCGTTGTACATCAAAGCATCAACTTCATAATACGGTGGACTTTGTTTATAATACGAAATAAACGCTCCTTGAAAATGCAAAGTAAGGTCAAAGGCACCATCTTTGCGTACATATGCAAGTGGAAAACCTCGAGATCCACAGCTCGTTCCAACATTAACAATGTAGGGTTCAAGAATAACGCTTTGAGTTAATTTGGGATTATTGACACTAAGAAGAGCAATATCTTTAGATACGTCTTCTGCAATGAGCTGTGCAGATACCAAGGGTTGACCAATATCATATGCACGTATAACTTCAAATGACTTATGTAACTGTCCCACGGGATTACCTATCATATGTATAACATGGGCGCAAGTAACCATTACTCCAGACGCAATCATAAAACCAGTTCCGTTAGAATAAGTGGTTCTATTACCTCCAATTGGGGTGCCACATTTTACTCAGTACAGGATTCCTGTAACACCGAACAAGCTTTTTGAAACATATTAGTTTCCACCTAGAATATCCATGATCATCACGTTCACTCCCCTTTTTCCGTTTCTTTAAAATCAGTCTTGTTTAGCAATATTTTTACGTACTCCATGAACGCCCTGAATTCAGTTTGCAATTTACTTTCCAATTCCTCTGTATTTCTGGCTATTATCGTTGCGTGAGGCTCAGCCTCTATGCCAAAGGAGCTGATCAAAATTTCAATTCCCTTGCCTTCGCGTTTTGGGACAGAACTAGAAGTAGTTTCTTTGGACTTTTCATTGTCAGTTTCAGTTGAAGTACTTTTTGACGGTCGAGTTGCTATATTCTTGGGAATTCTGATTGGCGCGGGTATCTTCTTTTTCAGCTCATCGGACATTGGTATTCCATACTTGGTGCATAGATAGAGAAATAACTGTGCAGAATATTCAGCGGCAGTACTTCCATATTGATAATTGGTTATGAAGTAATTTATTATGTCGTTCCTATTCGCGCTTTCAATATGCACTTTCTGGAATAGGTCGCTGTAGGAATCCTTGACTAACTGAGCAACATACTGATCGCGTTCGTCGCCGACTAATTTCAATTTTGTCACCTTATCTGTTATTAACTGTCCGTTTTCATTTGTCAGTCCAAACCACTGAGCCAACTTTAAAACATTTGAAGCATTCGGAGGGGTTGTTATACCATTATCTGCTATAAATTTAGTATCTAACTTCGATGGCATCTGCCTTCTAAATAAATCAAGCAAAGATTCCGCTTGGCCTGAACTACAATAAGGCGGTTTCAAATTTCTATCTCCATTCATTTCCATATGATATCATTTCAGTAACATTTCCTTATATATTATATTTTCTTACGGTACAAAGATACAATGAGACCAAAAGAAATGAATACAAATATCGAAACTATCTTGGTAACTTGATAATTCATTGTCATTATGGTAATCAAGAAGCATATATCTATCCATTCTTGTCAAATGAGCTGACATTAGATGTTAACGCATTTTTAAATCATATTTTCTTCGATATTTCGAGATTGAGTTCTGTTCACTGTCTGCGAAGTCGATAGTACCTAAGCCTAAAACTTAGTAGATGGAAAAGGCCGTTGAGATAGAAAATTCAAAAAAAAAAAAGTTAATTTGATTTAGGGATTGTGTATAGTATTAGACTGCCATCACCTTTCTCACCGAAATAAACTCTGAACTTGAATCCGCATTTTCCACAACTCACCTCGTTAACTATAAGACTCTGGTTCGTCCATTCTCTTCTAAAAACGTGAGAATCTGAAGAATATCCACACTTAGGGCATTTAACGGGCTTAAGGTATGCCATAATATTTGGAATTTCTCACGTTATTTATATTTTCTCCATTGAGTCTTTCCAGAATTTTCAGAATTTTCCGGCTCTTTCAAGGAGCTTTCATCTGGCTTCCTTACTATGAATAGATATTTGAATCCCCTCAAATAGAAATTGAATCTGACAGCTCTGTAATGCCAAACTCCCGTGTTAGAACTTTGATTCCTTCTTGCCACTGCAATAACATCGACTGGAATAAATTTCACATTTTCAGTTAACATTTCATAAACTTTGAATCCTACAGGGGTAAATTTCTTCTTTACCCATTGATCTCCTATAAGCCAACCTAAAGCCTTTCCCGGTTTCAGAACCCTAAACAACTCGTTTGCTGTTTGCTCCAATGCATCATAAAATTCTTCGCTCTCTGCTGGTAGTTTCCCTATATTTTCAGGATCATCGGAGTAATTAACATTGTCCCCGTATGGTGAATCTATAAAAACCATATCAATAGAATTATCTTCGAGTGGTATTTTTCTTGAGTCATTCTTAATGATATCAGATCTGGTTTGATGGATGTCGTAACCAATCACTCGTCTTCCCTCCTCTTTACAAACGTCTATGGTAGTTCCACTTCCACACATCGGATCAAGAACTAGGTCGTTTTCTTTTGTATATCTAATAACCATGTTGTAGATAATAAAGGCTGGCGTGACTCCTTGAAATTTATTATTGCCTTTCGGGGCCTTCCCATAACTCTGAGTGGGGAAATCCCACAACGTAGTAGACTCTAAAGGGGGCTTTTCATCTATTATTCTCTTGTCTTCGCTCTCGAACAATTTCTTCTGTACGTCATTTATTACCATCAATTGACCTCCTGAGATCTGCAATAAATTTATCAAACTTCTTCACTTTATCACTTTCCTCTATTTCTTCCTCACTCATTATATAGCTTCCATCTGTGTCTACTTCGACAATCACTCTACCTTTTTTCATAGGTTTTTTATTAGTAAGCGTATGATCCTCGTCCGGGGTTACGAAAAATACCTTCACATTCTTTGTCACTTTATCTTGTGATAGTTTTATTTTCCAATAGCCAGTCTGAGCAATTCGTTCCCTAAGTGTTACCTTGCTCGAAACAACAGCAATTACCCTACGTTCCTTCGGTTCATATATAACCAGGTCAACGTCTGGAAGGAAAGAACCATACTCCCCAAAATGAACCAATAAATTCCTTTTAACTTCGTTCTCCTCTTTAGTAAGATTTTTTCCGTCTGAACGTTCTAAATAATTGCCATCAATTATTTTCAACCCTAGAGCTTCCACTTCGTCTGTCATTATATAGAGAACCAACTTTTCTAGATTTTTCCCTTTAAAAGCTCTCCAGGATTGTTCGTGATCTCCGTTCGGAGTTGGCTTCCTATTCCAGTCCGCATTATGCATCTCTTTGGCTTCCGTTAATATTTCCGAGATATGCTTATAGGTATTTGCTCCATATTCCTCTTGTTTCTTTTTATAAAGGTCAACTAAATCTTGGAACTCCATCAAATCACCATGCAGTATCCTTGTACTCTCAATATTTTTTATAGTAAAAATATTTGCACCATTATAGACCTCATCCAACCTCCCTCTTTTTCTAAAATTTGTTCCAGTTTTGTAATTTTATCAATGATTAGGTCATCTTAATCTTTTTTCTCTCAACCGGTAGAACTAATAGCTGCTGGATTAGAACTATGAGAAAGCCTGTAACGTTCCAACTAGAAAAAGGAGGACCTCTCCGTTAAATTTGCCATAAAAAGTCAACACGCTCGTAAATGCTATTGCCCCTAAGAGAAAACCTACCATCCAAT
>CAYZEE010000074.1:0-3893 GCA_964477485.1 uncultured Gammaproteobacteria bacterium
GCGGTGTTTTTTGGACGAAGTTCGAACATTTTTTGACGAAAATCCTGAAAACTAATTTGGACTCGGCGGGGCAAACTATTTTTCTGGGGGAATGGAATTGCCCCGCCTCGGCTTTCTTCCCGCCCGCAGGAGGGGTCTGGGGAGGAATGCGGGCGGGTTTTTGAACCTTTCCTTTTTCGCTTCCGAATTTCGTGCCAGTTAAAAACTGGCGCGCCACCTAAAATTTTATTCCTTAACCAGTATAGGCTTTTTACACTCTTTCGCAAATTCGTAAATATCTTTTTCAAAATGATGTTTTCCGACAATCTTTGCTAATTGAATTTGTTGCTTATCATAATAAAATTTTCTCTCGTCATTTTTTACACTCAAAACTTTTGGCACAGGCACAAAATAACGATGTCCGTCCAAAGAAACAAATAATTCCTTATCCAAAAGCATTGAGTTTGCTTCTAATCGCACATAATAAGACGCATTGTTTGTTTTGTCGGGGTAAAGATTGTCATTGATCCATTCTTCATGAAAATTTTCCACTAACTCTTTATCCCAATCAATAACTATCTGAAAATTGGGATATTTTTTGTGGCGATAAAAAGAAAGGTGATTTTCTATACCTTGAAATTTTTCCCAATTTTCAGGATTTTTCAAATACTTTTTAAACCGTGCTATCGGGTTTATAAATGAAATATAAGTAAAATATGTTCCGACAAGGGTCGCAACTAAACCCAATATACCAGTAATAAAACCGAAAATTGTTATTAAATCATTACTCATAAGCTATTTTTTTACAAACGCCATTACTCTTTTATTCGCCAAATCAACATACTTTTTATCTTTTTCAATTCCTATCCAATTTCTATCAAGAGCCTTAGCGACAACAGCAGTCGTTCCACTACCCATAAATGGATCAAAAACTAAATCGCCTTTATTGCTTGCTGTTAGTAAAATCTGCTGTATAAGTTTTAACGGCTTTTGTGTCGGGTGTGCTTTTACGCCGTTTTCATCTTTCAATCTTTCATTTCCTTTGCATAGTCCAAAAACCCAATCAGTATCTTTCATTTGAACCCCGCCATTCATTTTCTTTAAAAATTCGTAATTAAAAGTATATTTTTTGCAATCCTTATTTTTTACTGACCAAATTATTGTTTCGTGATTGTTTGTAAAACGGCGACCATTCAAATTCGGCAAAGCATCAGTTTTTACCCATATCACATCATTCAAAAACCAAAGTCCTAAATTTTGCATTATTGTTCCGACTCGGAAAATATTGTGATACATTCCGATTACCCAAAATGTTCCCGTTGGCTTTAAAATTCTTTGACACTCTTTAATCCAATTTTGAGTAAAGTTATCATAATCTTCGTAACCTTCAAATTGATCCCAATCATTATCGACAGGAATGATTTCTGAGCCATCGGCTCTTTTTAAGCGCTTCCCCTTGGGTAGTTGTAAAAAATAAGGTGGATCGGCAAAAATTAGATCAACAGAATTGTCGGGAAGTTTTTTCATTTCCTCTATGCAATCGCCATGTATAATTGTGTTGATAAGTTTTTGCATTCGACATCAAAAGTTATAAATGACGAGGTGTTCGACATCTCTGTCATTTCTTCCCTTAACATTGTAAAGATATGTTTTTTCAAAACTATCTACCTTGATACCTTTTTTGTTTTTATATAAATCATAAATAAAAGGAGTTTTTTTGATTATTAAAATAAAATGGGCTTTACTTGTATAAAGACATTTTGCCAATCTTTCTTGGTCTTTTTTATCAAAACTCTTTTTTTCATAATCACTGAAATCAGTGTCATACGGCGGATCTAAAAAAATAAAATCATTTTTATTCAAATCTTTTCGATTTAAAATTTCTTCAAAATCGGTGTTCAAAATTTCCGCATTTTCAAATACTTTTTCTACCTCATCACTAAATATATAATCTACTTTGCTTCTAAGATCTTTATTGTTATATGCAATTCCTCCATAAGGAATATTGAAATCACCTTTGGCATTAAATCTAAACATCGAGGCATAACAAAACTCTCTAATAAAATAGTAGTTAGAAATTTTTTTAGCTAATGAAGTTTTATATTTTGAACCATTTTTATTCATCACATCTCGGAAGTGCATATAAAATCCACTTCTAAAAGCAGTTTCAATATTTTTATGCAAATCACCGTCAGGTAATGTCCCTCGTTCCTTTTCAATCTTTTTTGTTCTGCTTATTTTAGATATTAAATTTTTTATTATTTCTTGAAGTAAATTATTTGGATCAAGTGCAAATTTTTCTAAAAACAAACCATTAAACTGATCTTCTTTAGCCTTTAATTTTTCGGTTATAATTTCTTTTACCTCTTTTTCGGTTTTTTTGTCGTTCTTGTAATCATCATAAAGTTTAACAATTTCATTTTCGAATATATTTATATACTTTGGAATTTTTTCCCAATTATCAACATAATCATACATACAACTCTTAAATTCAGCTTTGTTTTTTTCGCCCTTAACAAAACGATAAAATTCAATTAACTCTTCACAGATGTCATTGATTATCGCTTTTTGAGGTTTAAGTTTAAAAAATATTGCACCACCACCAAAAAATGGCTCGATATAACGAGTGTGTTTTGGTATGAGATTTTTTATTTGCTCATACTCTTTAGATTTTCCGCCCGGCCATTTAATAAGTGGTTGCATAATTAGCCTAAATAAGTTTTTTTAATTGAATCCAATGAACTTTTAATAAGTCCCGCTTTTTCTTTATAAGCTTCAAGAACAATACTGTACCCGTCATCTGATTTGCAGACAAAATCCCAAAAATCTTTTCCAATTAAAAGCTCATCATCAGAAAAATATTGCCTAACTCTTTCTTGCCTCCATGGTTTACCTTCTCCAAATCGATTATAGGCTGTTGCAAAAAATACTTTGATATTCGTTTCTTTTGGTAAAGTGTTTGATAATATTGCAAATTGCTCTAACAATGCCTCTTTTTCTGATCGAGCTTTTTTATTATCCAAATCACCACCAATTTTCAATTCAATTAAATAATTATCACTTGTGTCTTTGTCAATTAAGTAATAATCACTATCGTGTCTTTTTGTAACAAGCGATTGTTCCGCTGGTTTAACTCGCAAAAACTGGTAATCTTCCGCAGAAGGCGGAGTTATCTCTCGTCGTTTATATTTTTCCAATAATTCAGCCATGTCCTGAGTTTGTTTTAGGCTTAATGGCCCCTCAACATTTTGTCTAACTTCATAAGACAATTTAGCAATGTTTATGGCCATTTTTTCTAGCATATTACCCAAAGAGCTATCAAGAGAACGTACTAGTGCGGTGTAGTATTGAATTTCTGGTCCAAGAACAGCAATAAAAACATTGTGAATTTTCATATTCAATGTACCCTCTGGGTCTTCTAATTCGCCCTCGTGTCTTCCTTGAAATCCAACGGCAAACGATTCAACAGACGCATGAACGATTGATCTTATAGCTTCTTTTTTATCTAATATGTTTTGTGTCATAAAATTATTCCTAAATTATTTTAATAAATCATCAACACCAACTTCAAGCGCCTTGGCGATCTTGGTTAGTGTTTCAATAGTCGGGTTTGTATTTACGCCGTTTTCAACCTTAACAATGGTGTTTAGCGATAAATCGGCAAGGCGAGCAATCTTTTCGAGAGATAGCCCCTTTTTAGCCCGTAGTTTCTTTATGTTTTCAGCAATTTTATTATTTGACATATCTTTTCTAATTGTATAACATTATAGTATATAGAATATAATATAAAGGTTTCTTTCTTGATACTATAATGATAACTAATTTTTTAAAAATTGTAAATGAATCTTTAGGGAGTTCCTGTAGGGGGGTCAGCACATGGTATACAGTTTTCCGGTGTCCAGAGATTTGTTAAC
>CAYZEE010000075.1:0-3847 GCA_964477485.1 uncultured Gammaproteobacteria bacterium
ATATTGCTCTTAAAAAAAAAGTGTTTAACCTACCTCAGAATTGCAAAATTATATTTAATAAAGAAAATTTAGGGTTTGGAAAAAGTATAAATATTGCAACTAAGAAAGTTTCTGGAGATTGGTTACTTTTCATGAATGCGGATACTATTACAAGCAAAGAAACTTTAACTAGACTTATTCAACACACTGTGAAACAAAATATAGGAATTATTGCGCCAAAAATACTTAATTCTGATGGAAGCCTTCAACACTCAATTCTTGACGAACCAAATTTTTGGAATGTATTTATTGAACAAAGCTATTTTTACAAACTGTCTCCTTACGTTTTCCGTTCCGCGCAAGTTGATACTAGTCTTTATTCTTATTCTCATGAAACAAACATTATCTCAGGCGCTTTTTTTTTAATTCGTAAAAATATTTTTGTTAAATTAAAAGGTTTCGATGAACAATTCTTTATATATTTTGAAGACTATGATCTTTGCAAAAGAATTAGAAAACTTGGTTATAAGATTTTCTTTGTATCTAATGCATATGTCATACATTTTAAACATCAAAGTTTTGGTGGTATGAAAGATGGAAAGTTATATATTGCTAGTTATAAAAAATATTTACATAAATGGATGTCAAAATTCCAAGCATATTTAATTATCTTAATGTTATTATTAATGAATTTTATTAGGCTATGTTGTTGGGCGCTAATCAATATAATGAATAGAGAAAGATCAAAAAAGGAATTTATTAGAAAAAAAATGTTCTATTACTTGTCAATAATTTATAATATTTTATAAGACCAAATAACGAAATGAAATCTCATATGAATTAATATAAAATTAAGTTCGTTTATATAGTACTTTTTACACAACTTTTGATTCAGTGACCAATTAGGATTGTATTTTGCTAGTCTTATTGTTTATGTTAATAAAGTTTGTAAAAATAATTTCTCCTTATTTTCGCAATAAAAGATTTCAATTATTTAGAAAACTATATCCCTCTAATAAGAAATTGAGGATTCTTGATGTTGGTGGAAATCAGGAATTTTGGGAACCTTATAAATCAGAACTAGCAAACTACAAAATAACAATACTTAATCTCACTAAAATACCAGTTAATTTACCAAATTTTAAGAGCGTAATTGGTGATGCCAGATGTATGAAACGATTTAGGAATAATGAATTTGATATAGTATTTTCAAACTCAGTAATAGAGCATGTTGGGGAATGGAAAGATCAACAAAAAATGGTTAAAGAAATAAGACGAATAGGACGACACTATTTTGTCCAAACTCCAAATTTTAATTTTCCAATTGAACCTCATTTTCTATTTCCTTTTTATCAATTCTTACCACAAGTGATTAGAGTATTCTTAATAAGACATTTTAATCTAGGATGGAGAACGAAAATTAAGAATTTTAATAATGCAATCAAGATGGTTAATTCTGTAAGACTTTTGAAAAAAAAAGAGCTTTGTTCTTTATTTGTTGGAGCTACTATTTTTGAGGAAAAGTTTTATGGACTTACAAAATCTTTTATCTTTTACACATATTAATTTAGCCTTAATTAATTGTGGAGGGTATTTCAATAAGTAAATATCTGCACCTGGCCATTATCAATAAAGTCCTCCGATCCTCCTCCCTTCATTCCATAACCATATGCTCCTCCATGTACTTGGGTCATAGTAATAGGTACAACATTACCAAAGTCTGGGTGAAGTGGTACATTGGTAGTAATGTTTTCACCAACAATAAAGTGTACTAATTTCCCATTTACCAGTACCTGTACACTCTTGCTTTTATTAACTCTTAACTCTAAAGTATACCATTGATCAGGTCTTAATTGTGTATCAGGAGATTGATAGACAGCTCGATCAACATCCACAGGTTGGTTAGGTTTTAAGGTTATCACTCTCAAGAATCCATTTTCATCCATATCTAAATTTGCTAATATGCTCCAGATTCCGGGCGGACCGCCATGGTTTGGATCATCCGCTACCGTAGTTATTAAATTAGCAGTTCCGGATCTAGTTGTTCCAAAGTCTGCTCCAAAACGAACTGGAAGTCTAACCGCAATATTACCTGTTAGCGGTAAACCATACACATTTAATTGTTCCCTTACATTTCCTCCTCGTAAAAGTGTATATCTTAAAACATCCCCAACATAAGGATCATGATAAACTTCTACTTTTGCGGTTCCAGGTATTGATGAACGATCAGCCCACCCTCGCCAGATATTATATCTATCACTAGTTGCTGTAGTAATCGGACTTGTATAAATTAGATTTGCCCCTAAATTCTCTAATGATGTCACAGACTCAGGAGTCGGTGTCGCGAGGGCTTCGCCGAGTGTCCCGTCGGGATTCACGGTATAGATCTTGCCGTTTGTATCATCCCTCACCTGAGTTACCAGAACCTTCCCATCCATAAGCGCCACCGTCGCATACAGCCTATCAAGATGTCCGGCAAACTGGGGATTGCCGGCAATTGCCGTAAACTGGATATCCAGATGGTGATCGGCATTGGCATGTTCCAGATATCCTGCTACCAATCCTCTCCATTGGGAAACCGTAGATGATGACTCCAAATCCTGAAATGAAGGTGAAGGCGATCCGGGACTATAGTTGTTATGGTAATAATCAGCCCAACTCGGGTCCGAGGCAATATCGCCTGATACCGCCACGTTAAATTTGCTACCTCCTAGTGTAAATTCTACGTCAAAAACACCGGAAGAGAAGTTTCCTCCCGCCTTATCCATGATCGTTCCCGTATCAACAGATGAGGAGGAATTGCCGGGCCAGTTGATTGGCCTGAAATCTCCGGGAACCGCGGTGGCTGTCGCCGAAGCGGTGGCGGTGGCGGCGGCGGCCTCTGTGGGTGTCTCAGACGGGGCTGGGGTTGGAGAGGATTGCAACGGAATGCTTTTACTGGACTGGGAACCTAAAAGCTGTCCCTGGGCGTCAAAATACTGGAACTGGTCAGCATTGGGATCGTATTTTATATACGCTACCTGACCGGACGGCTGATCAAGCTTTCTGATGCCTAAAACCGCAAGAGTGGCGGGATCATAACTCACCGAATACAAACTTCCTCCTTCTATTGAAAAAACGGGATTGTTATCAGTGGGCCTTTTTGTAAGGCGGCCGCTGGCAACAACCGAAACCCAATCCGGATTATCCGGATCACCCCTGTCTACGGCAAAATTTATAATTGTTGATGTAGAATAAAAAGATCTGAAAGGATCGGTTCTTTTAAGAAAAGCTGCCAAATTTGACTCTACTGTCCTTTCATGCGATTGAGCTTCTGCAGTAAGTTGACCTATAATAATTGAAGTAGGGGTCCCCTCAGCTTTGACTGTTGCGGGTCTGGCAGTTTCAGGCGGCAATGGAGCGGTAATTGGCGCAGTAGGGGGCATGGTGTTGCAGGCTATAACGCCGTTGTTCATCATTTCCCTCACCGTTATTGCTAAAGCCAAATCTAAAGCTACCGTTCTCTGAATATTATTTCTGTTATTCTGGTAATATAAGTACGCCAAAGTAACGTTATCCGCAAGATGCTGCAATCTGTCTCTTGCGTCACGTCCCGCTTTTAAAGCAGCATAGGCTAATTTTTCTTTCTTATCCGGGGATTGCGCTATCTCCTGAATTCTTGATAATGTGTTTCCAATTTTTTCCTCTAATATTACTTTATCAACACCATCAAGGACCGCCTGTTCTTTCAATTCTGAAGGGTAAAGCCCTGATCTTACGGCCAATTCCTGAATGAATGCTTTATTTTGCTTTCTGGAGCGGTCAAACCAATCAAGTATCCTGGACCTGACAGTTTCTTCTTTCTTATAAACTTGTAAAGGATCAGGAA
>CAYZEE010000076.1:0-3789 GCA_964477485.1 uncultured Gammaproteobacteria bacterium
CCTTCCTCAGGTGCTTCTTCGCCCCCTCGTACATCTCCCCGAGCTCCCCTTCCGGCTTTTCCTCCGGCCCCTCGGGTTCTTCTTCAACATTCTCTGAATGGAACAATTCCTTGGACATTTGAGTTATTATATCACCCTATCCAAGGAATTTTTTTGAGTTCGGTTTTGGACACTAACTATCTTCCAGTATTTTTCTTTTTTTCTTTTTCTAATTTAACTAAATTATCTTCATCTAGTTGCTCATCTATAAGAGTTTTAAAGTGATTATCTACCGCGAATATTTTCACACTTGCAGAATTTTCAACATCACCTTTGGGAAACGCTATAAGGACGCCGCCTACAAACTCTTTCAAAATTGGATTGTCGTTTCTAGGAAGTGATGTACAATAAGACTTTAATTGCGTCTTGAACTCGTCCGTTATCCTATCCGCAGTTTTCAGTTCCAGAACGATTGGTTTCTGACAATTACCAATCTTAGTTACCACAAAATCCGGCCTATCTAAACCAACACTTTCCCCCTTATAGAAGATTTCGATATTTGTCTCCTTTAAGTATTGGATTCTATTTCTCCTAAATTCTATCGCTAAAGCCCCCTGAAAAACACCCTCATTAAAACCAGAGCCGAGTGTTTTATAGACATCTTGAGCAATCTTCTTTAATTTATTTAATTCCTTGTTCATCTTCTTTATTACAACTTTCTCCAATTCTTATTCACTAATCTATACTTGCTCTCATTTAAGCTTGAGAAAAGCTTTCCATTTTTTAAAACAGAGGCGAAGGCTCTAATGGTATGATCTTCTACTTTCTCTAGAATGTCCGCATACTTCGGGTATAAGATATCATATCTAAATTTATCCCAATCGCCAGGCATACCTTGATGCGCTCTGCCTGGTTTTACTCTCTTTCCTAGAACTTCTGCTTTTCCGATATACAACAATTTCCTTTTAGTACTTGCTAAATAATAGATGACGTTTGCGGCCTCTGTATGTTTCTTGAAATCCTTTACATCAAACCATGGAGCACTCCTAGCCACGAGATAACTTCTATTTTTCTCGAACAGCCATCCAAAAACGTTTTGGTCAGCTAACCTTTCAAAGAGATGATTCCACTCACTTTCAATTTTAATAAATACCTCACACTCTACGGACCATCTGCCAACTGGTTGAAAAATCAATACCTCCTGCTGGCCCCCAGAAAAAGCTGTCCTAAAATGCTTCCTGACCCTTGACTTAGATAGCTCGAATAATTCCTTTTGACTTTTTAAAATTACATAAGACTGTATAAACGTCTTTCTCAACTTCTTCAAAAAATCTTTATTACTATCCCACCTTATCTGGTATACCCCTCCGTACTTCCTGTTGACGTTGCACAATTTGACCTTATATTTTCTTTTGTCCCAGGTAATATTGATTTCTTTTTGGGAACCCAATTTAACTCCTTTCCGAGGATCAAAATATCTAACAAAATCCTTGGGAACTGTTAATCCCCAATCCATCATCGAACGGTCTACTTTTTTATAATATTTAATTGCGGAGTCAAGCATTGTTCACGGGTAAAATATCGGATCGCACAACAATATTTCTACTAAAAAATAGGACCTCCTCCCCTATCCGCACTTCTCTAGCAGTATGAGATAATTCATACTCTGTCTTTCTAAAACCTTTATACAATTTTTTAATCTCCAGAACATCATCATAGGAAATTATCCATTTAGCATTCTTTATTTTTTTGATCTCTTCACTTACTTTTCTATGGTCATTGGGTTTATAGTGATTTAAATACAAAGATGGCCCTTTTAAATAATATGGTGGATCAAAGTAGAATATCGTATTCTCTAAATCTTTTTTAATCTTCTTCACCAATTCGAGAGCGTCAAGATTGTAAAGATGTATTGATTCTTTATACCGAGCGATATTCTCTATACGTTTTATTATCTCTTTTTTATTAAATCTGCAATCGAGTTTATATTCCCCGTCTTGATTCAGTCCACCAATAACACCGCCATTTATTATTCCGGACATATTAGTACGGTTGAGAAAAAGAGTTGAAAATCCAAGTTCTATCAACGACACTTTTTCTTTATTTTTCTGGATATCTCTATATCTCTTCCAATTATCAATGTTTATGTCTGTTTTTTTTATTAAGTTAGTTAATTCATCAGCGTGATGCAGGACGGAATACCAGAAAGCGTAAATCGAACGATCAAGATCGTTAATAGTTATTTCTTTAACATATTCATTAAATAGTAGATGGAGAGCAACGGCCGCCCCGCCAGCATAAGGCTCTACATAGTGGCCGTTTATATTATTCGCTATGCAAATTTTCGATATAAAATCTGCTAATTTTCTTTTGCCGCCTGGATAACGAAGTGGTGAATAAAAGTCCATTATTTTTTCTTGCGCTTTAGATATTTTATCGAAATATCATTAAACAGTATTTCAAAAAACTCTTGCAGGTTGTCCCATTTAAAAATTAAATCGATTGGGGCGGGTTGCGCTGTAAAGGAATGAACGTATTCATGAAAATTATCAATAGATAGAATTGAATTTCCCCTAGATGGGACTTTCCTTATATTTGCTAGTTGACTGGCCGTTGCAATATTCTTCCTTTGGAAAGTATCCGCTGTTTTTGTAATTTTTCCGGAAAGTTTTGTGTTTTTAGCAAATGTTATACCATTCTCCCTAGCGTAATAGTCGATACTCGTTTCTAAGAAAACTCTAAAAAGTACGGCAACGGCGTTTGTCCCTATATCAAGCGGGATTGTTCTAAGTTCATGGTATATATTGTTAATTTTCGATTCGTGTATTTGTAATATACAACTATTTGGTATTAATGTATTTCTGTTAGCAGATCTTGGGATACTCCTTCGAGTTTTACCATTTAAAAAAGGATTCCCAGTTGAAATTTCTGTCGTCGCTCGATGGATTGTTGGCTTACCACCAAAAAGATTTCTCATAAATCTTATAGAATCCTGAGTATGATATACCTCATTAACAGCAATATCGTCTACAATAATTTTATTAAATAATTGATCTAAGCGCGCAACGGCCTCTTTTTTATCAGTAGATAGAACTGCCTTTCCGTTTTTGACATCTATTCCCACATACGATCTCGATTCAGGGTTCGATAAAATACGATTTACGGTTGAGATTTTTAAATTCTTTGTATCAATTTGCTTCCCAGTCTCTTTTTGAAAGAATGCCACTACTTGCATTGCAGGGGAAATCTTCAGGCCAAATTTATAATCGAATCTATCCTTCCCTGCTGGCTCCCAGGGATCTTGACCTACTCCATTATTTTTCCCCGTATGATCAAGTTTAATCCACTCTGCCGCATCGCTTTCATTTTCATATACAAAACAATTAATCTCCTTAGGAGGATCACCAGCTTTCCTCAAAAGGTTGATAAACCTATTTCTCAACGATTCATCTTTTATTAGAGACGGATTACATAGACACTTCACTGCTGTTACCCGCCTATTTCCATCCAGAACAAGAAAGAGGTCATTTTTTATTTCTAAAACCCTTGAATCTTTCGCCTTATCTAAGCCATGCTCAAGTATATGCTTAGCTAGATTGAATATTTCTTCTCCCTTTTCCTCTAACATCAAATCAATCGCCTCACCCTGATTATCTACAGGATCGAAACGATAATTTTCTGGATTCACTATTAGTCTTTCCACTTTTATATTTTTCCTCATGTCTGTAAAAATTAACGCCGGGCATTGCCCGGCTTGGAAGTTGGCACACTGGCACTTTCGAGTCGGGGCCTTTTTCTCAATTCCCCGCC
>CAYZEE010000077.1:0-3642 GCA_964477485.1 uncultured Gammaproteobacteria bacterium
AAAATGAAACAGCTAACGAACCATATGTTTTTAAGTTTTAACCACCATCCTATTAGTATGACAAAACCTATGAATTATGAAATATCTCTTTCTCAACTCATCGATGATATTAAAACCGGAGAGCTACGCATACCTGAATTTCAAAGAGCGCCCGTATGGGATGCTGAGGCTGTCGAAACTCTCTTAGAAAGCGTAGTAGAAGAGTATCCAATCGGACTTTTTCTTGTATGGAAAACATCAGAACAAATGAAAGAAAGAGACCCTTTTAACTTAAAATTGCAATCTAAACCAAAGGGTCAGAGCAGAATGTATTTATTAGATGGACAGCAGAGAACAATGGCATTGGTGGGTTCATTTATAGATACTCTTTTTCTTGGCAAAAAAGGAGAACCACATCGTGCTTTCTATGATTTGAAAGAAAGAAAATTCAAGGTTATAAAGAAAGCAGATATTGCTAAGAAAACCAATGCTGTTAAAATAGAAGATTGGTATCTTCCTTTGAACGAACTCTTTAAGGGGGATAATCCTAAAAACGACTATCAAATCAACGAGCATTGGGTAGAAAAACATAGCGGTACCTATCTAAATGCCATTAACAACATTTTTCTCGTATTTAGTGCTTTAAGAATACCAGCAGTTATGGAGTCAAAAGCTCTTTCTGCTGCTTGCAAAATCTTCGAGCGATTAAACAACACCGGTGTGAAACTTAGTGTTGTAGATTTGATGGTCGCAAAAACGTATTCCAGTACCTTTAATCTTAGAGACCAATTAGCAGATTTGATAGCAAAATTTGCCTCAAAGTCTTTCGAAATAACTGAAATCAGTATATTACAAGCTATGACTTCTTGCATTAAGAAAAGTACATCAAGAGATGCTATGATAGATTCAGCAGATGAAATAGTCAGCAAATGGGAAACTACTTCAACGGCGCTTAACCAAGCTATAGACTTTTTAACTGCTCAGTCTATTGTGCCTGTTGCTAAGTTTCTACCTAGTGAAATAATGCTCTCCCCTATAACGTATTTTTTCCATGAGAACCGTTCAGCGCAATTAACAAGTGATGAAATTAATGCATTAAAGAGATATGTGTGGATTGGTGGGTTATCCTCTAAGTATGTCCATGGTCAAGCGGTTAGAGCGAAAGAGGACATGCAGAAAATAACAGATTATTTAGACCAAAAAAAGAAGGCATCTGATCTTTTCATAGAAAAAATAGACCTTAAAGCTAAAGAAATATTATATACAGAACTTGATTGGACATCTGTTCCTAAAACAATATTGTGCATAATGGCGTCTAAGAAACCAAGAGAATTCGAAGGGGGAAAATTTGTGAATATCTCTGGTGCATTCGCACATGCAGATTCAAATTCTATGCATCATATTTTTCCTAAAAGGATAATAAAAGTATTGTATGACGGGAGGAAAAAATACAACGAAGAAATAGCACCCTTCATAAATAGCATCACAAATATATCTATGATTTCATTAGAGTCGAATAGGAAAATATGGGATAGCAAACCTAGCGTATATCTCCCCGATAGCAAAAAAGGAAATAAAACTTGGCAGGAAACATTAGAAAGCCAGTTTATCACTGATACTAAAGAATTTGGATTAGATAATGACAATTTCCCTCTTTTTATCAAAAAGAGGGCAGAGCTTATGGAAAAGACAATAAAAGCGACATTAAAAGAGATAAGCGTATAATCCAAAATAAAATAAATAGATTTCGGCTTTGTGGGGAAAGTCAGCGTTTTCTTACGAAATCAGGACTTTAATCACCTTTGAATCTGAACCCCAAAACCGAACCGCAGCCCCTTTTATACGTTGCCATCGAACCATCTTCGGTGTGCGTGTCCTACTTAAGCAGGGATGGACTCTGCGGGAATTGCACCCGCGACCTTCCGCTTGTAAAGCGCATGCGCCCTAACCTCTTTCAGCATTTACCAAAAGGTTTAAAAATTTATAAGTGCTTATTATTACATAAATATGTTATAATATGCAGTTGCTTTCTATGGAAATAAGAGATATGGCGCAGTTGGAGAAGGGGAAGCTGGAGGATACCATTGTAGACCTCCTATACAGCAAATACGAGGGTCTTGTATTCCACGGGGGAACTGCAATATGGAGATGTTATGGTGGTATCAGATTTTCCAGAGACCTGGATTTTTACCTTGGTGCGAAAACGCAGAGTGAGAAGATGCATCATTATAAAGAGGTCTCGGAATTCTTGAAGAGCTCAGGCTTTTCAGTAAAAGAGAAGGGGTATGAAAAGCGCACAGACACTATGCACTTTCTAGTAGAATCGAATACAAAAATGAAGATAGATTTCAATTTCAGGTATAAACGTGGAACACACGCAGAGTATACCAGGATAGACGACAGTAAAATTGTTGTACTTGCCCTGTCGCCGGCAGAGCTTCTGCAGGAAAAAATAATGACTTACAAAGACAAGCTGGTTAATGCTGACAGGTTCAAGCAGCCTGAGGTGCAGGATTTATATGACATATATTATCTCGTTTCCTTAGTTAAAAGTGGCGACAAGAAGACCGCCAGGGATCTAAATTCATTGATAGCTCTAATGGGTAGGCATCCTCCACCCAACATGGCGAGCTTGGGGCATTTGATTCTTTCCGGCCTGGCACCCTCATTTGAAATGATGTTGGATAAGATAAGCAAGTGGTCTGATGACAATAGTTAAAGATATCATAGAACACTTCTCGGATTATCCTATCTTTACCTCCAGGGACCTCAAGCTATATTTTACTGGCAGGGGGGCAAAAAAGCATAATCTTGCAAGGATTGTATCACATATGAAGAGCAGTGGTAGGCTGTACGCACTTAGGAAAGGGGTGTATACGTTTAAAAAAGATGATGCCGTATGTGGGTTCTCATACGCGCCTTTTTATTATGGATTGCTGTTTGCGTTAACTGTACGGGAATTGTGGACGCAGAATTCTAGGCCGGACATAATCACAGTTAGGAAAGTACGTACATCGAGGGTTTATCTGTTCGGTGACAGGGGGGATGTCGCCTTCGTCCACCATGTGCCTGCGAAGTATTTTTTTGGATTTGATACAGTTAAGTATGGTGCATACAAGGTACCAGTTTCAGATCCGGAGAAGACCCTAATAGACTTATTTTATTACAAAGTGAAATTGCCAATCCAGGATTATAGTGGGTTGCTAAAGGATACAAACAAGGCGAAGCTGCAAATGTACCTCAAAAGCTACGATAAGCATACTGCTACAACTGTGCTTAATTTTTTTAATGAGTATAAAAGCCCAGCAGATTCTGGAAGACTGACAAGCCCATATTAAGGCGCATGCATAGGCAAAATGGACTCGGCGGGATTCGCACCCGCGACCTCATCGTATTCCGGTGGAGCCTTCCGAAAGGCTTCCTGCGAACGATGCGCGCTACTGCTGCGCCACGAGCCCTCTTTCATGCATTGACAGCGCAGATTAAAATAGGTAGGTGTGCTGTTGCCAACGAATAAAAAACTTCCATGCCATCTTATAGCGTGGAAACAGCAAAAAGGAGAAAGCTAGAGAGGATTCTTTCGCGCGTGCTCAAAGAGATAAAGCCGGGCAAGCTTGAGATAGCTGCGACTACAGCGCATGTGAATGAGATATCGGGCCGCAT
>CAYZEE010000078.1:0-3591 GCA_964477485.1 uncultured Gammaproteobacteria bacterium
CTTTATGAAGAAAAAGTCTTAGAAAAAAAGTTCGGAAAAATGTGCACTTGACAATTGGCAAAAAATCGATGATAAAGATAGGTTGTATATATCTAAAACTTATAAAGATATATTAACCCAAAATAAACCTCTGGGGAAATATCGACCATTAACACAATGGGAATGTTGGAGAGAAGGTGAAACGGAGGGTATATTAATTGGAGGCAATCTACATTTGTTCAATCATCTGTGTGGAACAGAGTACTTTCCTTCACTTAATATATTTAATAACGCAATATTATTTTGGGAAGAAGAAGCGGTAACTCTTTACAACATTGCCCGATCTTTATATCAACTAAAGTACTGGGGAATATTGGGCAGGATCAGGGGAATGATTATCGGTAAGATTACCGCTATAAAACAATCCGCTCAAAAGGAAATTACCGATCCCTCGCCAAAAGAATTGGTATTAGATATCTTAAAAGATTATGATTTCCCGATATTAGCTGGAGTAGATTTTGGTCATTATACGGTAAATCTTCCTATGCCCGTTGGTCTAAAAGCCCGATATAATTCAGAAAAATTGTCCCTAGAGCTTCTTGAATCTGCCGTAGTATAAATAATTCTAACATCCTGGATTCGACTTCGCTCACCACAAGTCCATGAGTCCGGACTATCATTTTAGACCCTTCTAATAAGCCGATATTTTTATAGATACATTGTTTGATATACTCATTAATAAATATGAATACATCAACAAAATACGGAGTTGAAGCTGAGAAAATTATGCGGGAACTTGAAAAAAAAGCCAAGTTATCACACAGGCTATCATTAACCAAAAGTAACGAAATCGTAAGTGATTTTGGCCGAGTACTAGAAGGAATTAATAAAGGCAATAATTATCCAAGCATGTATTATCCGGAATCGATTTTGCCTAAATCAAAATCTACTATTCAAGAAGCATTTGCAGTCTGTTTTGCGAATTCAATAAATGAATCAATAAAACATAGTTTATATGTCGGATATTGTTTTTTATTTTTTTTTATAAAAGATGAAGAAGCAAATATGAGAAATGAAATAATATTGAGTAATCCTAAATTTTGGAAATTAATTAGAAAGAAATAATAAATTTTTTCTGTAAAAAGTTCTAACGTCCTCCATTAGCCTGGACCATGAAAAATGAGAGCCGAAATGCTCTCTTTTTTATGGTATAGAGAAGAAACGGATGAAGATCTATGTTCGTTTACCCCGAAAGATTTACGCCGTAAATTTGTTTGGGGAATCCTTCCCCCTGGACAAACTAAAAATTGACTTCAAAACATATCGATTTAGATTATTATAACGGTCTATTCTAAGGGTTCTAGCTTAGGCTTTTTTTACTAGCACAGAAACTTGGACTTTATATAGAATATAAATTTATAGAGCCTTTCTTATCACCCTAATCTATAGAAATAAAAAAGGTTCGAACTATGCGTGATATAATTAATTGATGAAAACTAAATTATTTAAAAGACCACTCAATAAGTATGAAGTGAAATTATTGATTAATGAAATAAAAAAGTTTCCTAATCCCTTAACTGACGAAAAAACTTGGAGATCACTCGAGAAAGTCTATATTCTATATTTGGATAAAAATTTTGTGGGAGTCTGCGGAACAATACAATTAGATAACTGGTTAAAACTTGGACCTTTTGTTATTTTCAAAAAATTTCATGGTAAGGGATTTGGTAAAAAAATATTCAAGTCAATTATTGCTGATTATCCAAGTTTCAATTTTTATGTTGGTAGTAGAAATACGGTTGTAGCTAATATAGCGTTAAAAAACGGTTTTCAGGAAGAGAAAAACATCTGGAAGCTACCAAAAATGATTAAATATTATTTATTTAAAAATATTCTTCAAAGTTTGACCATACATTATTTTAAAGAATTCATTAGAAAAAAACCAACGAGCGAAGGGCCTTATCGTTTTTTCTTAAAACAAGTTAATTAACTCTATAAAATGTTCTAACTTACTCTACGAGTCTGGACCCGCTTTTTAGAGCCTTGCAATAACCCATTTTAGCTAGAGGACTGGATGTTCGAATTTTTAAGTTTTTATTTGAAGTTTTTCCAAACCGGTCTTATCGCTAAAAATAAAATCCCAAACATAATAATGTTGATTACTAAAACAATTAACATACTTATTATTATCTGAGTTACATTAGACACAATACTAAATTCATTAACTGCTGTGACCAACATTATTCCAATTGCTGAGGATATTACAAGTGGAACTCCTATCTTTCTCCAACGGAGCAGCTGGACTACTGCCCAAATTTGTACAAAACCAGCCATTATCCCTACAAGGCTCATGTAGTTTTTAGTAAGACGTATCATAGGAAGGTATGTGAGAGAATCAACCGTAAGCGCGATAGATAGTAGAAACATTACAATGAGCCAAATTGTTAAGAAAATTGGTCTTTTCATTTTATTTTTGTTTTGGTATTTATTTTCACTACTTCTAGAATAAATGTTTTCAGAGCTGTTTCATCTATTATACCTTTTTCAAAGAAGTCTATCGCACGAACAGTTTTACTATCGAGACGTGTGTTAAATAGTTTTTTTGGATCTTTTATTAGAGCTCCTTTGGGGAATGTCAATCGTACCGCATTCTTCAGAGTATCTGCGACACAGAGAATTCCGTTATGAGACCAAACAAGAACTCCATCGGGTTTAGAAGGTTTTTTCCATTTTACTTCTTCAATCAACTCTGAGTAGGCGTTCTTAATGATGGTGCGAAGTTGTGATAATTTTTTACCCCGCCAATCATCAGTTTTTTTGATTATTGAGTCTATCTCTTGAGAAGGATTCATAATTTAAATTATACTAGAGTAGGTTCTAACATCCTTCATAAGCCTGGACCAGGCACAATTCTGCGCCTGGCTCCGGCTGGATATAGATTTGTATCTGGCTTCGCTCAAAGCAGAATTGGGCCACAGACGGGTGCAGACATGTACCTGTCCAAATAAAAATATAAACTGATTTTATGGTTTTCTTCTATGTTTATATTCTTCGCAGTTTAACTCACACTTTCATTTATGTTAGATATACAGACAACTTAAAACGTAGACTGGCAGAACATTATTCGGGTCAAACTATTTCTACATAACACTATAACCCACTTGAACTCATCCACTACGAAGCATACAAAAATCAGAAGGATGCAAAATGACGAGAACAGTATTTAAAAACAATTAGCGGAAAAACTACTTTAAAAACTATGCAATAGAATTTTTTTAAATCATAATTCGTAGATTTAGCGAAGGATAATTCTTGAAGATGACCCGTCCTCCGAAGCTTCATGCGAAGGAGGAAATCCCAGGTATCAGAAGTTTTAACGTAGGACACCTTCCTTCTGGATCATCCAAGTCAAATAAATGCAGTTAATATCTTTTTTGATATAATTTAATTTATGAAATATGTTGCATTTATTAGGGGTGTTGGCCCGGAAAATCCAAACATGCATGGAGCTAAATTAAAATGGTTTTTTGAAGAATTAGGCTTTAAAAAGGTACAAACTGTATTGTCTAACCCACATCCACTACACTTTTGACAGGAAAATTTCCCGTACGA
>CAYZEE010000079.1:0-3583 GCA_964477485.1 uncultured Gammaproteobacteria bacterium
AAATGACCATTGTAGAAAGGATGGCCATAATGGCAACGACAATAAGAAGTTCTATAAGAGTAAAACCTGATAGCCCGTGGCGATTATTTTTGGGCGCGGATCGCATATAAACTGATTATTGCTCAATTAAATCTTTTTCTCAACTGCCGTATCAGTCAATGTATAAGTAAAAAATAATCTGTGCGGAGCTATTCCACTCACGAAGCGGTTGAGACACAGTTCGTCAATTTGTTGCTTCCGGGAGGCGATAAGAATTGAATAAAATTATCTTTGGTAATTGAAGTCCAGCCGGAATTAGGGTAGGCATCCCGCCAAGCCTTTGGCGGTTTTGACCGGGTATTTTTCCATTTGATTTCGAAAGCTTCAATTTTTCCCGTCTTTTCTTCGACCAGATCGATTTCCTGTTGTTCATAGGTACGCCAAAAGTAAAAATTGGGTTTGCCGGTAAGCCAGAACCATTTTTTTTGGTACTCGGCGATGATATAGTTTTCCCAAAGCTGACCGGTATCGTTTCTTAAAGAAAACGGATTGAAATTGTTTACAAGCGCATTGCGTATTCCCGTGTCATAAAAATATATTTTCCGGAGTTTGCGTAGTTCTTTCCGTTTATTCCGGGAGAAAGGAAGAAGGGTGAAAATAACAAATGCCTGTTCCAACAGGTTGATATATGAAGCGACGGTTTCTTTGGCAATGCCCAAAAGACCGGACAACTCATTATAGGAGACTTCGTTTCCTATCTGAAGTGCCAAGGCTTGCAGCAATTTTACGATAACAGCAGACGCTTTTAATCCCTGAAATTTAAAAATATCTTTATATAAATAATTATTAGCGATATAACTTACGTCCGTTTGTTTTTCTTCGAGAGAAACTGCTTTTATAATCGCCGGGTATGTGCCGTATGTGAGGATCGTTTCCAGCAGACGGTGGATTTCAACAGCAGAATAGATTGTCTGCAATTCGTTGAGTGAAAAAGGGTATAGCCAGAAAGAAACATTTCGGCCGGTGAGCGGTTCGGCAATCGTATTGGCCAGATCAAACGAAGAAGAACCCGTGGCAATGATTTGCTGATCAGGAAAGGCATCAACAAGAAGCTTTAATTTAATTCCGATTTCCTGGACACGTTGGGCTTCATCGATAACAATAAGTTTTCTATTCCCGATAATTTCTTTGAGTTGGGTTGATGTGTCGGCCCGCGTGAGCATTTGCCGGATATCATTTTCGTCGCAATTGAGGTAGCCGGAAGATTGAGGAGAAACTTTATTGATAATTGATTTAGCCAGCGTTGTTTTGCCGACCTGTCTGGCACCATAAATTATAATAATTTTCCCTTTCCACAGGTATTGTAATATTTTTGGCTCGACGCTCCGCGGTATTATGCCTATATTTTCCATAATTAAGCGAACTTATTAGCCTAATTTATACCAAATTAGGAGAATATTGTCAATGCCGAAGTCGGGCGGATTATCGCCACAAGCTTAAAACCAGACAGGTTAATGTTAACTTCTATCAATCCCAAAGTGCAAAGCTATTCCATTCCCGAAGTGGGTGGGATTGAATAAATGTCAGGTTAAAACAACATGGTAGGTTTTTCAGAGGACCGTTCCGGAATTATTGGCTCATTTTAATTCCAAGAAATCTGAGCCCTTGAATATACATATGACATATCGATCCAGATGGGGTGCATAATTGAGTTTGGGGAATAGCAGAGCCACATCCCTGGTCATAACACGTACGTGTTTGGGTTCCTGTGCAGATACCCGAACAAGCACTCCATGCGGTGCAGTTAATCGGTACGCCATTACAACATGGTTGGGTATTACAGCTATAATTTCCTCCACCTCCACAATCACCCCAACAATGGGAATCCTTATAACTACAGTATTGTGTGCCACCACCGCACGAAACAGAACAGGCCCCGCAAGTCCAAGTTGTTGATTGGCATTTATAATTATCGCAAACAGAACACCAGCCCGAGTCGTCACACCAATAATGGCCATAATATGGGCCCATCCCGCTGCAATTACCAGTTCCGCAAACGTAGTAATCTGTACGACTTGCAAAGACAGTATCTTTTTTGCCTCCCAACAAAAATAAAACACCTAAAACAAATAAAATTATAAATAAATATTTTCTATTCATTTTTTCAGTGTTAAATCTTTAACAATGTTTATTTGTGGGCTGATGGATTGTGCCATGTCAATAGCTTCTTGATTTGTGAGGATAGATTCTTGGTCATATATTGCATACGTATTATTGTCGACATTCCAAAGGAACCAATGAAGGGTTTCTGTCTTGTTGTTATTAAGATAATCCATATAAAATGAGCAGCCATCTATGGAATTTTTTGGCCTGAACAGCTTCAGATTTTTTTTCCATTGTTCCTGCCAACACCTTATATTACGATGCGGTTCTGCATCAAAGTTAATTTGTTGTCTTTGGGAATTTTCATATGTCGTAATGAAAACCCACCCCTTTTCAGGAGGGATTTTTTTTACCACACTGATTTTTTTGAATTCTTTAGGTATATAATCTGGTTTATTAATTATGAATATATTATAAGAATTGGATTTCAGGTATATAAACACTATAACACAGCCAGAAGTAACGATAAATAAAAAGGCCAAAACAGAAAAAAATAATCTTGTCCGTTTAGACATTTTCTATAATTTAGTATAACAAAAATAATGATAGTAAATTAGCAAATTAGAATTGTTAAGTTTCATTGTTGTGACAATCATGGAGTTATTAATGAAGCGGATTGTGATGATACCGGTGTAAGAATGAGCTGAGTAGGCGGTGGGGTTATGATAGGAATGATTATTGGCTCGATACGAAAGGCGGTAAAATGAGTATTAGTTGTTGCGTCTTCAGAAGTATATACGGTTATTTGCATGTTGTCTTTGAGATCGCTGAGAGAAAATCTTTCTGGAGTTGGAGCGTATCCTGAAATTTCCGTATTGGGAGTTACCAATATGGTATATTCCTTTTTTTGAGGAGTTGTCACCAAATCACCATTTGCTGGAACTACCGAAGAGATTGGTACGTTACCTTTCAAAGTTATAATGTTTCCATCAATTTTAGTGATTTTTCCATTAATCGTATTGGAAATCTGTGGGAGCTGGATAGAAGTTGCCTGAATAATGTTGTTGGAGATTGTCCGAAGATCCGTATTAGTGGTGAATGTTATTATCTGCCCAGGTTTAATATCTATTAAAGTTAATTTGCCAGTCGGCACTGGTGTCGGAGAGGAGAATAAATAGAACGAATTAGCAGAAGGTTGGGTAATCTGTGTATCTTTATCAAAAAGGATTTGGTATGTAATAGTTTTAACTTTTTGTGTGTGGATAGCTGGAGGTGTATTGTTTACCCCTGGTATAGCAGGTGGAAGTTGTAAAGACGCTAGAGAAACAGTTTGGGTTATCAAAATAGTATTACCGGTGATTCTATCCACTTTTCCGGAAAAAGAATATACGGGTTGAGTAAGATACAAAATGTTGTCAGAAACTATAGGACTATTTGTTTGATTAGATATTTTTTGGGATATAAAAATACCAAACAAAATTATTGATAATACTCCTAAAAC
>CAYZEE010000080.1:0-3546 GCA_964477485.1 uncultured Gammaproteobacteria bacterium
CAGCCATAAAATTCTCCTTCTCTTGCATTTTCTCACCGCACTATAAGTTTGTCAATTTAATTGAGTGCTGTATTTTTTATTTTTGGAAGTTGCAGCTTTTCCAGGAATAGTAGAAACTGTCCGGATACCGCTCACAGTAGGAGAGCGAAGTGCTATCTTTGCCGGCAACAGTTACCAGAAATATCACATCTATTTCTTTTTTGACATTCTTATCAGTCCAAAGATTAAGGCATCTGGTAATTTCTTTTTTATTTACTGTTTGCTTACTGCAGTCCCATGTTCCTTTTGTTTTAATTATAAAATATTTATCTGTTATGATGTTTGCTGATGTTGCGCTAATGTTTGCTATAAGCTGCGGGAGAGCTAAGAGCGCATTTCTGTCCTGCGGAGTCGCTTTTTGTCCATATCTTGCAGAGATATTTACAAATGTTCCATCCGGCAGTGACCAGAAAGCATTAAATCTATTTGGGTCAAGGATTGTGCCGTTTGGACCAGTGCTGGGTTTTATGCTGAAAGAAGGAAGAATAAGAGAGGGTTTTAAAGATTGTTTGGCAAACGACTGCATATCTTTTCTTATCACATCAGGCGCAACAGGTGTAGACGGTTTTAGTATTGGCTCATTGGGATGCAGAGCTCTCCCGGATTTTACTGTGTTGCCCGAATTCTGAGTTGCATTTTCTGCAGCAAGCGGCAAATGAGGGAGCCAGCCAAACTGTTGCGGGTAGAGCCTTGAGAGAGAGACAATATTAAAATAGTTAAGAAGAGCAAAGAATAAAACAATAGCCGCGATTACAAACAAAACTTCAATAATTCCTACTTCCAGAAGGGCAATTTTCCTGAGGTGTCCGTGTCTGTTTCCAATTTGCTTATTTTCAGTTGCAGTAGCTTGTCCAGGTGATTGCTCTTCCATAATTTTATGATAGGCAAGGGACCAACGCTTGTCAAGATATCAAGAATCGTAGCCGGGGAAGAAATCGAGTTTTATATTCTCTTGTTTTATTCCGATATTCTTAAGGATTTGAGAATAAGACTGAACAAAAGGTTCAGGACCGGAGACGTAATAGGCAGTGTTAAGGGATTGGATATCATTTTTGGTGATGTGAACTGGGGAGATAAAATATTTAATTTTGAGATTTGGATTTTTGGAAATCAGCGACTCCAGTTCTCCTTTAAAGACAGTATAATTATCATGGTTCGTATACATTAATCGAACATTTATTTTGAGAGTATTGTGGGTTAATTCAAGAAGAATTGAGCGGAATGGCGTAATGCCAATTCCGCCTGCAATAAAAACATATTTCCTGCCCGGACTGGTTATTGTAAAATCTCCATCAGGTCCATTTGCTTCAATTTTTTGCCCGATTTTCATTTTCATTAAGTCTTTTTTAAAACTGCTTGATACCTCGCTTATCCGGGTTGTGATTTGTATGTGTTTTTCAAATGGAGCAGAGGAGATGGTGAAATAACGTGTTACGCCGCGGTTATCGGGATTATCATCCGGCAAGGTGTAAAACATATACTGTCCGGCCTGCCAGATTATCGGTTTGTCAGGTTTAAAGATAAAGGAATAAACATTGCCTATTTCATGTTTTTTCTCGAACAATGTAAGCTTCATATAATTTTAAATTTTAAATCTCAAGCAATAAAACAATATAACAATTAATAATATTTGTAAAGCCTGGAATTTATCTGTTATTATGGTACAAATGGCGCCGACTTTTATAGAAATTACTGTTATTATTTGTCTGGCTGCAGTTTTGACATATATCTTTAAAATTCTTAAGCAGCCTGCAATCCTTGCCTATATTTTAACAGGTATAATAATAGGTCCTCTTGGATTTTTAAAGATAGCAAATCAGGATACTCTTAAGACGCTGGCTGAGCTCGGAATTACATTTCTGCTTTTTACTCTGGGGCTTGAAATCAGAATAAAAGATTTTACATCCATAGGAAAAATCGCGTTTATAGTCGCAGGGGTTCAGATCTTTTTTTCTTTTATTGCCGGATACATAGCTTCTGTGCTTTTCGGTTTTACCATAGTCTCGGCGATATACATTAGCATAGCTGTAACTTTTTCATCTACTGTCATTGTCCTAAAGCTTATTGAGGAAAAAAGAGAAGTTCATAGTTTGTACGGAAAAATTGCAATCGGTGTTCTTCTTATCCAGGATTTTTTGGCGATTGCAATTCTTATTTTTCTTTCAGGTTTCAATCCCGAGCCTCTTGGAATGGCGCCTTTTATAGAATTCGCGCAACTTTTTATAAAAGGGGCAATTCTGATAGGGAGCGTCTGGTATTTGGGATCCTATGTTTTCCCAAAAATTATTGATAAAGTCGCGCGTTCGAGAGAAACATTATTTTTGGTAAGTATCGCCTGGCTTTTCGGATTATCCGCACTGATAACTTTTGTAGGGTTGTCCGTTGAGATAGGCGGATTTCTGGCGGGACTTGCTCTGGCAAATTCTATGGCAAATTATCAAATTATTGCCCGCGCGAAAATTCTGCAGGATTTTTTTATAATTCTTTTTTTCGTACTCCTGGGAATCCAGATGGCTTTTGCGAATATTTCTTCTGTCCTTATACCCGCACTGGCTCTATCTGCCATAGTTCTTATACTAAAACCCTTTATAGTGATGCTTATTATGGGAATTTTGGGTTTTAAAAAGAGAACTTCTTTTTTGGCAGGAGTGAGTCTTGCGCAAATTTCCGAGTTTTCCCTAATAACTGTTTTTATGGGAGCAAAACTTGGGCAAATTCCAAATGAAGTAGTCTCTCTTGTAACGCTCTGCGCAATACTTACTTTTACAATATCGACCTACATGATAACTTGGAGTAAAAATATTTATAAAATTTTAAACCATCATCTTTTGTTTTTGGAATTTGTCCCGATTAAGATAGAGGAGTCGCTTGAATCTTTGAAAGAGGGAGGAGAGCTTAAAGATCATGTTGTTTTGATTGGGGGAGATCAGGCCGGGCAAAGTATTTTGGATGCTTTGGAGGATATGAATATAGACGTGGTCGTAGTTGACTTTGACCCGGATGTCCTTAAAAAACTTGAAGGTAAAAAAGTTCATAGGCTTTTTGGAGATATTTCTGATTTGGATATTCAGGATAGAGCAAAACTTGACAGCGCCAAACTGGTTATTTCAACTAATCCGGATTTCGAGGATAATATTTTGATCTTGAAAGAATTAAAGCACGAGAACAGGAGGGCAAAAGTTGTGGTTCTCTCCCTTGACTCAAATGACGCAAGAGCCTTATATAAGGCAGGAGCAGATTACGTAGTGCTGCCTCATCTGGCGGGAGGAAGGCAAATAGCAGGGCTTATTGCGGAAAATCATTTAGATAGACTTGAAGATTTTAGGAAGAAAGATTTGGAGTATATAAAATAAAAGCAAGATGTTTTGAAATTTCTCTTTCGAAAAATCCCTCTGCATCCTGCCGTAAGTATAATACTACGAAGTAGGGGAATTTGTCAACCGGGACTTTTTGATAGCGTACCAAAATTATGTTGCTATTTAAGGTTTAAATAATCGATTTTTGTTA
>CAYZEE010000081.1:0-3453 GCA_964477485.1 uncultured Gammaproteobacteria bacterium
ATCACCCATTCAGCTTAGCAAAAAGGTGACATTTTGTTTTTCATTAGCTATACATTTGGGTCTTGCATAGATAACGGCTGTATAATTGGTAAGATATGGCTGAAACCTCGGCAGATACATTTACAATAGGTGTTAAACCAAATTTAACATCGGGTGTGCCGGAAAAGAAACCACCAATTTCACCAAAAGAATGTAGGTCTGAAGTTACAACCAGCTATATACCTCCGGATATAATCAGACGTAAAGATGATCCGTATAATCCCTATAAATTTCCTGGGATTATTTTCCAGAGGGAATATACAGCAACACAAGGAGAATATCCAGTACACACCATTCATGTTCAGCCATGCAAAGCTATTGTTGCTACCGATGGAGTTAGACTTCAAAACGGACATGTAAATTCTGTATTGGTACATGAGGAAGTAGAAGCTGAGCGCTTAGAGTCTGGTCTTGGGGCGATTGTAAGCACCTTTCCGACTACAAAGCCTGAAAAATATCTGGTGTTTAGTGCAACTAACACTGTTTCCGATAGAAGGTCAAGTGATGTAAGAGAATGGAAAGATATCCCACTAGGAGATTGGTTAAAGGAGCACGGAATAATTGATGGGGAAAACGCCACAGTTATTGTTGATAATTATTGGGTAGAAAGACTTCAGTGGACTGTTAAGCCCGACGGAAATGTTGTTATAAAACTCAATAAGCAATACATTGATATTCCAGAAAAAAAATTGCCGCCACCATTAAAACAAGAGCTTCAACAAACTCGAATGAGGATACAAAAATACAACCAAATGGGTAGAACTAGAGAACTTGGCTCAATGAAATCAGATGATAGAGTAAATCTAAAGATGGCTGGTAAAAATATTGCCGTTAGTCTAAAGGAGGCGCAGGCAATTCTTGAAGAAGCAGATTCTGTACAAGCCCCATTTGCTTTTGTTAGTCCTACACAACAACAATCTCTTGAATTATATGGGGACTTAAAACCGGGCGAAATAGCAGAAAAGGAATATACAAGAAATGCAAAAGGAGAGAGGTACCAGTTAGGAACATCGCACGTTCGTGAGTGCAAAGCAATAGTTATGACAGAAAATAAACCTGCACAAGCTGAAAGTGCTGATAGTAGAGAAAATATGCTTGGTCACTTACTTCTCCAAGCCCAATATCTTAGAGATGCAATTACAACAATGCAAAGTGCATATGAAGGTTCCCCAAAATATCTTTTTCTTACATCTTTGCCTTCCACATATATAGAAAATAGGAAGACTCCGAGTAAGGCAGCACTTGTATCAATAGAGGAATTTTTTAAAATAGCCCACCCTGAGATTAATAGTGGCAATAGTATGATAATTGTTAATCCTCTTATTGAATATTTATCCATTCGTGTTAATCCAAATGGATACGTGCATGTAGAGATAGATAAAAATCGGACAGATCCGAGCGGCCCATTTTTAGAAGAAGATGTCCAGCGCCATCTACGAGATATCCAGACAAAACTCGATAAATTTAATGGTATGGGGGTTGGAGACTCCAAATAAAATAACATGTCAGAAATATCAATATCACGACGGGATTTTTTAAAAATGTCAGCGGTTGCTGCCGGTGGTCTTCTATTTGGTAAAGGATTGGGGGAACTTTTTAGTTGGTATGCACAAACCCCACGAAAAGTAGGAGAAACGTTACGCCAACATCCCGATTGGCTCGCGCATACAGCCAAGATTGTTCACTCAAAAACATTGCAAGAGATTAAAAGTGCCGTTCCATACTATCCTGCAGATGCTGCTCTTGGATTGAATGATAATCATATGGATATGACAACTTTAATGCAGCGATCAATCGAACAAGCAGAAGCTTTTGATCCAGCTATCAACCTGACCTGGGACCGAACTGGAGCGGTTTCTTTTGAAGAACTTGAACCAAATCTTCCGACTTTAGAAAGAGGGATAGGTACGTTTGATATTAATAAATTCCCTAAACCAGTACACAAACTTATAGAATTAGGACGCACGTCAGATTCGTTTGCGGACTATACTCCTTCGAGAGAGACCTTTCTAAGCAATTTTATTACCCCTGAAATGACTGACAAGATAAAACAACTTAAAGATGCGGAACATTCTGAATTAACACCTCTCATTAGGAAGTATATATTGTCTTCACTGTCGATTTCTGAAGCAGATAAAAAGTACTTTGATGAGACAGAACCAATTCGTATAAAATACAAACACCTCATTTCTCAAGCAACTAGACCTATGGCAGAAGTATTGTTGGAGATTCGCAAAATGATCGAACAACTCAGACGGGATACATGCTCACCGGTTTCTCCATCTTATGTCATCGGTTATTTTATTTATAAAAATGGGGGGGATATAATTAGTGGTCTTACTGACTCGGCATTTTTCTTTAAGGTTACTGCCCGCAATGACTTTGAAACAGGAGTACCTGTGGGCGATCTTCCCGATTCACATCGAAATACAGAATGGTACAAAAATAATTTGTTGGATATACAACGATACGCCAGTTGGAATTTAATGCCAGGAATAGATAGTTCTGGATCGTTTGGTGAACCTGTCGACGCTAAATTAGTCCAACAAACTAGCGCAATAAATAAAGATATGCTTAGTAATATACGTCCCGAAAATATGACTGGTTCATTGTACCACTTAATTACTAATTTATCTCTTTGTGCCACGTTACCATGGGAAGTTGTTGCAGTCCCAAGTATATCAACCGTAACTCTAACCGGGCAGGGTGGTATAAAATTTTCTAGAGAACTTGCTGGATTATCCGAGTTTCCTAAAGCAACTTCCTTTCTTGATTCGTATTCAAAATAGCATATTAGATCTTCAATTATTTTTTGTTTCTCGACCTAAGGAAACCGAAATATAATTGATATTATCCCATGTAAATTGGTGGAGAATGAAAGCTAAAAATTTATCACTTTGCATACCCTGAGGACGACAAAATTACGCTAAAAAAAATAAACTTAACCAAGAAGAAAAAGAGGCAGCCCAATCCTGCCGTCTGTTTGTTCAAAAGAAAAGAGAGGAGATAAAGATAATCAATAACAAACTCCAGCTTCTTCTTGATTCCTACCTTGATCAAATTATTGATAAAGAATCTTATCAATTAAAAAAGGCAGAACTTCTTTCCCAAAAGAAAACGCTGGAAGAAAAAATCATCACTTTTGAACAAACAGGAAATTTTTGGCTCGAACCCATGCGAGCATGGATTAAAGATGCCGCTGGTGTGGCAAATATCGCAAGTGGAGATGATTTAAATGCAAAAAAAGTGCTTGCTTTGAATATCTTTGGCTCGAACCTTATACTGAAAGATAAAAAAGCAGATGGAGAAGCTCTAAATCCTTGGGCGGCGCTTCGCGCCGCCCCGACAAGTCGCAGTTGGGTGGGCCTGCTTGGGATCGAACCAAGGACATCCATCTTATAAGGATGGCGCTCT
>CAYZEE010000082.1:0-3354 GCA_964477485.1 uncultured Gammaproteobacteria bacterium
AACATTTATTGTCTCTTGTAAAGGAAGAAGAACGTTTAATCGAACTTTTGAGTAAACAATCTATAGATCAACTTAAAAACATAAAACAGGATATTGTAAACGAACTTGATAACAATCAAGCCATGACTAAATCAAAAAGGAACGATTGCTTTACCATAATTTCTTATATAGACACAATATCAAACGGATTAAAAGAAAAAGACAATGACAAATCACAAGAAGAAAACGTAGAAATGATTAATACATCAGAATTCGAACCGTTAACAAGCGAAGATTTGATAAAAATTCTTGGAATAACGATTAAAAAAGATAATGAAAATAAGCTAATAACTTTCTTATGTATGCTTTCTTCCTATACGAAAGATTCTCAGTTCAACTTGTCATTTAATGCTCCTTCATCCTCAGGAAAAAGTTATATTCCAACAGAAGTTGCAGAACTTTTTCCAGCCTCGGATGTAATCGAAGTTGGTTATTGCTCGCCAACTGCTTTTTTCCATGATAAAGCAAAAGAATATAAAAAAGAAACGAACGAATTATTAGTAGATCTTTCTAATAAAATCATAATTTTCTTGGATCAACCACATACTTTACTTCTTCAACATTTACGCCCCATTTTATCGCATGATAAAAAAGAAATTAAGCTCAAAATTACGGATAAAAGTCAAAAGGCAGGTTTAAGAACAAAAAATATCTTACTCAGAGGATTTCCTAGTGTTATTTTTTGTACGGCGGGATTAACCATAGATGAGCAGGAATCTACTCGATTTATACTACTATCTCCAGAGATTAACCAAGAAAAGATTCGTGAAGGAGTCTTGGAAAAGATAAGAAAAGCAGCGGATAGTAATTTATATTACTATTCACTAGAAATGAATAAAGATCGACAGCTGCTTAAAAAAAGAATACTTGCAATAAAACAAGAAACAATTGACGACATTGTTATTAAAAATCCTCAACTTATTAAGGATATTTTCTTTAATAAGATTAAGATTCTCAAACCTCGTCATCAAAGAGATATGGGTCGAATTATCGCACTAATCAAAGTTTCTGCTTTACTCAATCTCTGGTTTAGAGTAAGAGATGGATCCTCTCTTATTGTTAATGAAGAAGATATAAGAGAGGCATTTAAACTTTGGGATGCTATCGCTGAATCACAAGAATTAAATTTACCACCTTTTATCTTTAATTTATATAAAGAAATAATTGTTACAGCCTATGAAGAAAAAAACATAGACGAGATAGGTTTGGATCCACAAGGTCTATCAAGACAAGAAATACTAAAAATACACTTACAAGTATATGGAAGACCTCTTTCGAATTGGACTTTTAACAAAGAAATAATTCCCATGCTTGAATTTGCTGGATTAATTATTCAAGAACCAGACGAAAAAGATAGAAGAAGAATGTTGATTTACCCCACCACTGTTTCCACTATATCTAGTAAACAAAACAATGGTGGAGTGGAGGGTGGGGTAAATAATGAAAAGAAAGGAGACAGTAATTATGAAAAGGAATGAAATAATCGAAATTCTTATAGAAGATCGCATCTGGGATTGGGTTTATGCAGGTAATTCCGAAGGTTTAGAAGAAGTGTTATATGCGGGATTTACAGGGTTTAAAGATTATTCCGACAAGGAGTTAGAACAATCTATCAACGATATAGACAAAGAAACCCTTAAAGAAATTATGAAAATGCTTAAAGACAAACTGAAACAAAATAATAGTTGACATTTACACACAGATTTTATATATAATTAAATATAAGTTAGTATAGCTTATCGAGGCTAATTATAAGTTATAATGCATTATAGAAATATGAAAACTTGCTATGTGTACTTGAGAGTCAGCACTGATGAACAGGCCCAACAGGGATTTTCGATTGATAATCAAAAGAGAGCGTGCGTAGAATACGCTCAAATGAATAGTTATCATGTTAAAAGAATATTTATTGATGACGGTAAAAGCGGTAGGACGACTGATCGCCCGGCTTTTCAAGAACTACTCAATATCATTAAAGAACAATCAGTAGATGCTGTCATTATTTACAAAATTGACCGTTTTGCTCGAAATGTTGGAGATTTTTCGACTATAAGAAAACAATTTAAGAGTATGGGTATTAAACTTTTGTCCGTATCTGAAAATGGAGACGTAACGGAAGGGTTAATAGGTAATATTTTTGCTTCTGTTGCCGAATGGGAAAGCGATGTTAATGGCAAAAGAACAAGGGATGCCTTAATGCAAAAATTTCGTGAAGGCTGGCAACCGACACCACCGCCTGTCGGTTACAGAAGTGTAGGAGCAGAACGAGAAAGAAAAAGTTGCGAACCCGATCCTTATGAAGCACCAATAATCAAAGAGCTATTTGAAATATATTCGACAGGGAATTACTCTATTTATGAGCTTCAGTTTTGGCTCGCGGAAAAGAATCTAACTGCCAGAACCGGTAAACCGATTGGCCACAGTGTAGTCCAAACAATATTAGTGAACCCGTTTTATTACGGATTAATTAGATGGCATGGACAGTCTAAAATCGGTAAGCACAAACCAATTATTAGTCAAGATCTTTTCGATACGACCCAATACGTACTTGCCAAACACCGAAACTTTTTAATGAGAAGAAGAGTTCACCAGTTTTTATTAAGAGGTTTTGTCTATTGTTCAGAGTGCGGACAGCGATATACTGCCGAATGGCATAAAGATGAGCATAAACTGGTTAAAAGAGGGGGTAGAATCGCCTATTATCACTGCCCAAAACATGATAGAAACGGGTGTCCTGCTCCTTATGTTGAAATGGAAGATTTGGAAAAGTTAACTCAAAATACAGTCAATTCCATACAGTTTTCTCAAGAATTTATTGATGCGGTGGTATTAAAAGCCCGAGAATACTTAGATGGTAGCCGTAATCGATTGAAGTCAGAAATACAAGGCTGTATTAATCAAAAGACTACGTTGGAGGCTAAAAGAAACAAGCTCGAAGATACTTTACTTGATGGAACCATCGATAGAGAAGTATTCAAGCGAAAACACGCTGAACTGCAAGAAAAGATCACACAAATTGATCAGCGGTTACAGGACATTGATAATAGGAGTAAAATAGATATAGATTTAATCGAGGAAGTATTAAACTTCACTCGCGATGTAGGCAGAACCTATAAAGAAGCCCCGATGTTTCTTAAAAGACATTACCTAAGATTCTTTTACGAAAAGATTATGGTTAAAAATAAACAGATAGAGAAAGTCGTCTACACCCCAATTTTCGCTTCATTACAAGCTAATCATGGGGTTATAATAACGAACTGTCAGCTCCCCCGACTGGACTCGAACCAGTAACCTTGTCCTTAACAGGGACCTGCT
>CAYZEE010000083.1:0-3325 GCA_964477485.1 uncultured Gammaproteobacteria bacterium
CCCATTAGACAGGCGGATCGTACGACCCTTCCCTTCGGGTGGTTTACCCGAGTGAATGAACACCCCCCCTCTATTGCATTTTCGGTTATTGTGCTGCGGGTGACAGGATCCAGAGATTCAATTTCGGCCTTGCTTTTTCCAAAATGTATGCAGGCAATTTTAAAAAACCGGTAGAAACGACGTCCGGCACAAGGTCGGCCTGGTTGAGCACTTCTGCCCGGAGCCCGAAATCATCAAAGAATGTAAACAACTGCTGCTCGCTGTCAAACATAGTTCTGTGAAGCTGTCGTCCTGTCAATTCTGCAATCGCTTCTCCAACCTGGGGACGCTGGGGAAATGTCCGGGTGCTGTCTCCCTTCAGCAAAAAGTCCGGCGTAATCCATATTCCGCCGAATTTTATAAGCAGGGCTCTGACATTTCTGACGACCGTTTCCATTTCGAGTATGGTCAGATACGGGAACAACCCTTCGCTGATAACGGCAAGGGGCAGGTTGCTCCGGAAATGTTTTATAGCGGATTCGAGCTGATGCAGATCAAGTGCATTTGCCGCAGACAGACGGAAGTTGCCGTGGTCCTCCAATGAATAGGTTTGCCGGAGCCTCGAAACGAGGACAGCTTTTTCGTTGGTCAATTCCTCAAGGTCCGTTTCGACATACGAGATATCGGGGAACTGTGTCATATTCAGCCCGCGGAAGGAGATGCCGCTTGCCAGTTCAAGGATTTGCTTTACCCCTTTATTGCGGACGACTTCTATAATGCTTTTGTAGCGTACCTCAAAAAGAGGTGCATACCAGCTTATATCATCCGGGGTTATTTGATAGTGACTGAGGAAGGTCTCGATGGTTTCGTTGGCGCGGATATATCCGGCAACATCCTTTGCAAAGGGAATATCCGTAAACTGTCTCCAGTAGGCGACGAATTTCGCTGTCATGCTGATTTTATCAAAACTTTCCATAAGCCTCTCTACCGTGTTCGTAAGCTTTCATCAATACTTCCGTCGGGGAGCATCCAGTCCGGGCAGGATTTATTTCAACAAACTGTTAAAATAGAAATGGTATTCTCGATTTTCTTCTATTTCGGAATGGAGCTATTTGTAGGCGCTCCCTCTGTACTCAATGGTTTTTACTCTTATTGTCTTAATGTCTTCATGGATCTCATATATGATTCTTATATCTCCGAGTCTATACCGATACATCTGTGAAGAGTTCACCTTGGAGTTTTTTTATATGAATATTGTATGTTGGGTTTTGCAAAATGATATCAATAGCTTCGTTTATTCTTTTACGCAATTTTTTACCAGATTTTGTATAAAACTTAGCAGCATAGTTATGAAAAGTGACCTTATACACGCTTCAGTCTTTCCCATGATATGTATGTCCCTTGTTTATCAGATTGCCAATCAGCATCAGCTTGTCTGATTTGGGACATAAGTTTCTTGTTGGCCATTATTTCAAAGGTTTCTTTCCATGCTGTTATGTCCTCAGCAATAACCTCATGAATTATTGCTTTTAATTCATCAAGAGTTACGTCAGAAACCTTTTTCCTTGTTGCCTTCATACATTTATTCTTCCTTTACTATTTTATAAATTAGCTCATTTCTTTTAAGATGGCAATATTTTTATCTATAATAACGCTGCATGAATGTCCTTGCGCTTTCAGACTGCTTGAAGATCACAATGATTCTACCGTGTTCGTAAGCTTTCATCAATACTTCCGTCGGGGAGCATCCAGTCCGGGCAGGATTTATTTCAACAAACTGTTAAAATAGAAATGGTATTCTCGATTTTCTTCTATTTCGGAATGGAGCTATTTGTAGGCGCTCCCTCTGTACTCAATGGTTTTTACTCTTATTGTCTTAATGTCTTCATGGATCTCATATATGATTCTTATATCTCCGAGTCTATACCGATACATCTGTGAAGAGTTCACCTTGGAGTTTTTTTATATGAATATTGTATGTTGGGTTTTGCAAAATGATATCAATAGCTTCGTTTATTCTTTTACGCAATTTTTTACCAGATTTTGTATAAAACTTAGCAGCATAGTTATGAAAAGTGACCTTATACACGCTTCAGTCTTTCCCATGATATGTATGTCCCTTGTTTATCAGATTGCCAATCAGCATCAGCTTGTCTGATTTGGGACATAAGTTTCTTGTTGGCCATTATTTCAAAGGTTTCTTTCCATGCTGTTATGTCCTCAGCAATAACCTCATGAATTATTGCTTTTAATTCATCAAGAGTTACGTCAGAAACCTTTTTCCTTGTTGCCTTCATACATTTATTCTTCCTTTACTATTTTATAAATTAGCTCATTTCTTTTAAGATGGCAATATTTTTATCTATAATAACGCTGCATGAATGTCCTTGCGCTTTCAGACTGCTTGAAGATCACAATGATTCTACCGTGTTCGTAAGCTTTCATCAATACTTCCGTCGGGGAGCATCCAATCCTGGTGCAGTTCTCCCTTTTCTTCCATCGGGTAACGGACACAGCGTTCCCAGTCCCCACGGCAGTATGATTCTATCCATTTCTTGTCCCATTTTCCTTCGTCATAGAATCTCTTCATCGGACATACAGGATACCATATAAGTAAAACAGTGGAGTGAAACCGCACTCATCGACAAAGTCTGGACAGGTGTACTTTAAATTTTGTGCTCCTCGTTTATCGATGCTGTTTCTTTGATCAACCTGAAATTTAGGTACAATAAGAGCCACATCCCGTAAAACTGGAGAGAATAAAAGGTCAATGTATCAATAAAACTGCTGTGATTACCCAAAAGATACAGGTGGGCCACGTAAAGAGCTTTTCGAAAGTAATCAGAAAAAGCATCAACGGACAGAAGCAAGAGCGAGACTCCAAAGATAATTATTTCATAGTTGTTGTTTCTCTTTTTAAGTTCTTTTATTAAGATAGTACATGAAATCAACAGAAGGGTAAAATAATAATTCCAGCAAAGGGGGGAGAGCAGCAAAGCCAGAATAAGAAACAGGGAAAATCCCAAATCGTTATTATACTTTCTGATCTTCAACGCTACAAAAATAAGAAGCAAACCGACAGCAGGATAGAAAAACAGGTTTTTAAGGAAAGGACTTACAAATACTGTTAACACTGTGGTGCTACCATATGTTCTCATGGGCAGAAATAGCTTGGAAAAAAATCCATTGATAGATAAATTTTCTATATTCGTTCCCCAATAGGCTACATCTTTCGGCATAACGTCGAAGATGAAGTGAAAAAGATCATACCTCGTAACAATCAAGGTCACCATTAAAATAACACCGATGCTGATGAGTGATGATAGCAAGGCTTTATATCTTTTAT
>CAYZEE010000084.1:0-3224 GCA_964477485.1 uncultured Gammaproteobacteria bacterium
AAGTTCCACCTCCTATTCAGATATCAAGCGCAGCTTGGGCTTAGAATAGGCGAAGCGGTCAGGGTCAACCTAAACTCAATAGACTTCGAAACGAGGGAAGCCTTTGGCCTGAGCCAACCCGTAAGCCTAAAAGCAAGGCTTTCTAAGTCATAAATGGCACTCTCTACATGACCTAGCATTCTCTACACTACTGCACATCAATATTAGAGCCGTCCATGTAGAATCTCGTGTAGAGACTCCCGCCTACGCAACCTCCGTCCGCCTCTAAAGTCGCCTACGGCGACGCTCAGGCGGGCTACGGTTGCTGCGGCGGCTGCTTTGCAGAACAGGCGGCTCAGGAACTACGTCTTTTGCTTGCAAAAACGCCGATTTTGGGCTGGGGCGAAATCGGCCTTTCAGGCAGTCGCTACTGGCTGCAGTTTGCAGGTGGTTGCACCGCTAGCCCACGTGAGGAGCGTGGCTCTGAACGTGCTGGCGTAGCTTGAAGGGTTGGATTCCTAAAATACTTATCAGCGCCGGAGCTCAATATTATCAATATTCTTATCATATAAAAAGAGCAGCAAATACTAAATGGCAATCAATATAAAACCCTAATCTCATAATAGTAAAGGGATTGTAATGACTTTATGGGTAATTAAAGAGGGTAGCGATGGTGAGCTTGAGCGTCAGTGCTTGGAAAAGTCAATAATTACAATAGGGTGGGATGAGCTAAATGACCTTAGTGCAATAAATAGCAAGGAAGAACTAGCTAGCAAGTATACTAAAATATGGGCAAATAAATCAACACATGCTGTAGCTGCCAATGTAAGTCAAATATTCGCATTTGTTAAGACTGCTAAAAAAGGGGATTTAGTTGTTCTACCATTAAAGACTACTCATAAGATTGCAGTAGGGGAAATTTCAGGAGGTTATGAGTTTGATAGTTCTTTAAAACCGTGGGGATTTCATAAAAGGTCAGTAAGATGGATCAGGAAAGATATATCAAGAGACCTTTTTGACCAAGATCTATTATTTTCTTTTGGCTCATTTAGGACATTTAGTAAAGCAGAAAGAAACAACGCGGAAGTTAGAGTTAAGTCTGTATTAGAAGAGGGGAAAGGGCAAGCCGATGCTAAAGAAGTTAGGGAAGATGAGACTGAAATAACTAAAGTATTCCCAGACGTAGAGCAAATTTCAAAAGATCAAATTCTAGATTTCATATCAAGGAAATTTAGAGGCCATGATTTTGCCTACTTAATAGCCGCCATAATAAAAGCAAAAGGGTTTACGGTGAAAGTATCGCCGCCTGGTCGTGATGGCGGTGTTGACATTTTGGCATCTCCTGGCGCTTTCAGTTTTGGAGAACCCAGAATATGTATACAGGTTAAATCGGAGGATGCTCCTTTAAGTGCTGAGGTTTACAGAGAACTAAAAGGAGTTATGAGAGATTACCGCGCCACACATGGAATTCTTGTTTCATTCGGAGGTTTCAAGAATTCTATCATTCAAGAAAATAAAAACGACCATTTTGATATCAGATTATGGAATACAAATAACGTAATAAATGAATTACTCACAAACTACAATAATCTTGATACTGAAACTAAGAGTAAATTACAATTAAAACAGGTATGGGCATTGATCCCGGATACGGAAGAATAAAAATGACTGAGGAAGGTGGCGAAGAATGAAGGAACTTACTATTAATTTATTAAAATTAGAAGTAAGAAAGTACATAAAGGCTAAAACTAAGGAGTCAATTAAAAAGCTATACGGGGTAAGCGATGGTAAGGCCGTAGGGACTTATATAGAGCTTGATTTATGCACTTATTTAAACAAAAAATATTCTTTTATAAAAGGAAATGCAGCTCAAGGAATAGACTTTCCGTCACTTAATACTGATATGAAGGTAACCTCTATAAGGCAGCCCCAATCGTCATGCCCATTCAAAGACGCTACACAAAAAGTTTATGGGCTAGGTTATAATGTGCTTGTAATGGTCTACCAAAAGGTAGATGACCATAGAACGAAAAGTGCCAAAATGCACTTTTTACACAGCATTTTGATTGATGCTGAATATACTGCAGATTTTCAGACTACAAAAGGCATCAATGATGTATTAAAACGTGACGGAAATGAAGATGACATAATTGCATTCTTGCAAGAAAGAAATATGCCACTGGATGAAATAGGCATCGCAAAATTGACTAAGCGCATATTTAGTGAAAGGCCTAAAATCGGATATTTGACTATTTCTAACGCTTTGCAATGGAGACTTCAATACAGCAGAGTAATTGGGCTAGCTAAGAAAGGCGAGATAGATGGAATTGAAGACATTATATAAGACCGAACTAGGAGACTTCCAGACTCCTGAGGGTTTAGTTAAACAGATTATAAGATTTTTATCTAAAGAATGGACCTGGGGAAGAGTCCTTGAACCAACTTGCGGGGTAGGGAATTTTATAGAGGGAGTTCTAAGTTACGCTCCAAATAGCGAAATAATAGGAATTGAGATTCAATCAGACTACGCCAAGATTGCAATAGAACGATGGGATGGGCATCTCGTGAAAATTCAGAACCGTGATATATTCTCTGTGAATTTGAAAAAGCTGGAATGGAAAAGCGACAAACCTCTATTGATTATAGGTAATCCGCCTTGGGTAACTAATTCTAATATCGGTGTTGTAAATGGAAACAATTTACCTGAAAAAATGAACTTTAAAAATCTTAGTGGTTTAGACGCTATGACTGGCGGAGCTAATTTTGACATATCAGAATCAATTATTATAAAGATTATAAAGGAATTATCTTATCAGAGACCGACAATAGCAATGCTATGCAAACAGTCGGTGGCTAGAAATGTAATCTCGTTCTGTAGATCAGAAAATATATCAGTATCTGGTGCCAAAATTATAAAAATAGATGCCATTAAATGGTTCAAGGCTAATGTCGGGGCATGTCTATTTATAGTATCTGTAGGAACTGATAAAGAAAATTATGAAATGGATGTTTATGATGATCTGAGTTCGGAGATTCCTAGTAAAAAAATAACTTTCCATAGAAAGCACATTATTTCAAACGAAGAAGACTATTCGTTACTCTCACATCTTGAAGGTAAATCGCAGCTAAATTGGAGGCAAGGAATTAAACATGATGTAGCTAATATCGTGGTGTTAAAAAAAGATGCAGTAGGAAGATATGTGAACAAAACGAATGAAATAGTTAATGTAGAAGAGGAATATATT
>CAYZEE010000085.1:0-3219 GCA_964477485.1 uncultured Gammaproteobacteria bacterium
TATTTAATACTTAATACCAGTTTTAGCAATTGGGCTGATAAATGCTTTACCACCGCATTTGATAATAGCTTCAGCAATTTTTCCTGATTGTTCATGAGAACATAAAGCAAACATACATCCTCCTTCACTTCGAGCACCCGTCGATTTTGCACCATAAGCACCAGCACTCCGGGCGGCATGAATATATTCTTCAAGAATGGGGTTAGATATTTGTTTATGGTCGCGGATATACTTATGACAATGATTTACTATTTCTCCAATATCATTAGGATTCCAATCGTCTGTTACCAATAGTTGTCTAGCTTGTTGAATTGCTTCTTCTGTTTTTGTTACATATTGAATAAGAGAGGGATCTTTTTCTTCCAGTCGGCGTCTTAATTCCAATCCAATTCCACTAAACCTCATTGATTTTCCAGTATCGCCTACAATTAAAATGACATCGTCTTTAGACTGTAACCGTTGAATTTCTGGAGGTTTAGTTGAACAATTGAGGTAAAGCATTCCGCCTAAAGAAACAGCATATTGATCCATTTGACCGCAACCAATTCCCATTTCCTCCTTTTCCGCAATATAAGCTACTTCAGCAACTCGGTGCTCATCCATGTTGAATCCATAATGAGCATTGGTAGCAGCAACTAGAGCTACGCAAAAAGAACCCGAAGAAGCTAATCCACCACTAGTAGGAAGAGATGAATTTATATCAATACTCAATCCGTCTATTTTATAACCGATATTTGATAAAGTAGCTAAAACCGCTTTTATATAATCTGTACTTGCTCTTCCATAATTATTTTTTTGATCTAAATTAAATTGATCAGATCCATTAAATGGATGGCCGTAATGAATTAGTACTTGTTTGCCTGGAATAGAAGAAACTTCAACCGAAGTTCTAAGAGTTTCAAGTGCGGCTGTTAATACAGGTCCCGAAATCCAATCAATATTTTCTCCAGCAAGGCATACTCTACCTGGGACGCTAACTTTTGTTTTTGTTTCTAAATGACCCATATTATAATCTTGAAATCAAAATTTTTTCGATTTCTTTGTCAGACAGTTTTTTAAGATTGCAGTTCATATCAGGATTCTTGGAATTAATAATTAATTTGTCAATATCTCCCCTTTTTATTCCAAACTTTGAAAGTCGAAAATTGATATTTAGTTTTTCTCTTAATGATTTTATGTATTTTATGCATTTCATAGCACCTTCTAGTAAAGACAAATTATCAACATCTTCACCAAGTGCTTTAGCTATGTCAAAATATTTTTCTTTAACTTGAGTTAAATTTACTGCCATTACTTCTGGATAAATCATTATAAGTGCCAATCCATGAGCTATAGGATAATATCCACCCATTCCCATAGCTATTGCATGACCAGCACCAACTCCTGCTTGTGAAATAGCAATGCCTGCCAAGACAGAACCCAAAGCCATATCAGTTCTAGCTCTTATATCTTTTCCATCTCTTACAACTTTAATTAGATTTTTCCCAATAAGACTTATTGCTTTAAATGCTATGATGTCAGATATAGGATTAGTTTTGTTTGAAGTATAGGCTTCCATCGCTTGAATTAAGGCATCCATTCCTGAATTAATAGTCACTTCTTTTGGCATACTGACCATTAGTTGAGGATCGATAATTGATATTTTAGGAAAGAGAAACGGGCTGGCAATGACTTTTTTTATTTTTTCCTTTTTGTCTTTAACGACTCCACTATTAGTAACTTCGCTGCCTGTTCCAGAAGTTGTAGGTATGGCAATTATAGGAAGAGCTTTTTTTGTAACCGGAATCATTCCTCCGTATTCAGGGAGCACATAATCTAAAAATCTACCTTTAGTAGGAACTAAAGCAGCAATTCCCTTGGCCGTATCTATGGAGCTTCCACCCCCAACACCCAGTATTAAATCAATCATTAATTTTTTCCCAAGAGAAGCACCTTCTTCAACCATTTCAACTGTAGTTTCAGGTATAACTTCATCATAAATATATGAATTAATATTTACTGCTTTTAGTTTCTTTTGAATATTTCTTACCAGTGAAGTACGTTGACTTGTTCCTTTTGTAGTTACAATTAGTGCTCGTTCCCCCAAATTTTTACAAGCTTCACCTACCTTTAAATAGATATCTTCTCCAAATAAAACTTTAACTGGTGAATAGAATTGAAAATCAGTCATATTTTTCCTCCTAACTTATTTTAAAAAAATTTATCGTCGATCCCTTCAATTTCTTTTATGTAATCTAAAATTGGAATTCCTTGATTTTCTAAATCTTTTAAAGCATTTAAAACTACATTTGACCCATGGCGAATACAATAGAATCCACAATCTTTCTTGGGATTTATTAGACGCATTGCTTGTTTTCTTTCTCTGCTTTCCCAAAATTTATTAAAAGGCCCATCATCAATTGAACCCATTTTCTTGTCTTTTCTTCCTCTCATGTAAGGACAAGGATAAATTCCTGTTGGGGTTACTAAAGTACGAAGTTCCATAACCGCACATGTTTCATAATCTTTTGGTTGTATAGGATTATCGTATTTACTAAGATGTTCTATTGATTTTGGAGCAACCACCTCAAAATTATCATCTTCAAGTTCTTTACATTTTTGATATTGATTACTGACAAGTTTTCTCATTTCTTTAGAAAATGGTAGAAGATAATGATGAAGATTTACCATAGGTTTAAATTCAAAATAATCACAACCAATGTCTTTTGCTAATTTGGCAGCTTTGTAAATTTCACGAGCATTAGTTATGATTTCTTTCTTATTTTGACGCTGAATAATTAAAAAACAATAACCTAATGCACCTTTTTTTACTTTTGCTAGGCTTTCCATATTATTAATTACTCTTGTGAAAGAATTAGGAAATCCTGATGGCCGTAATGTTTCGTACATTTTACTTGAAGCAGCATCTACGGAAACTCGTGTCCAAGAAACATATTCGGCAATACTCTCAATATATCGATTTATTAGACTCCCATTTGTAGTCAAACCAACAGCCATTTTCAAATCATAGACTTGTTTCAGAGGCTTAGGCATGCTGCTGTGTAATAATGGTTCACCTCCTCCAATAAAAATTATCCCTTTAACACCAGCAAGAGAAAATTCTTTTATTAGTTTTTCTAATCGCACCGGAGAAATTTCGGTATTACCCTTTACCTTTGAACTGATACATTCAGGACAAAGATAATTGCATCTATTAGTAGGATCTAACTCTATTAATAG
>CAYZEE010000086.1:0-3209 GCA_964477485.1 uncultured Gammaproteobacteria bacterium
ACTAAGTTAATGGTTCCGTTTGATACTACACTTCTTGAGAGCGTATTTTCATATTCCTCTACGAATAATAATGTTGGCTTTTTCATAAAACTAAGTAACTTTTTTCACAGAAGAAAAAAGTTCAAGTATCTTTTCTTGCGTGTCTTTTAATTGGTCGTCAAACAATAGATAGTCTTTTAAGTCTTTAAATGAAACCCACCTATACGATCTGATCTCTTCTTCTTGTAATTTGATTTCGCTATCCTTTCCTATAAATTTAAAACCAAAGAAACATCTTTCTGATCCATCATACTCTACGCCGTCGCGCTGTAATTTCTTTGTCTTAAATACAAGTTTGAGCGACTCCTTACAAACACCAATAATCTTAAGTGATTGTCCGGTAATTCCAAGTTCTTCCTGTATCTCCCTATACACCGCATCTTCAGCGGACTCATTCTCTTCTAAACCACCTCCTGGTATTGCAAAGAAATGAGTTTTAAAGGCCTTTAGGTTAACGAGCAGAAATTCATTTTTGTTATTCATTATTAAAGCCGAAACACCTTTTCTAAAAAGAAGTTTCTTTTCAGAAGAATCATCTGACCTATTTTTTATTTTTGATGTGTTTTTATTCATATAATTTATACATTAACCTATAAATCTTATTAGATATTAACAAGCTCAACCAAACACTTGTTTAATACATTTTCAGGGATATACCTAAAGAATAAGTCCGGATCAATCAATTCAATTTCCATAAGCTCATAATCTAATCCGTGTTTTACAAAGTCTATCCTGCAGATTTTTGGTAAAGACTTAAATTTATCATTGAAAAAATTAATCAATAGATTTATTTGTCCTATAAGTTGTTCTGGTATTTTTTGTACATCAATATACTCAGGTTCATTCTTTTCAGTAAAAATCCCTGGAAATCTTTGTATGCCATATTGTATTTTTCCGTTAATCAATATGATAGAAATCTCACCTTCCACAACCTGGGATCTAAAAGGTTGTATCATAAAGTCTAAATTTTTATGATCTAAAATATTATTAATACAATTATTAACTGTGCCATCTTTGTCATATATACAAACCAAATAACCACTTGCACCAATTGCTGGCTTGATTACAAACTTGGTATTTAGGTCGTCTTTTATAATCAACTGGACTATTCTTTCTATATCGTTTATAGATTTAACAGTACCGAGATCTAATTTGTATGTTGGAACGATCTTAAGAAAATCAATTTCTGAAAAATACTTACTCTTGTCAATGTTCCAATGTATATATTCGTAGTCATTTATAAGTATCACATCTTTTTCTTTTAGAAGAGAAATATATTCCAGGAACTTCTTATAGTATATGTGATACCCCCAAATACTCTTTAAAAGCAACACGTCTCCCGATGTTGCTTCTGATACAATATTCTCTAATGTTTCAATCTTTGAAACTAAGCCCCGTGATAAAAAAGCTTTTTGTATTAAAATGTCTTCCTGTATAAGACCCTTATTTTTTTGAGTCGTTCCGATGTATATAGTCATATTATTTCAGCAGTTTTAATACGCGCTTCAGCCTAAGAAAACCTTCGAGCAAATCGCTATAGTCTTGTGCTGTTGTAACTCTTACAATCAACTGTTCTGATTTTGGCCAACAAAAAGCGTTCCCTGTAAGGGTTTTAATATTTCCGAAAGTATACAAAAACTGTAATAAGGTCTTATCATTCTCAATTTGAAAACCTTTGTACATTCTTCCTTTGAATTTTGTTAGGTCAAGCAAAACAAAAAATCCTGACTCTGGTTCAATAACAATTTCAACGTCACTTATTCCACTCAAGTCTTCTGCCACATCAATATTTAAATCATTAGTCTTAATCAGTTTATCTAAGATGTTCTTATCTTGCTCATTAATCTTATTCAGCCCAACTAAAATAGTTTTTACAAAAACAAATCTTTCATAATATTCTTGTGTGATACCTGAAAAATATTTCTCCTTATTCTCTTGTGACTGTACATCTGATTTGAAAATATTTGACATTGCAGATTGTTGCAATGGTGATAACGAATCAAAAACTTGGAATATTCGATCCCGAACTAAAGAAATAACAATCTCATTTGCCACAATCATTCCTGAGCGAAAACCAGCCAATCCATATGATTTAGAAAGAGTGTATAAAGTGATGGTATTATCAAAATGACCTTCTAGGCTACAAATTGGCAGTGCGGTGTTTCTTCTATCATATTCCAATCCTGCATATGCTAAATCGTCAATTATAAAAACCCCCGCTTCCTTGCAAATGTAAGATAATTCAAGCAACAATGCTTTTTCATTATCGCTGTACACAATACCGGTTGGATTATGTGGATTATAATTTACGAAAACACATACTTTTGGCGGCGTATCTGAGCGTCTAAAAATATATTTACCGCGATTTCTATCATAATCTGTTTTTAATTCATTATTAATTTCATCTATCAACTTTCTCAATTTTTGAGGATTGATTTTCCATTTATCATCAGTATGCAATTCTAAAAATTTAACCTTTCCGCCAGCTCTTTCTGGTATAAATGTAAAGAGACCATAATTAGGAGCTGTCATGATTACAACATCACCATAATCTAAAATTGACTCCATCAATAAAGTAAAGGCTTGTGTGCTTGAGTGAGTAAAAATTATATTATCCTCATTTATTTTTCTTGAATATTTATTATCAAAATAATTTATTATCGGTAATTTTAAGTCATCTTCTCCAGCCGCCAGTGGGTAATAAGATAATTTTCTTTTTTCTAAAATATCAACAACACCAGTTACACAATCAGTAAGTGGTTCAAATGGTGCTGGACTGCCTCCGCCTAGTCTAATCTTACTTTCCTCTGGAGGAACAAAGCCGCTTATCAAAAGATTTGTTGACAAACTATAATTCTCATATGCTTCTGCCGCCTTTTGTATTTCATCCGAACTCCATGAGTTCCATAATGCGTTTCCAATATGTGGTAGACCACCATAATGCAACCGATTAATTTGACTTGACGGATACATCTTAACCACAGTCCTGATTGACTGTGGTAAGTCTGAGTTTGCAATTATCTCTTTTTTGTCATTATGCATAATAATTATTTCAAAAGTTCGCTACTGGAAATTCCCAGTGCATTAGAGATTTTTTCCAAAGTCGAAAGAGTAGGATTCATACGACCATTTTCAATGTTGCTGATATATGCTCTATCCACATTCAAAGC
>CAYZEE010000087.1:0-3190 GCA_964477485.1 uncultured Gammaproteobacteria bacterium
TTTGTGTGTCAAACAGTTGACTAATCTTATATAATCTAATATAATCTTATATAGTCAGTTTAATATGTAATCTATGGCAGATATAACCAGATTCGACACAAGGCTGGAAGCACTTCCGGCCAATATTCTCACCCTTATAGCCTCGATTGATGAACTGAAAGGCCGATGGACGGCCGGTGCCAATCTACACCCTCAAATTCTAGGCAGGCTGAAACAGTCGGTGCTTATTACTTCAACCGGCGCCTCAACCCGTATTGAGGGGGCAAAATTGAGTGATTCTGATGTAGAGGATTTGATGAGAGGTATTTCTATGCAAAAATTCAAGGATTGTGATGCCCAGGAAGTCAAAGGCTATTACGAGTTGCTAAAGAATGTTTTTGACTCCTGGCAGTCAATTAAGTTAAATGAAGGCACAATCAAGCATTTCCATCAGGAAATATTAAAGTATGTCGAAAAAGATACTTTTCATCGTGGTCAATATAAGATTACTGAAAATAAAGTCCAGATGGTTGATGCCAAAGGTAATATAGTGGGAACGATTTTTGAAACAACGCCGGTTTACTTGACTCCTATCGAAATGCAGGAGTTGGTGGAATGGACAATAAAAACTATCAAGGAGCAAAAATATCATCCGCTATTGATAATCGCTAATTTTGTAGTTGAGTTTTTAAAGATCCATCCTTTTAGGGACGGTAATGGACGTTTATCCAGGATTTTAACCAACTTGCTTATGCTACAAGCCGGTTATCTTTATATGCCTTATGTATCGCACGAAAAGTTAGTTGAAGAAAAGAAACAGGGATATTATGTGGCCTTGCGAAAAACACAGATTACTTTTAAGTCTGAAAAGTCCGATCTTATTCCCTGGTTAACATTTTTCTTAAATATTATTTTAGATCAGTCAAAACAGGCAGTTGACTTGCTTAATGCTGATAATGTGGAAAAAACATTGTCCGGCAAGCAACTGGCCGTTTTGGAATATTTAGAGAAGATTAAAGAAGCAACACCTGGAGATATTGCCGAAAATACAAAAGTAGCGCGACCTACTGTTAATCAAGTATTAGAAAAACTTATAAGTATCAAAAAGATTGAGAGAATAGGTATGGGTAGAAGCACTCGTTACAGAATTCTTTAAATGGTTTAAGACTCTTTATTGCGACCTGTATATGCTTGTGATTCAGGACTTCCAGGGGGATGAAATTCATCATGGATTTTTTGATGTTGCTGGTAATTTTCAATATTTTGCTTATACCATTGTTCCCAATTTTCAGGATCCGGAATATCATCCGGCAATTTATCAAACACAGATTTCCATAATTTAAAATAAGCCTCTTCTTCGGCGTCAAGCAAAACATCACCGGTTTCTGCCCAAGTATCTTTTCCTCCATGAACTTGAATATTTTTGCCAAATATTCTTTGGAATAAAAAAAGAGCACGTTTGGTATGTTTTTCCGAAGTAACTAATAGAACGTTTTTAATTCCCATTTCTCTGGCAACTTTTCTTGAGGCAAAAGCTTCGTAAATCGTATCTCTCCCATCTGCGACTAAAACAATATCTTCACTTTTGATATTGCCTTTTCCTAAAAGATAATTCCTTCTTAATTCTGCTCCGGTGTCATTATAATATTTTGAATCTTCCATGTGCGTCGAATAGTGTCCACCTAAAGCAAATATTTTTGGAGCCCGGTTTTGTTGAAATAGATCCCATCCTTTGTCGAGTCGAGCAGTTGATAAATAAGTTAATCCTTTGTCATTTCTTCCCCCCCCCAAGAACTATTATTGAATCGTATTTATTTGAAGATTTCATTGATAAATTATATCAGGAATTTTCGGTTTTATAAAAATACTGCCATAAACGCAAAAAGGATCCTTTTTCCCGTGATCCTTAAACCAACGTTTCTTAGTTGATTTCTCAACAAAATAAATTTTACCACATAACAATAAAAAATAAACTGATCATTTCGGAACGGAATTCACGCCCCCCTTACCCCCCAGAAACGGCGGGGAAAATCATTTCGCCTACAAAAGATAAATAAATTATCTTGAGCTGTTCCAATTGGTGTATCCTCTGGCCAATTTCCAGTCTTCTTTTTGAGCCGGAGTAAATGAATTCCAAATAGTCCGTGCTCCGGAAATATATGTTTTTTCCTTGTTTGCTTTTTTTGCTGATCGGGTAGTATGAAAATACCGAGAAGCCCAAGTGGGATAAATTAAAGAATCAAACCAAGCGAGGATTTTAGCTAGTAAAGGTTCATATTCGGGAGGTATAGTCATTTGAGCTACCTTGACCATATGCCCTTATCATAACTCAAACGAAAAATATTGCACTGAAGCGAAATAATTATTACACGGTTAATATCTGCTATAATTTAACTATGACTATCAGAGAGGCCAAAAAGTCTGATAATAAAAATAATGCTTTCAGAGCAAGAGTTGATCAAATACTTCAAGAGAATCTTTATTTAACGATTTCTGTAACTAGTAAAAACGGGGATCCGTGGATTGCCAATTTATACTATGTTTTCGATAAAGATTATAATTTTTTTTGGTATTCTCCAAAAGACTCACTCCATTCGCAAAGAATTAGAGAAAATTCAGTAGTGGCTTTGGCAATTTTTGACTCAACAGCGGTCGGCGATGATGTTGATGCTGTATATATCAAAGCAAATGCATACGAAATTACAAGTAAGACTGAATTAGCCAAAGGAATGGTTCTTTATGCCGCCAAAATGATAAAGACAAAATTTGCTAATAAATCTAGCGCTCACAGATTTATCAAACAGTATAAAGATTTTCAGGGATTATCCAAATTAAGAATGTATAAGGCCATACCGGAAAAATTCTGGAAACCAGCCCCAATAGAAATGTTTAATGAAAAATTTTTAGATAGTCGGTTAGAAGTTAAAATGAAATAAAGTGTGAAAAACAATAAATATATAGTTCGAACAATGAATAAGGATGAAGTGAAAATTGCTGTCGAATGGGCGGCTAAGGAAGGATGGAATCCGGGGCTTTATGATATTGATGCTTTTTATTCTGTCGATCACAAGGGATTCTTTGTTGGTTTACTCGATAATAAACCAATAGCTGTTTTTTCTGCAGTCGCCTATGATAAAAATTTTGGGTTCTTAGGTTTTTACATTGTTAAAGCAGGATATCGAGGAAAAGGATATGGTATAAAAGTATGGAA
>CAYZEE010000088.1:0-3189 GCA_964477485.1 uncultured Gammaproteobacteria bacterium
ATTTCGCTTTGCGAAATGCGCCGCCAATAAAGAAGTTGTGCTTGCCCCGCCCTCCCGTGCGCGCACAACAAATCGTTGCTCCCTGATTTTGTTTGACTAAACGGCAAATATTTCATATACTAATATTAACAGGTGGAAATAGTTAATGCAATTAAAGTATAGTAAAACTTTACTACAATGTCAAAAGATTTATCAACCATAGCCAAGAACATCAAAAAATACCGAGATAAGCTCGGTGTTTCGCAAGACAAGTTATCTAAACTTGCCAGTGTTACTTTACATACTTTGACCAAAATTGAAACCGGCGCAACGCCTGATCCTCGTATCGAAACACTAAAGAAAATCGCCAAAGGGTTAAATGTGAGTGTTGATGATTTAATAAAGTAGTTTTATGAACTTGTTAAATACAATATGTTCCTACTGGTATGAATGTATCAAAAATGAAGATGTCCTAGAAAAAGACATTTCTATAAATGTGCGTTCAAAAGCGATATTGTATCCTTTTGATGACGACCCTTTTATATTCAGGAAAAAAGACATCACAGTAAAAATCAAAAATGAGAAACTAAATACCTTTGCAAGCGGTAAAGCTGAAGGGTTAGAATTTTTTTATGGATACCCACTTTTATATTATCGCGACGATAAAATTGATAAACAATTAGTTGCACCATTGTTTATTATAAAAGTTAAATTTAATCGAGATGACAAAGATTTAATTTTATCCAAAGATGAATCATATCCAGTTTGTGGGATTCAATCACTAACTAAATTGGGATTAAGAACTGAAGAAATAGCCAGCATAAATCAATCCATAGAGGATTTATTTACCAGCAATCCTAAAATTGATGAGCAACAGCTTGCCAATCAAGCATTGGAAATTATCAAGAAGGAGGCAGGGATTTCAATTATTGAAGAAATAAATCCAACCCAATTATCTAATTCAAAAAAACTCACGAAAGAAATGTCGGTAGGTTTATACAATAAAAGTCTGATTTTTGCTGGTGAGACAACGGTTTTTAATATTCATCTCATAAAAGATTTGTTAGACCTTAAGGGCAGAAACGATTTAGAAAAAACTTCACTTTCTTTCTTTTCTGCTTCTCGTACAGCTGATATTGAAAGCGTGATAACACCGATACTTCCTTTTTTGTCGAATGAATACCAAATAACGGCAATACAAGATATTTTTAGACATTCGCTTAGCGTAATAACTGGTCCTCCGGGAACAGGAAAAAGCCAATTTATATCAAACCTGATCGTCAATCTTTTTCTGGCTGGCAAGTCAGTTTTATTTGTTAGCCACACAGGAGAGGCTGTTGATGTCGTGAACTCAAGGATTAATGAGCAATTTCGTAATCTGATGTTGCGAACTGGGAAAAAAGAACTCAGACAGGATTTAAAAGGAAGATTCAATGAATTGCTTGCAGACTCTTCAAAAAGAAATGCCAAAAATACAAGCGTGGATTATGTTCATTCTCTTTGGAAAACAATCTTAGAATATAGGAACGGCCTATTAAAGAAAGATGAGCTCGAACAAGATTTTCAACAAAAATATTTTTATCAAAAAGAATTAAAAAACACTCTACAAATTCAAAGCTCTTTTATTAGAAAGATAAAAATATATTTCGAGTTATTTATCCTTAATTTCAAAACAGAAAGAATAAAATCAAAACTGGAAAAATTGCCCAGCAAGATTGGTTTTGAATCTAAAATAAGAGAATTAGAGAAAGAATTTTATCTTTCCTGCCAAGATTTCATTAGAAATGTTTATCTAAGGAAAATGCTTGGTAGTGGCAACAAAACAGGATTAGTAAACACTTTTCTTAATCAAGTAAATGGGCATAGATTTAATGATGAAGATATAAACGAAGCGTCTTTCGTCAATGCTTTACAAGTCCTTAAAGTTTGGTCATCAACATTAAAATCTCTTAGGGGAACATTCCCCCTTAAGGCGGGTGTTTTTGATTATGTTATTTTTGACGAAGCGTCTCAAGTTGATTTACCCTCTGCCGCCCCAGCTTTATATCGGGCCAAAAAAGCGATTGTTGTTGGCGATCCAATGCAATTAACTCACATCGCCGGGATCACTAAAGATATTGACTATGGATTAGCAAAAATACACGGACTAACAGAAATGAAAGATATTTATCCAGCAAAAACAAGATATTGCGATGTTTCCTTGTATAAAGCGGCAGAAAATTCTTTACCACACTCACCAATACTTCTAACTAATCATTATCGTTCCGAGGACCAGATTATTTCTCTTTGTAATCAAGTTTTTTATGAAGGTCGCCTTAAAATATTAAGCACGCTTGACTACGGTAAATTTCCTTCTAGTTTGCCGTTGGGTGTTCAATGGGAAGATGTAAAAGGAGAAGTTTATAAACTTCCGTCGGGAAGTCGTGTTAATCAAAAAGAGGTGGATGTTGTTTCAAGGATTTTTCAAGAAATATGGGCTAAGATTTCTAATACAAATTTGACTGTTGGTATAGTGACTCCTTATAATGGCCAACGCCATGCAATTTTTCAAAAGATTCAATCCTTAGTCCCACAAGATGTATTAGAAAAACGCATAAGAATACTTACGGCACATCAATTTCAAGGTTCAGAAGCTGACATAATAATTTTTTCACTTGTTATTTCAGAACAAGGAAATGGGAACAGTGATAAGTGGTATAACATCTATCCGCAAATTTTGAATGTAGCCCTTTCTCGGGCAAGATACCTTTTATATATCGTTGGTGATAAATATTTTTGCGAAAACAGACAAGGTATTTTAGGTAAAATAGAAGATGTTTATGAGAAAATAAAAGACGAGGAAAAATTAGAGGAATACGATTTGCACGCAAAATTTGACACTCCGACTGAAAAATTATTTTACGAGGAATTACAAAAAGTGAAGTTAGAAAAATTAGGTTATAAATTAGTACCGAAGTTGGTAGCAAAACGATATACGCTAGATTTTGCTATTGTTGGCAAGAAAAAAATTGATGTTGAGATAGACGGAATACAACATGAAATTATTGAAGGTATGCCAGTCTTGGAAGATATTGAACGTGATGAATTTTTGAAAAAGGAAGGTTGGAATGTTTTACGATTTCCAAATTTTATGGTATTATCTGACATGCCAAAAACTATTGAGAGATTATTAACCGAATTAAATTAAGGCGGCGCGCCAACTTCGTTGGC
>CAYZEE010000089.1:0-3162 GCA_964477485.1 uncultured Gammaproteobacteria bacterium
TAGAGCAGCAGCCTTTTAAGCTGTTGGTTCAGAGTTCGAATCTCTGCGGGCTCACAGGATTATATTTAATCGAACTACTATTTTTAGCCTCAAAATGTTGAGGAAAATTTCTCAAATTTAAGCCTATAATCAAGAACCCGAGCGGGATTCGAACTGTTGATTAGCTTGACAGATCAATCTTTTTTATTTTTCCAACCAAGTTCGTCAATATACTAATCCCAATTCTCCCCATGAAAATGCTGCATCAATCCACAACAAAGTTCAAAAATAAAAACTTGGATTTTCTCTAAATCTCCTTCCGATGCATTAGGATAATATTGCTTAATTACATCTAAAGGTAACATATAAAATCACCACCAAACTCATATATCTTAGTGGAAAAGTTCAGGAGACGCTGTGATTAGGGATTACAAAAGCGTAAAAAACATATACTTATTAAGATAAATTAAATGAGAGCAGCTCGAAGATAAATTTTACTTAGAAGGAAATTTTCTTATTATTGAACCCCATGAGTTGCATCCCATTCTTTAAGTTCCTTTTGAATATAATCTGGGAACTCGTTTTTTCTTGGAAGCGGTCCAGGTTTCTTATTTACGTATGAAAAATTAAATTTAATCTCACTCTTAGGATGATTTTTCTTTCTAGGAAACCATGAAATAATTTCTTGAAGATCTGTATAGGGAGGGTTTTGAAATTTTCTCTGTATAACTTCCTGATTATTCTCTCCATCAAAAGATTCTGCTTCAGTTGCAACTTGTTGCCAGTAGTGAACTACAGCTATTTCGTATTCATATTCATTACTTTCATGATATTTTTCCAGATGTTCCAGTAGTATGTTTGTAAGATCCCATAAATCGCAAAGTAGAAAATCTACTTCATTATCCTGTTTTGTATTGTTATCAGCCTTTAAATAAATGTTCTGTGCTGCTCTGAGGTGAGGTAACCCTTTTTCAACATACATTCCGCCAAAAAGTTCTAGCCAGTTATTTTCTATTTTACCTACTAGATGAGGATATTTTTCCTGATATTTTTCTCTAAATTCTTTCTTCTTTTCTTCGTCATAAGCTTTACTTCTTGCTTCTCCAAGTTCCTCCTGTTTCAACGCATTACTTCTTTCAATTGCCTGTGCGATTAAATATCCAGCTATAATAATGCCTATTGCTATCCAAAACATAATTAAAATTTAACCCCTTTTAAAAAACTAAAAATTGACAATAATGCTCCAACAGCCATAATTATTGATAAAAAAATAAGCCAGCAGTTAGTTTTATTTACTCTATCTTCCAAAATAAGTTGATGAACAAGGAGCCTTTTAACCAAATGCTTAATAATATCTAAATTTTCCTTTTCACCTGCCGGATTCCGGGGATTTTCATTAGCTTCTCTTATTGCATCCTTAGCAAGCTCTTTAATATTCTTTGTAAACTCTAATTCTACCTCGTTCTCGATTGCTTCTTCTGTCATGCAATTTATTATACACCGAATTTAGTTGACAAGAAGAAGTAATATTCATAATATGACTGAACAAATGACGCCTGTTGGTCAAGAAGAGTTGGTTTCGTTAGTCCCCGATGCCCGTGAAGCGATTGAAAGATTTCAAAGAGACTTTGACCTTTCAATATATCATGTTGAGGGAGGTGTATGGAATCAAAATGATGATGATTTGAAAGGAAGAACAGGCAATGTTGGTATTTATGTAGTGCGTGGTCAAAATTATAAAGACGACAAAGGAAATACAATAACTCCTCAACGATTTTACAAAGTAGAGATAAGCGGACGAACCAAAATAGAAGACGACGAATTTGTAAGTGGACCAGACGGGAAATTTTTGGGATACCCAGGACATAAAAGAGAGTCACGAGCTATCAACGTTGCGGCAACGTTGGCGAGAAACGATCAGGGGAAAGTAACGGGCCTTTCTTTTGTTAGGATTTCGCCTAAAGGAGAAAGCCTGTAAGTTCAAAAATTTGAATTCTCGAAAATAACCTTAAAAAAATAGCAGATCCAGCGATTACCAAGTATTTTACAGCGGAACAATTGAGAATTACCTCATAATCAAAACAAGCATGTTTCATATCTGACAAAAATATAAACAATGTCTCTTTGCACCGCAAAAAGACAAAATCGCGCGCGCAGAGAAGAAGCGTGGCTGCGAAGCGGCCGAAGCGTGAAGATGGCGCGACTAGCGGGAAGCGGCGCTCGCCGCGCTACCTTTGAGACTTAAAATAATTTCGAATTTCCTGATAGAGCGTGATTGAGAGCATAAATTTCCCTTGAGGTGTGCTTTCAAACCAAAACGAGGGGAATTTCAGATCAAGGAGTTTGCCAGTGTCGAGAAGATAAATGATTTTTCCGCCGTCTATCGAATTTCTGGCAAGTCTGTCAGGGTGCCACGAGAGAATTCCGTTTGCTTCTCATTTCTCGATTTTCTTTAGTACTTCCGCAAATTGCTCCCGTCCGGGAATTTTGGCGGTTTTTGCCTCTGTGATAAATTCAGAAACGGTTAGATTTTCTCTTTTAGCAAATTCATTTAATTCTGCAATTTGCACCTCAATACTCAAAACTTGTTTGTCTTTCTCATCTGTGGATTTTCGGCAATATGCGATGTATTTAATCATGCTTTTGTTTTTATTAAAATTTTTGAGTTTTTCTTCATTCTTTTTATACGGAGGCTCTCGGCGTATTTGAATTTTGCCTTTGCAGCGCTGTCTGCGGTGGCGGGCGCAGCGCTGCCCCCACTTCCGACTCGATTTCCTTTTTGGTGAACGTTTTTGAAAAAATATATATCTTGCTTGTCAAGACAATAAAATCGAGGTCAGACCTCGATATGACGATAATACTGCTTGCAATACTGTGGTTTTTGTATCTTTTGGTCATTTTCATTTCATTATTAGTCGGAGTGACGGCAGGTATATACCCGGCCAAGAGGGCAACTAAAATCTCCGCGCTTGACGCCCAAGGTATGAATAAAACAAGGAAGAAGCTGGTAACCGTACGTTGCTCTAACCTATCAGAGTGTTAAAAGACTGCTTCCGGAATCCTTCTCTAGCATATATACGCCCAAAAGCGCCTAGAGAACGCGGGATTTAAAGAAATCAACGGTAGTGTTAATAATACTTTCAAAACTGGGATCCATGGTGGCATTTGGTGGGTTGGGGACAA
>CAYZEE010000090.1:0-3136 GCA_964477485.1 uncultured Gammaproteobacteria bacterium
CGCCCCTTCGGCTTATCAGCCTCAGTGACGGGGAACTCTGCTTATGCATTAGAAGTTATGGATAAATTAAAATGATAGAATACCTTTTGCTTTTTCTGTCAACATTAGTCGTTTTTTCTTTTCTTAAAAAGTCTTCATTTTAATTGTCACTCCCCTTTAATTCTTTTTTTATAGCCGTTTATCGCGTCGTCTTGTTGACAGTTGGGTTGTTGTGTCGGTGTTGTCTTGGCGTGGCAGGATTTGGATTGAATAGATTTCGCGGCAGGTTGGGGAATTAAATGAGAGGTAAGAGTTGAAGTAGTTGTTTACATTTCTCCTTAGTAGCGAAATGGCCGCCATGTTTAATGAGAATGAATTTTCCGTTTAACCTTTTACTCATTTCTTCAGCTTGAAAAGCGGTCGTATAAGGATCATTATCCGATGAAATTACATAAATATTTTTCACATTTTCCTTAATTAAAGAGTGATTTAGCTTATTAGACCAAAATAATTTATGTCCTTCTGTCAAATCGTCAAAGTCCCAACCGGCTACCAAAATCATTTTCTCGTATTTGCGTCTTTCGGCAATCCTTAAAGCCAAAATACATCCTAAACTATGGCCAATAATCGTGGTATTTTCCTCAATAAAAACTAATCCATTTATGAAGTCTATCTGCTTTTCCAAATCAGGCATTTGGGTATTCATTGTTGGCAATTCCGGTAAATATACTTTATAGTTTTTATCTTCCAGCTGCCGTTTTAACCAGGGATACCAATTGCTTTCGGACTTACTAAACCAAGCGTGAAAGATTAGAGCTGTTTTATTAACCATATATTTATTTGCTAACCACATTTATCGGTTGTCCTTCGATAAATGCTTTAATATTGTTTACTACAATTTCTGATAAACGATATTCTGCTTCTTCTGTGTTGTATCCAATATGAGGAGTAGTTGTAACATTTGATAATTGTAATAATGGATTATCTTTAGTTACTGGCTCTTTCGAAAAAACGTCTATACCAGCAGCAAAGACTCGACCTAATTTTAGATTCTCAATGAAAGCTTGTTCATCTATAACAGCTCCCCTGCCAGTATTAACAATAACTACTCCCTGCTTCATTTGCTTAAATTCATTATCTCCGATTATGCCTTTTGTTTGTTCTGTTAGTGGAGCATTAATAGAAATAAAATCACTTTCTTTTAGAAGTTTAGTAATATCTTCTTTGGTTGAGCTTGTATTTACAAATAATATATTCATATTGAAGCCATTTTTTGCAATTTCTCCAACTCTTCGACCAATTGAGCCATAACCAACTATTCCTAAAGTTTTTCCATTAAGTTCTTTTCCTTTATATTTCGCCGGATCCCAGATACCGCTTAACAATTCTTTTTCCGCAATTACTGCACTTCGTATCGCTCGAAGAAGTAAACCAATTGTATGTTCGGCAACCGCCTCTGTACCATAGTGAGGTGAATTAGAAACAATAATATTTCTTTTCTTCGCCTCATTAAGATCAACCCATTCATAACCAGTCGCGGCCACACAAATCATTTTCAAACTCGGCAACGAAGAAATAACTTTGGCCGGCATTTCATACCAGTTGTCAATAACGATATCCGTATCTTTAAGTCTTTTTATTCCTTCTTCTTCGTTTGGAACATCATTATAAATAACTACTTCACCAAATTTTTTTAATACCGAAACATGCTCAGGATAAATAACGATTTTATCAACACTGACTATTTTCATATATTTTATGTTTAAATAATTTAACTATTCTACTTTTTTCATTTGTTTATCGTCAATGGTGTAAATCCATAATTTTTCAGGATTTTTACCACGTTCACCCATCGCTTTTGAAACTATTATAATCCTTGAGCCAGACTCTAAATTTTCTTTGTGATTAATAAGATATGGAACAATTTCTGCAACATCATTAGTCTTCATCGGCATGTTCCAATCAAAATCTTTGTGACTATCGCTAACTTTATGCTGTAAAGGAGTATCAATATAGTTTGGTAGTAAGTTAACCACAATTAGATTTTTATTCTCAGTGGCAATTGTCTCAAAAAAGATATTTAGTGCGGCTTTTGTACTGGCATACAATCCATACATCGGGTCAGGATACCGATCAGAAATTGATGATACATTAATAATGAGTCCACGAGATAACTTTGGTAAAAGTGCTTGAGTAAGTTTGATCGGAGCTTTGAAATTGAGATTAAATACTTTATCAAAATCCTGATCATTGTATTCAAGGGCTAATTTCTCAAATGCGGTACCAGCATTATTTACAAGTACATCTATTTTTGTCTCTTTAATTTTCAAATAAATATTTTGGATATCCTTAGAGTCACACAAATCGGCTTGAATCCATGAAAACTTGGAATCGTTTATGTATGGATCTGTCCGAGAAACACCATATACTTTAAAATCATTGGCTAAAAGTTTCTCACTTATCGATTTCCCTAACCCGTAACTAACCCCTGTAATTAATGCTACTTGAAACATATAAATATATTATCCAACTTCAAATGTAGTAACCCCAAAAACTTTATTTAGTGATAACTTCGGTGGTTCTTTTGTATACATTCTGGCTGCTTCAAAAACATATTTCATAGCATGATCTTTTGCCAGATTAACCGCTTCTGTATTTACCTCTGGTGTATCTAAAAATATCGGCTCGCCGGCCTTTACAAAACCGTTCATTGTTTCAAATAATTTTTCGGCGATCTCTGAATTATCCGCAAAAAGCGGACCTATCTTATATCCGGTTTGACATTTACGAATTACACTGTAACCCATAAGTTTATTACCTTTTTTATAGCCTATGGCTAGACTTTCCGGTTGGATAATCCAGTGCTTGAGAAATTGTGATCGGGAAGCTGGAAATAATTCTTTATCATAAAATTCTAATTCACTAAACGGTACTTTGGATAATTCAATTACTTCAGGATAAGATACTTTTTTGCCTGTAGCAATACCTTGATAACGAATATTTCTGTAGGCAAGTTTAAATCCTGATTTTTTATAATTTTCCTGTTGAGCAACGACTCCATCAAGACCAATATTTTGCGTTTTTAGATGATTTAATCCTGCGTTCCATACTTTTATACCATATCCTTTTCCTCGATATCCTGCTTTAACAATGTAAA
>CAYZEE010000091.1:0-3135 GCA_964477485.1 uncultured Gammaproteobacteria bacterium
GGCTTTATTGGGTCATACTATTGGTGATTGGGTGGAATATAAAGTGGCGGGAAATACCCTAAAAGTACAAATTCTGGATATTGAAAGCTCCGGTAAGAATTAATGAACTTGAACCTAGAGAAACTATTTCGGTGTTCAGTTTTTGTTTTATCCAAAGCACCTACCAAATAAGATATGTGGACTTGGTTGGTTTTGCACCAACTTCTTCCTATTTAAATAGGTCATTTTAGCTACATATAACTACAAGCCCTTAAAAACTAGCCATTACCAATCTCATCAATTGATTTTTTACTGATAACGGCGAACAGCCGTCAGTTTCTATCGACCAGCTCCGTGTTGCTTCTTTTCGCATTATCTGTAGCAATTCTTGTTCTTCAGAAAGATATGTATTAATACGGCTTGCATAATGAAGGCTTGATTCTAACCTGTCACCTTGATCTCTTGATGCGATTCTTTTCTGGGCCACGTCAACACCAACGCGTAAATGTAACAACAAATCTATTGGTATTCCATTTATTCGGAGCCACTGAACAAGAGTTCTTGCTTCACTGGCTTTACGGGGAACCCCGTCCAAAATAAAGCCCCTATCTTCTGCTCTTGCTTCTAAAATAAAAGGTGTAATAATGCTCATTACGAATTCCGAGGGCCAGGGAGTAGTTGTCTGAAATTTTTCTCTGAGAGAATCTGCCCAAGGACCGTTTTGTGATAATTCTCTACGGGTAATTTCTCCTAAAGATAAATAATTGGGTTTTACCAGAAAACCATTCGCAAGAGTAGTTTTACCTGCACCAGGCAATCCCACCATCACTATGTTAAGCCGGGAGAAACGTTCTTCTGCTTTTGCAAGATCCAAAAGATCCTTGAGGTTGACCACTATTCCCTTGGGCTGAGCAAGACATTCTTCTTTATTTATAGCGTTTAGTTGTTCAATCATACTGCACTCGGATGTTTAGGGAAGATTATCGGTAAAGGATCACTCTCAAACTTCAGACCAGAATAAATCTGAGCTCTTTCCAGCATCGTTGGCGTATAAATCATAATAGAGTTCGTCATTGTATTTCTTAATACATTTCCGACTAATGCTTCACTGGAAGCTATAATTTCGGAACGATCTTCGATTTGCTTCTTTGTCCACCCAAATAGCTGGTAAAATTTTGTTCCCCTTTCAATAATCCTTTCCAGAACTTTTTGAGGAACTGGAAGAGGAGAAATTTTAATTCCACTGTATCCCACGACGTCCTTAAGGAAAGGGAATTTTTCACTTAATAGTTCAAACTCAATATCTGATGAAGCATATTTCTTAAAATTATCAATATTTATTTTCATATCATTGATTTCTCCTAAAGTTTTCTCAGGTTGTTCAATAGCCACATCAAAAAAGATTGCTTTGGGCTTCTTACATGGGATGCCGAGCTTAACAGTTTCCTTTACAATTTCATGGAGTATTTTTAAACCCCACCGCGAGGTATTTCCCACATCATCAGTTCTAAAACCATGCATACCTATTCCCTTTTTATAAGATGGGCAAAATAATGCATAAAACTCTACTGGATTGCCAACTTCAGATTTGGCTAAAATTTTAGAAATCTTTTTAGTGACTAAGCGAGGTCTCCATCCGACAGTTTCAATGGATTGAAGATAAGTAAACCAATCCAAAACCTTTTTGTTATATCCAATAGCATCTATAACTAAAGAAAAATCATCAAACTTATATTTTTCAATCTTTTGATTTTGCAAATAATCATTTAAAATTTTATTTGTCGAAGTCATTAAATCTCATATGAGGTTTAAATGATAAACCTCTCTCCTTTCTCCATTCTTGAAAAAGAGTGTCACAAGGCTTTGTTAGACCATGTCTTGGGTCAAAACCAAGTATTTCCGAAAGACGTTTAATTTCTTTTTGAGAACCCTCGATCTCAATTAAGTCAGTAAAGGGGTACTCATCTAAAGTAACCGCTACCTTTCCGATAGACCATTGAGTTCTGTAACGTTCATAACTAGTAGTAGGAGCAAAATCCATGGACCGCAAGATTTTCTCAATTTGTTTATTTTTGTCAACAAACTCAATTTCATATTCAATCTCCTTATTTACAGAACTTTTCGTTTTGATCGGTTTCTTGTAAGTTAATACTTTGTTATGTTTTCCTGTTGTTTGAATCCTAATACGCCCATTTGTATTCTGCATCAATCCTAAGGGATTATCGAACATCACATTTAACTGATAATTTCTATTAACTTTGCCATCAGACAACTTATCCAGTAAGCGGATCAGGTCTTTTTTTTCTTTTACTTCAAAACGATACTCTACTTCGATGTCTGGCTTGTTGCTAGTCGCTATCATAGTGCTTCATGATGAAAGTTAGTTGCTAACGCAAGAAATTCATTTCTGGTGCGTTCATAGTCTCTAAAGTCTCCTTTTACTGCTGATGTCTTATTAATTGCATCACTACAGACACCTCTCATTTTCATACAAAGATGGGTTCCCGAAACGACCACTGCCAAACCTTTTGGTTTTAGCTTGCTATAAAAAAGGTCTATTATTTCCTGCGTAAAGTCCTCCTGATTCATAGGCCTTTTTGCTATTTGTCTTAATATTCTAATTATTTTAGAAAAGCCTATTTGTTCTCCATTATTGGGGATATATGCAAAAGATATATCGTAAATCACTGGAAGCATATGGTGAGAACAAAGTGAATAAACACGTATTGGGGATTGCACAAGCATGCCTCTATAATGCACTTTTCTGTCATTATGTTTGGGAAAAACAACATTGAAGTGCTGTTCTAGTTCTTGCTGAGTAGTTTCTTGGAGGGCGGAAGTGAAATCAGCAAAAACATCAACCATTCTTTTGGGAGTTCCTTGATAGTTTGGGTCAGATAGATCCAAACCCAAATTTAGTAATAACACTCTGGCAGCTTCTTCTGCCTTTTCCAAATCTAAAGTATGTGTATTTTTTATAATTTTCTTATCTAGAATTTCCGCCAACATAACCTGTAATATATATCAATCTATAACAGATGTCAATTATTTGACAGAGCTACGGCTTGACACTGAGACTTAATCTCTTTACGATAAATTTATGGACGAGTCTGTCTCTCCTTCCCAACCAACTGTCTTTACCGCTCCCCAACCTTC
>CAYZEE010000092.1:0-3124 GCA_964477485.1 uncultured Gammaproteobacteria bacterium
TGAATGTTATTGGACATGGTGGTAAAAACGCCAAAAAGAAATGATGCGATCAAAGTCGAAACAAAAAGCAGGACTAAAATAAGAATGAGTTTCTTGATATCCCGAAAATCGATATACCATTTGCCTATACGCATAGTTTTATATAAATTTTAACAGTTTCTGAATTGATATAACTACTAACATTGCCAATAATGTTTGAGTAAACGTTGTTAAAGAAGCCAGAAACACACCTATTATTACCGTTATTACGAATAACCTACTCGTATAATTTACCTTAAGAAGCATGGCAAAGACAAATAATATAACGACTGTGGACAACGAAATTGCAGGATCAAGCGTATTACCGCTAGAAGCCGGGAAGATAAAACTGAAAATTACATATCCAGCTATTATTACTACTACAGTCGATAATAAAGGTATAAATTTATTTATTATTGAAGTCGGTTTTGTAGACTGGCTGACTTTAGGATCCATATCTTGAATGTACCTAATCTTTTGTTTTATTTCAAGTACATTCCAAATAATCTCATTTTATTGCTCTATATCGCGCAGGTAATGTTTTTGCAGCTTGAATTAAAGCTTTTTTTGCGTTTTCATATGCAGAGTTGTCAGTTGTTAAACTTCCTTTTGCGTCGGGTGTCACAGGATTCATTCTTAGAAAATCATCGCTAAATCGTACTGTGTAGTCCCTTGTAAAACATTCAACTTCTGACCTGATGATACCTCTAATCTCTTGTAGTCTATGTTCCCTATCAACTGGAGAAAGTGCTGAAAGTTCGCGGGCATGCGCTATAAGAATCCTTTCAGGGTCAAAGATTTCTTCAGCATGGGGAACTGCTGCTTCTGCTGCAACCACCATTACAGGAGCAGGTAAAACCTCAAAAGGTTGATGAACAGCGTCAATCGCTTCGTGCCACCAAGGTAGGCGTTTATATTCATGTGATTCTATACAAGGAACGATATTCACCGGTCCTGAACCAACTCCCCCCAGAACATGTTTAATAATATGAGCTTCCTGACCGTTATAAGTAAATGTTTCTTTTCTTTTCAACTCATCTCTAACTTCAACGTGTCCATTTTTACGATCTCCTATTGCTCGAAGAACTTTCAATACCTTCCCGGAAATTCCATCATGCCAATCTTGTAAAGGAGAACGTGCTGGGGGTGGTTTATATTCACCTTTTAATGGAATATGTTTACCGTATAGCGGGGTTTCAACAGGTGATTGATTTGGCATATTGTTATGCTAACTATAGTAAATAACTAACTAAAATTCAAGTTGACTTAGGTATGCTGTGAAACGTCGGTTCAATCGTTTTTCCATTTTCGTCAACAATTTTAATGGTTATTTTTTGTTTATTAACATCAATGCTGCTATATGCATCCATCGCTCTCCAAATTTGGTACTCACCTACGCCAATATCTTCTACTGCGCCGTTTATTCCCTTTTCCTGAACTCTGATTTGATTTAATCCATTAAATAATGTTGAATCAACTTTCACCACCATAGTGTCTCCTTGCAGCGACACGTCAGTTATTGCCTCCGTACCTCCAAAATGCCGTAAACTTACTGTATTTTGTTTCATGCCAAGATCTTTAATTTTCTGTTGTGTGAGTGCCGGTAAATCTTTACCGTCACTGGCAACTATTGTATTAACCATGTATTCTTTCCAGGCATTTTCGGCGTCGGAAGCAGATGTAAAAGTCTGCGCTCTTTTTAACCAAACTTCTTTATCCGCTTGAGAAATTCCCAAATCATTTATCGTGTGATTATATATATCTTTAGCCTGTTGCAATGCATTTTGATCTTTACTTGAGGAAAGCTTCTCAAGAGACTGAAGTACTTGGGCCGGCGCTTCACGAGTATCTCCCAAAGTGAAATAAATATCCCTGAAAGCTGGAGTTTTTTGGATATCGGATAACCGGTTAATACGCATGTCCATATTATCAGCAAGTCGTATTACGGCTTGTAGCGGAGAATCAACCGCGTCAACCGAAGAAAATTCCAATCCGACTAACGGATTTTTAATAAATGACCTACCTCCAAATGTTTGATCTGTCACAATTATATTTGGAATCTCGAATGCTGTCCCGCTTTCTTCTTCTAAACGCCCTGCGACCTCGGCAAATTGAGTCTTCAGTTCATTTGCTTGAGCTTCTGTAGGTACGTGTATTTCCACAACTCTCGTGTTTGATCCTTTGGTAAATTGTGATACGATTTCTGTTGCTTGCTGAACATTATTAACATCGGTCAAAAAAGTTCCTCGAGTTGTTACTACTTTAGCAGTATATTGCCCTTCTACTTTATCAGCTCCATGAAAAAGTATCGAATCCCGGAAATCATTTACCAATAAATTCATATCAGCATTCGGTGATGTAATTATTGCTTTCAAAGCAGTGGTAATCTCTTCATCCGATGCTAAAAAAGCCGAAGCAACTGCGTGCGCAGCTTTCGGTAAATCCATTTCTTCTGCTATTGGATATCCAAAATCATGGAATACTGCTACGCTTTCAAACAAAAACTGTGCTTCGTCTTTCGATATATTGTATTTTTTTGCTGCAGCATCTACTATTGCCGGATTATTCCCGATTACTTTTTTTGTGTAATCGAGTACGTTTAAGGTATGATCAAATCCGTGAGATACATATTGTTCGGGATTATCCAATTGCTGCTCATACGCATACTGCAACGCTTTATTCTTATATAGTTCTACCGCTTCATCATACTGTGCTTTAGTAGCGCTGCTTGGCGGAGTCAAACCGTCAAAAACTCCTTCCAACGCATCTACCGGTCTTTGACCACCAAGTTTTTCCGAGGGAGTAATCAAATAATCTTTTGCTGCTCGAGCACGGGCTCTTATATCAACCGATATTGCTTCTGTATCAACTGCTTTTCCAGCAGCGTTTCTCTGTGCGTCAGCGATTGCCTCACGGACCGCCTGATCTGTTCTTGTATTCACATATTCGTCTAGATTCGCTATCCTTTGACTGATGTTTGTTGACGATTTAAGTTTTGCAAGGGAACTTTTTCCAACTCCGGATCCTTCCAGATCTGAATATATTTTCGTTACTGCGTCATCGAGTTTATTTGCCTGGTCGCCGATCGCATATCCTTCCTGAATCA
>CAYZEE010000093.1:0-3059 GCA_964477485.1 uncultured Gammaproteobacteria bacterium
TCCATCTGGTGATGATACGGGTTATGCTGTTAAAAATTGAGAAGGAGTATGATGGCTAAAAGTTTTCAAACAGGCTCTTACAATAATTTTGTCATATTGCTTTTTCAAAAAATTTTTGTATACTTTAACTTAATGAGTAAACGGATTGTTATATCAAACTGCACTTGCACCACCTCCTGACGGAGGGGTGTATTTTTGTGCATAAATACCCCTCCGAAATGGAGGGTTTTTTTATGGGTTTATGAATCAAATTTCAAAAAAACAAATAATAGCCTGTTGTACTACAACCGCCCAATTTTTCTGGGAGGATTTGTAGTGGAATAAAGATATTAGAAATTAAATACAATCCCGCCCAGAAGGCGGGATTTTTAGTTAGTGGGAGGAGGTGATAAATATGCAATTAGAATCAGTATCAGATCGAGCGGCGTTAGTTCGAGCACAAAGGGCAGCAAATCCAGAAGGACAAGCCCGCAAATTGGCAAGTGCCATTTATCCGGCTGTTCTTAAGCCTTTTGCCAGGAGTTTTTTTAACCGAGGTAATCTCATTGAAAGACGGATTCAGGCGAATATTTTGGCTGAACGACCAGTGCAATTTGTTGGTTTTTGGGGAATTGGTGGTAAATCACAGTTAGATAAGCACGATCAAGTACTTTTATCTGAATACGAGGAACTAAGGGAAGCGATTAGAAAACCATATAATCCGGCAGCCGAAATAACGCTTATACTCGCAGACGCTCATGGCAGGTTTAACGGTTATCAGAGGTTTGAAGGTTATTTGGGTGAAGTCGCTGAAGAAGCTAACCGGAGAGGGATTGCTTCTGTATCTCTTGATAAGTTATATCGTGAATGGCAAATTCAATTACCTGATTCTTATCAATTAGTTGACCTTAATTCGAAATTGTGGAAAGAGTTTGATGGAAGTAGGCAAAAAGCACAGTTGGTTGAATCAGCAGCAAAACATAGTCAAGCAGGAATTCCGCCAGAACAAGCAGCCTACTACTACTGGGTAATGAGACGACAGGAGCGGGAACCATTAGCAAAATCTTTTCCCAATGCCATCCTGTTTGTGAATGGTAGTGAAGATTTAGGCAGAGCGACATTACCGTTGGATATGCCTCATCTGTATTCAAGGGTTGGTCCAGTTTGGTTTAATCATGGCTAATAGCCATGATTAATTATAAATTTAATTTTAATTCTATGAAAGGTTTACGATCGGTTTGGATCAATGAACTTTCTTGGGAAGACGTTAATAATTATCTCAAGAAAGAAAATATCGTTATATTACCAGTTGGAAGCACTGAAGAACATGGTAAGGCCGGTCCTTTGGGACTGGATAGCTACGCCGCAATTGCCTTGGCTGAGGATGTTGGTAAAAAAACTGGAGTTTTAGTGGCTCCGCCTGTATGGTATGGCGATTCTAGCCATCATTTAGGTTTCGCTGGTACTATGTCTTTAAGAACCTCGACGCTTGTATCGGTTATTGAGGATATAAGCGAAAGCTTGGCCAGAAATGGAGTAAAAAAAATACTCATAATTAATGGCCATAAAAATGCAAACTTGCCAGCATTATTGTCGGCAGCTAAAAATTTGCATGAATACAGGCTGCCAGATGTTCTATTTGCTGTAGCTGACCCGATGAAAATTGCCAAAGGAATTGCCGGCAAAATAAAAGACAATATTGAGCACCATGTTGGAGAACTGGAAGTTTCCCATGTCTGGTATAAATATCCTCACCTTATTAAAAAGGACAAATTGACCAAAAAAGGAATAAATTTTGAGAAGATATTTTCTCGATATTCCCAGTATGACCTTTTTGGAAAATCCGGTGAAGTAATCGACATTCCGTGGAATAGTTATGAACAAAAAGCTTTTGCACCGGATGGTTCTTTTTCCGATTCATCAAAAGCATCGCCAGAGAAGGGAAAAGAATACCATGATTACATGGTGAAAGTGCTGATTGATTTTATTGACTGGTTAAGAGAATATAAAGGCCCAATCGGTGTGATTAATAAGTAAATAGCATTTTATAGTTATATTTATCCTCTTAGTTGGGGATAATCATTCTTTTGCATTTTTTATTACTATTTGGTATACTAAATTTACAATTCGATAAAAAGCGTTAAGTTTGGTTTCCCGCCAAACAAGCTGCGTGCGAAGAGCATGACGGAAGTCAACCGTAAAATACGACAAAGCGTGTCGGCAACGGAGCGCAGATAATAAGCGTTAGCTTAATCTAACTGTTGACTCCACCGAAAGGTGGATTTTTTATAGGCTAACGGAAGCAAGGTGGTAACACGAGTTAACCTCGTCCTTGCCTTTCAGGATAATATCTTGGAGGGTGAAGACGAGGTTTTTTGTTGGAGAAAATTAATATGAATATGAAAATCATAACCGTAAAAATAGGTAGCAGTGTTTTATTAACCCAGCGTAACAAGCTGGATGAGTTTCGTATTGCTCATATTGCAGACCAGATAAACTACCTGAAAAATAATGGTGTAAATGTAATACTGGTCATATCGGGAGCGGTTGCTTGTGGAGCTAATATTGTTCAGATTTCCCAAGATTCGTTATTAAGAAAAGCGGCTGCGGGTATCGGCCAAGCATATCTTACTTCTGTTTTTCAGCAGATTTTTTCAAAGAAGCAATTGAATGTTGCTCAAATTCTTTTTACCAGAGACAACTTAATTTCATTAACCATAAAAAAAGATATCTACGAATTAATAATGTTTTATTTCCGAAACAATATCGTACCTATGATTAATGAGAATGATGTAATTGACCTTAACAGTTTCGGTGGCAATGACTTCTTGGGAGCGGAAATTGCTTTGCTTCTTAAGACAAAAGAATATCTGGTTTTATCAACTATGAAGGGGTCTTCTTATGGAGTTGGGGGTGGAGAAGCAAAACAGCAGGTGGTGAATAAATTGGAGAAAAAAGGAGTTAAGACTCTCTTATTAAACGGAAAAATTAAAAATGTATTAGTCAACACAATTTTATGAAAAAAATAAATTCAAATAAAATTAAAAAGGCGTTTTTCGAACTTTCAAACAAATCAGAAC
>CAYZEE010000094.1:0-3035 GCA_964477485.1 uncultured Gammaproteobacteria bacterium
GGATTCGAACCAAGGACATCTACTTTATAAGAGTAGCGCTCTACCGCTGAGCTACTAGCCCAAAACACTATAATTTTATCAAACTTCCTTGAGAAATTCAAAGATTTCTTCTATAATTACTCCGTATGAAAGGCAAAGTTGTTTTGGCTGTTGGGGCGCATCCCGACGATATGGATTTTGGGGCATCCGGAACTGTGGCAAAATGGGTAGAGGAAGGTGCGACAGCCCATTATCTTATCTGTACAGACGGAAGCAGGGGATCTTCGGATCCTAAGATGACACACAAAAAGCTTGCTTCAATTCGAAGGAAAGAACAGATAGAAGCAGGAAAAGTTTTAGGACTTAAAAAAGTATTTTTTCTAAACCACGTTGATACACAACTTGTGTCTGATTTAACCTTGAAAGAGGAAATTGTTCGAATCATCCGAACTGTTCGTCCCAATATTGTAATAACCATGGATCCGACCTTTTATTATTCAGAAAATTTTGGTTTTATAAACCATACAGACCACAGAGCAGCCGGTCTTGCGGCAATGGATGCGGTTTTTCCTCTTGCCCGGGATCGATTGACTTTTCCTAACCATGGAAAAGAAGGATTAAAGCCACATAGAGTAGAAGAATTGTGGCTTGTAAGTTTTGCAAAACCTGCGTATCTCGTAGATATCACAAAAACTTTTAATAAGAAAATAAGAGCTCTATCTCTGCACGACAGCCAATTTGACGATTTTGAAAGAGTAAAAAAATTAATGGCAGATAGAGGAAAAATCCTTGCCAAAAAGGAAAAATATAAATTTGCAGAAAGTTTTATTCGGATTAAGCTTCCTTAAAGGTCAGAGAGACCGCTAGTTTCTTTTCCGCGCTCGCCGATGTAATCAAGATATCTCTGGGTTGTTGAAACCCTTTTATGTCCTAAAATTTTTGAAATAAGCACCAAAGATGCCCCTTCTTTCAAATGATGGGCCACAAACGTATGGCGAAGATCATTAACTTTTGCATTTTTAATTTCTGCCAGGCGGAAATATCTTTCCATTGATGTTCTTATATTTCTAACCAGGAAAGGCTTCCCAGATTTTGTTATAAATATGTGGCTATCTGAAGCCTTAGGTCTTATTTTAAGATATTCATCCAGAGCATCTTTAGCTCTTTTATTAATAGGGACTGACCTTTCTCCATGTTTTTCATAAGCTTTTATTCGGATAGTTTCCTTATCTACATCGGAAAGGCGAAGATCAGCAAGCTCTCCAATTCTAATCCCGGTCTGAAGAAGAAGCTCTATAATTGCAAACATCCTTAGGTCATTTCTCGCAGCGTCTCTAAGAGCTCTGTACTCTGTCGGAGTAAGGATGCGAGGCGGAGCGAGTTGAGTTCTTGGATGATCAACCAAAAGAGAAGGGTCATCAGTTATGTATTCGTTGATTTTAAGAAACCTATAAAAAGTACGGGTTGAGTTTATTTTTCTTGAAATAGATTTAGGAGTATAACCTTCTTTTTGCATTTTTGCCAAAAATGCCTCTATGTCCTCCTTTGTTACTTCGTGAATGCGGCTTTTCTTAATCCCTTCCAAAAAAGAAATAAGCTGCTCGATGTCTTTGCCATATGCTACAATGGTAGAGCCTGAGTGTTTCTGTTCTTTCAGAAAGTTTTTAAACTGTGTATGGGCATCGGTAAAGCTAATGGTTTTCATAATTGTCTTTGTTTAATTTAATATCGGATATCCTATAATATCAATAATTATTGATATAGTCAAGAGTCGGGATGAAAATCTTGTAAAGAAATAATATGAGGAGAGTTATCTTTATAGCAGTCTTAGTTGCATCTCTTATTATTATTAATAATCTTATCCGTTCAATTTATAGTCTATGGAATAAACAAGATCTGATTGTTAAGGCAAAGAATGATCTGACTAGAGAAAAAGATGAAAATCATGAATTAAAATCTCAGCTCTCTATCGTAGGAAGCAAGCAGTTTGTAGAAGAGGAGGCAAGAAATAAATTGTTTTTTGTAAAACCTGGAGAGCAAGATGTCATAGTTCCGCAAAATTTGCTCAATAAAACCTCGGGGGAAAAGCCCGATAACACTCCGAATTGGAAGAAATGGTGGAATTTATTCTTTTGATATTCCTGCCATATTAAAATGGAAAATACTTGTTGCGGGGCTAGGAGGAAATCAGAGCCCATTTTCTTACCCAAACAACTTCTATATTTATTCCAGATTTAAGTTATAATTCAAAGTAATGAAACTGCCGAATAGTAAAAATGCGATAATCTCAAAGGAAAAATTGACAGACTATTTACTTTCTGAAACACATGCGACGGGAAAATTTAAGGCGAAGTTCTTTAGAAATCTCGGTTTCGATGAGACTAATGCCGATTTGTTTGAAGAATCTATACGCAAGGTCGCACAAGCCAATCATATAAAAGAGGAGTCTTCATCTCCGTATGGTAAGAAATATATTATCGATGGAAAAATATACACACCAAGCGAGAGACGTATTTTGGTGCGAACAGTTTGGATAATCGAAAAAGGTCAAAAAAGACCTCGATTTATTACCATATATCCTGTATAATATAGAAAGTTAGGAGATGACATTATGTTCGAAGAATTAGACACAGTTGTTCTAGCACGCGATATTGAAAAATACGGTCTTAAAAGAGGCGATGTGGGTGCCGTAGTTCATGTTTATGAGGACGGAAAAGCACTAGAAGTTGAATTTGTAAGCGCAGAAGGAAAAACAGTAGCCTTACTTACTCTTGAGTCATCCGAAGTCCGTAGTATTAAGAAAAACGATATGCTACACGTTAGAGGATTTGCTTTAATTCAACCCTCTTAAAAGGCGGGTTGGAAGAAATAAGAGCTTATTTTTCATCCAAACGACCTCCATGTTTATACCAGAAAATCAATAGCTAACTACCTTATATACAATGTTTAACATCGGACATTCTCTCTGGTAAATTCAATTCCCATGACTGACATAGAAAATAATGATTCTCCACGGACTCCGCTACGCTTCGCCCGTGGTATCATCTTCCAGTACG
>CAYZEE010000095.1:0-2989 GCA_964477485.1 uncultured Gammaproteobacteria bacterium
TCATTTGTGTATTATTCACCAGCAATTTTGCAATTTTTGTGGCGTCTTTATATTTTTTGTTAGAAGGGATTAAGCTAAGAAGAAATAAAGGAACAATTCCATATTTTTTCGCTACGTCGGCAAACCTTTCTTCTATGTGTAAAGAGAAATAATTCATGGGGGCTACTTTATTGTGAGGTTTGTTGTCAGCAAGTACAGTTGAGTATTTAGGAAAATGGTTAATCTCTATTAAATTATCTTTTTCTAATAAGTTGATTATTCTTGTTAATTCATCATAATCAAAAGCGGCCAACCCATTTTCATTTGTGATAAACAGTTTAGTGTAATAATTATCTGGTTTTTCCTCTCCTGCTTTTTTAATGGCTCTAAGAACAGTTATTATTTTTTCTTTCGTAATGTTTATACTCATTTTTATATTGGATTTTGTAAAGACATTTCTAATTATAGCTTTTACTTGTATAATTATGTATAAGTTATGGCTAACAAAATAAAACTACTTCGAATCAGAGAGGCAGCAGAAATGCTTGGAGTGAATCCAGAAACATTGCGTCGTTGGGATCGCGACGGTAAGTTAAAAGCAATTAAAGTTAGTACAAGAGGTGATAGAAGATATAATATAGAAAATATAGAAAAATTTATAAAAGGCAAAATTTAGACAAATTAAGGATGCGATTTTCACTGTATTATTAATATTTAAGCAATATGCTTATTAAGCTAGGTAGTTATTACCTAAATCAACCTATCTCAGATGCCTTAAATTTAACTGAATTTTCTTCTGACGAATATTACACTTTCGAGCTTTCAGCCTATAAAAGAATGTTTGCTAATGAAAAGATATTTCATGGAGATAATATTTCTTTTCTTGAAGATAAATGGGATACTGTTATCGGTAGTAATGAAGGGAAAATATATAAAATAAGTATCCAGCACTTCACAAACGATAAAAAATTATCGGATAATCTATTCAATAAAACCTTAGAATATTTAACAGATCAGATGGGAAATCCCGAGGAACATTCATCATTTTCTAAAAGATACATCTGGGATCGTTCAAGTGGAAATGTGCTTTTAAATAGACCTCATCAAATGGATCATTATACTATTAACCTAATTTTAACCTTAAACTTTGTTAAAGGCGATATATCCGGAGAAGTGAACGTTAATGAAATTGCTGGTAAAAATATTCCTAGACAAGCTAATGATGAAAATCAATTTCTATCAAAGATAAGGAAAGAATATCAAAACTTTACTCAAGAAGAATTACGTCGACTAACTTGGTTACGGGCTATGGAATGGACTGCTTGGCCAGCCTTTTTAAGTATGGGGATCGGGCAATTACTGTTATTATTTGAGACCCCTATTATAGTAATAATACAAATACTTATTGCAAACTTTATTTGGTCACTAATCTGTCAAAAATTTATTAGCATCAAAATGGCAGGATATGGAGTCTGGATTAGTAATCTAAAATGGATTACAAGCCCCTTGGTTTTTATAATATTTTTAACTCAAAATCATATAGGCATTGCTTTTTTGGCTTTGATTTGGCCTTTTTTAGCTATGACTTTGCAATTCGCAAAAGTACCAACATCCCAGAATGCAATTCAACTCAGAATGCTTCTTCAATTACACGAAAGTGTATAGGTTTTTTATTTGGAAAGTTAAAAAGACGAATAGAGAATAATTATCGTCCCCCTCATAGACTTATTCAGGAAAAATAAAGTTAAATTTGAGGTCGGTTATCGGTCGCATCAATTATTCAATCAGCTCTATTCTCAACCATAAAATTAAGCTAATGTCTCTCTATCTTTTCTTGAGATTTAGAAAATATACCAACAATCTTATTTCTAAACCAATCATTGTAAAAACATAGCCAAAACAAAGAAACTGCTAAAACCATAATCAAAATAGCCTTATAAATTGATCTTAAATCCAAAACCGAAATTATACTTGACGAAATTGCTAAAAGAATACCATAAGCAATGGAAAAATAGTTCCAACTTTTATCACCTCTTTTAACATTTTTTTCGATACTCATAAATAAATTAACCAACCCTCAGAAATGGCTTCTGCATTTTGCTCTCTGCTACAAAAGTTGTTTTAATAACTTTATTACAAGCTGCGACAAAGTCTTGATAAAAATACTCAACTACAATTATTTTGTTATCCTTAATTAAATGGTCTTTATATTTAAGTGGACTATTTTTGAGCTCAGTTAGACTATACCCACCCGGAAGATGGCTATGTGTCATTCCACATCTTAATGATTTATATAGATCATCCTTTAGAGTTGAATAATGTGGGGGGAACAGTTGAAGGATGGTATTTTGGAAATGTCTTTTCGACATACCCTGGTCCGTCCAACTACAACTGTCATCTAAACATATACCTAAATATTCAATACCAGCACATACTAAAATAAAACTAAGGAAAGGGTGTTTCTTAACAACATCATCTATTTCATTAATTAGTACTTCTTTTATATAGGCTTTCGGATATATAATTCTCGACATAGGAGGAAATTATTACTTATATTACAATTTTATAAAATTAAAAAGAAATATGTTACCTTTTGTCTATTCATTTATTACCTATAAAGATGTCTTTGGCGTTAAAGCTCCTTCTATTGATGAAACTATTAAATATTTTTCATCCCTTCATACGGGTCATTTTATACAGGCTTTGTGCAAATTGAATATAGCATTGTGGAAAGGCACAAATGACTTTAGGATACATAATGATTTACTTAAGGTATATTTTAATGAAGAAGAATTAGAAAAAATCTACAAATATAGATTAAAAAATAAGCACATGTATCCTTTTGTATTCCACAGACAGCAAATATTAATTGCGATCAAATTAGTTTTATTACATCCTAATAAACAAGGTGAAAAACAAATTGATTTAAAATGTATTGGAAAATATATATTAGGAATAAACGATTACCTCGACCATAATCATCAGCCGCCAGCTATTGCTGAGTTAATTA
>CAYZEE010000096.1:0-2985 GCA_964477485.1 uncultured Gammaproteobacteria bacterium
GAATGGTACTAAATAGTAATACTTTTGTCAAGAGGTAATACTTGGAGTACTGAGGCAAATTTTCCGTCCGTAAAAAAAATTGCTCTTGATTTTTATATAGATTAATGTCATAGTTGAAATATGGATAATGACCAGTTCGCGTGGAATGAGCAAAAGAAAAGCAAAATACTTAAGTCAGTTGCCCAATTACTTATTGATGCGTATGGTGGAGGAAAAATTTCCTATTTTGAGATGAAGAAAGCGGCATCGTACATTCTCGATCATTTTGATGAGGTCCAATCAAATGAAGGTCTGTTTTTTTTCCTTGAAAACTTAAGTGCATATTGGCAGATATTCAGGAATGTTTTAATACTTGAGGAACAGGGTAAGAAATCGATAAAAGAGAAAGAAGTTATTCAAAAATTGTCGCAATACATTAAAAGTTCTGTATCCAAATAATTATGGCTGCAGGACCGGTGGTTGGACTTCAGGAGGCAGGAGTATCATTTGAAATGGCTACCAATGCTGCACCGGCAGTTTATACTGGTATCGAGGTTTCTCTTCGAGATGCCGCGCAGAAAGCTCTAAATGAAGGTAATGCAAAAGCAGCGGTTGATCAACTGAAGAATACAGGGAACGTATTAAAACCTGACGAAGCTGAAAAACAGGCAAGAAAAGGTTTTAAGGAGGATAGCTTGAATGGAACTAATGATGCATTAGCATATTCTGCAGATCAAACCGACAGAGAAAATAACTGTGGATCTACCGCTCATGCAATCGCCAATCTGGCAGAAAAAGGATATGATAGTCTTCCCGCAGCTGAAGCCACACTTTTGAGAAATCAACTCTCCGATACGTTATTTAATCATCCTGTTTTCCAGGTACTTGCAGAGTCTCAAGGAGTGAGTCTCACTACTCCAAATTTTAAGACGCTTTGTGATGGAGCTGCAATTTCTTTTTTAAAGAACAGCAACGTTAGCACAAATGCAAAGAATGCTTTGGTTGATGCTTTGGTAAGCGGAAAGATAGATTATAAAAATCTTCAAGTAATGTTAAAGAACAAAATTCAGATGGAAAAATCATATAAAGACTTAGCTGATGAAGTTGGAAATGATGGAACAAATAGTAATCCGAAAACCGGACTCGAGTTGGAAATTGATAATAAAAAAGATGAATTAAAGAGATTTAAGTTCAATATCAATTCATCTCCACCTCCACCGATGATTGCAGGAGGAGTAGAAGCTCAAATCAAACTGGATGCTCAAAATGAAAATGCCGGTATTCCAGGAGAGATATATAAACTTAATGCAGCAGTTCAACAAATCAATAATCACTTTACCGGCGGTGTCACAAGCACTATAAATATTACAGATCCTATAACAGGTGCTACGGTTGGGATCACTACCGTAAATATGGGGACAAAGCTCGGTGAATATTCGAGTCAGATAGCCATATTGCAAGAGGCATCAACAAACAATAAGGCCGCTATTGAAGAAATTGATAGAAGAGAAGCAGAGGCAAAACAACAATTAAAAGATATAGAAGCTTCTTTAAAACAGAAAAGAAAAGAATTAAAAGATCTAAAGACAGCGAAAGATAAAAAAGACGATGAGATTAAAGCGGAACAAGACGTTGTGATGCAAAAAGAAATAGACCTCCTACAAAGCATAAAAAAATGTATTGATGATTCTGCTTTAGGCGAATGGGCAAAAACATATGAAGCAGTCAAAGGAGCGAAACCTGAAGCGCAAAAGAAAGCGGAAGACGATATTCACAAAATGGCAAAAGAGATGATAGATAATAGAATATTAGATCATATAAAAAAAGCATTTAAGTCAAAAGAATTAGATAAAGAATTTGATTCGTTACTTGAGGGTGGTCTTGACAAATACGGGGCCAACTATTTGGGACAATTAATAGCAAAAGCAAGTTTACCAGGTGCATCTCCAGAATTAAAACTACTTCTTCCTCATATGTTAGAAATGAGTAAAGACTCTACTAAAATGAAAGCACTCAGTACAGAACTTGCTAATCATTTGCTGAAAGGAGTTGTTACAAAAGATCCTAATAAACTAAAAAATAAGTTATTCAACGAACAAATTAAATATGCGTCATTTACGCAAGATGTACTTCCTAGTTTGATACTACAAGCAGCAAATGATCCAGGGGTAGCATCAGAACTTCAACAATATGTTGGTAAAGAACTAACAAAAAGTAAACTTTCTGAGGTTTTAAGAGGAGCTGATTGGAAGAAAATCCTCCTTATTCTAGCAATTATATTAGGATTGGTAGGAGGAGTGGCTGTATTGCATCATTAATGGGATTTTTTTACTCGCTCATTTTTTATATTTAATCCCAAGCTGTAATTTGGTTTTCTCAATCAAGTTTTGATTAAGAGTTGCTTCCGTTTGCACCATGGTTAAAAATTTATGCCGTTTTACTGCTCGTCTATTATCTAAGGCTAATTTAGCGTTATGTATTTGTTTCTCCATGTCAGATTTATCTTTATTAAATCTTTTAACGGAAAAATCGCAAATTAAAAAACCCTTATCTGTTTCCAGTCTTAAATTGGCATTTTCCTGTCGACCCAAACCGTTAAGGTTTTAACGTTGTGTTTTTGTTGAAAGCCCTGAATAACCGGCAGAAAAGTTTTACCTTCAAATTTATTCCCTTCAAAAACCGAGTACGTTAGCGGGAAGCCGTTATTGTCCACCATAAGACCAATGACAATTTGAGGCTGGTTAGATTTATTGTCTTTGGAAAATCCCGGTTTTCTAAATTCATCAGGTGCAAATAATTCAAAGGTAAGAATTCACTCTCCTTGACAAAACCATATCAATCCGTGTCATTGTGAGGAGCGTGGCGACGAAACAATCTGTTACCGATAAGAGATTGCTTCGCTCCAAAACTCACCGCTCGCAATGACAACCGCTTGTAATCTTTGTCAATGACCGTGAACTCTTATGAGATATTTTATCTGTTGACATTGTGCATACATTAGCATAT
>CAYZEE010000097.1:0-1723 GCA_964477485.1 uncultured Gammaproteobacteria bacterium
CTTCCTTTTTGGATATCATAAGAAGCCATATGAAAGATCACGGTAGACTTACCGGAGCCCGTACGTCCTATTAAATATACGTGCTTGGCTCTTTCTTCATCCGTTAATCCAATATCAAAAGTTTTATTTCCATAAGTATTTTTGGCAAATATCACATCCAGATTCCTACCCTTTTTGAGAGATAGTGGAGCAGGCAGTTCCTTACTTAAGTTCTTAACGACGTCTTCGGTTTTTGTAGTTTCGGTGTATGGGAAATGATAGATATCTGAAATTTCAGAAGTAGATAGAATGGGATTTTGGTTAAAAGCAGTACTTTTTGATAAGATTCTTTGTTTAAAACCACTTAGCCGATTCTTAAAACTAAACCTACTAAATGACCCTTTAGTAACTAATGTTTGGTAAGCGCTGCTCATCGGTCCAAAAGATGCTAAAAGACCTGACATTCTGGTATTGAATTCGTCTTCGCCTTTTCCAATTACGAGAATTCTAATTGTGCTTTCAAAAAGAGACTGGTCGATTTTTTCCTTAACCACAATTTTCAATTCCTGTTCATATGGATTAAGAAGATCTTGAGGAATAACGGGATCTTTACGGGTTGCAAATGGAGTATTCTCAATACTGTTATCCATAAATGCAATCAGCATACTGTAGACGAATAGTACAATAAATTTTAATACCATGAATATTCCTTTTACTCCTAGCCAAAGAAGAGAAATTACGGGTAAATTTGTTAATTCTTGTAAAGGACTTTTTTGCAAGCTTTCCGTTAAAGGCAACCCTTTATACATACGGGATCTTAATTTTTTCATCTCGTTAACAATTTTTCCATGTATCGAAGAAAGGATTGGAGTTACCACTAGTTGAAATGCTATTAGTTCTTTAGGGTTAAGATTTGTCATATTGCCTGTTAGATATGAAATTGGGTCATGTTCAGATAAGGTCTTCTGACTATTAAGGGGAAGTGCGAAGTGACTTGAGAGTTTTAATTCAGTAATTCCATAAGTTTGATTGTTGCTTATGCTAATTTCGTTATCTAAGTAATCATTAACTTCCTTTATTTTTATTCCCGGTAGATAAGATAACAGACTAGATTTTAAAATATTTGCATCCTTTTTGTTTATGATTAATAGAAAACGGATTCCTTCGTTTTTAGTTGAAACAATTTCTAAAGAATACTGTTTTTTAGTTTGGGTTAAGCTTTCAATCAGACTCTTTTGTCGGGCTAAAGTATGGAAAAGCGTATAAAGTTGTTTGGTAGCATAGGCCGACTTACCCGTATCTGAAGGAAAAGTAAGTTCAAGAAATTTCTTTTCTTCCTTTGTATTTTTAAATTTACTTAATACAAATGGAATTAAGGATTTTATAATGACAATAATTAACTTAACTAAAAAGTATATAAATACAAGAAAAAGTATTGGCCCGACAAGAATTAGAATTGTTATTGCCGTTGGAGAAAGCGGAGGAAGCGGTAAAGTTGTAAAGAAATGATAAATTGCTAATTTCCAGTGAATTGGAAGGGGTAATGCGAAAAGAAGGAGAAGATAGGTATGCGCAACCGATAATGTATGCGTTTGCAACTGATGAATTAGCTGTAATTCCTGCTGGTAATCACCATTATTCATACCTTTAAGGGGCAGAATATATTGATAGGCAGCCTTAGACTCGCTCAAACTATATCATAAGCTTCGTATTTTGGCAACCTAGAGTATTTAGGCTCTTGACA
>CAYZEE010000097.1:1823-2974 GCA_964477485.1 uncultured Gammaproteobacteria bacterium
ATATTAGGCGAAGGTTATTCTACGGAAGATGTTAAATCTCTTATAGCTTCTTTTGAATACCTTATTGGTGCTTGGCTTGAGGATTATGAAAGAAAAGTTTTTGGAAATAAAACCGTAAAAGAAATATTACGTTCGTTTTAGACTATGATAGATAGCGAGATACAACCTAAAAATGCAGTAATTTATCTAAGGGTATCAAGCGAAGAACAGGTAGAAAACTTTTCTCTTGATACACAAGAAGAAATCTGCCGACGTGAAGCTACCAGGCGTGATTTTAATATCATTGAGGTATTCCGGGAAGAAGGAAGATCTGCTAAAACAATCACCGGAAGGCCAATCTTGGTTAAGCTTTTGGAGTTTTGTCGAAGGAATCGTCGGACAATTGATGCCGTATTTGTTTATCGGGTGGATAGATTGTCGCGTCAAACTGCAGATTACTTAGCGATCAGAAAAAAATTAGCAGAATATGGTGTAACTTTGATATCTGCTACAGAACCTACAGGTAATAGCCCAACTGAAAAACTGATTGAAACAATGCTTGCCGGATTTGCGCAAATGGATAATGATGTTCGAAGTGAGAGATCGAGAAATGGATTAAGAGCAAGGTATTTGTCGGGGCTTTGTGTTGCCAAACCGCCTCTTGGATATATTTTAAAAGATGGATATGCGATTAAGGACGACGTTTCGTTCGACAAAATGAAAAAAGCGTGGAACCTGGTCGCAACCGGAACTAAAAGCATGTCTGAAATGGCAGAAATTATGAATAAATGGGGTCTTCGTACCTTTATCTTTGGAAAAGAACATAATCTAAGAGCGCAAACCGTTGATCGAATATTTCGCCATAAATTCTATATGGGTATTCTTACCTCGACAAGATACAAAGAGGAAGTTAAGGGACAACACGTGCCAATGATAACGGAAGCACAATTCTATAAAGTTCAGACAATTATTGATGGAAGGAATCGATGCGGAATGACTATTGGAAAAAGATTAAAAGATAATCCCGATTTTCCTCTAAGAGGAACTATCAAATGCGGAAAGTGCGGTGGTAATCTTTCCGGAGGATGGAGTAAAGGAAGACACAAAAAATATGCCTATTATATTTGTAAGAGTCGTTGCGGAGCTCCGTCTATTAAAGTACAAGTGCTCAA
>CAYZEE010000098.1:0-2947 GCA_964477485.1 uncultured Gammaproteobacteria bacterium
AGCTAAGCTAATACCATTCTGTGAGGTCGCCAGAAGTTTAATTTCTTTTTCGTCGAACGGAATATTTTAATCTTTATCAAAATGATAACGGAATCAATATTAATTCTCATAAAGAGAATTATTTTTTGAAAAGGTATGAAATAAAAGTAATTTTGACGGCTGATAGTTACATTACTTTATGTTTTTAAATTTTATATTTCCGATAAAAATATTAAAATTTTTATTTTGATTATCATAATTTAATAATGTTGATCGTCCGTCTGGCGTAATAATACCGGCATAATCATCTACTCCTGAAGAAATAATTGGAATTTTTAACCAAACCGCCTCGATCCTTTTTAAGTTATCGACGAGATATAAAAAGTGAGTCAATCCTGTTGTTAGCCAGCGATTACTAGAAGGATTAATAGCGAATTGAGCGCCCATCTTTTTATATTCTTCGAGATAATCAGGATAATTAATTTCTAAACAAATTAGAGAAGCAAAGGCAACGGTCGAAGTCGCTTTTTTGAAAATCAAAATTTTTTTATTTCCTGGAGAAAAAAAATATTTTGGCTGAAAAACTGAATAGTTTTGATAAGCAGGGTTTATTTTTTCTATCCAATTGAAATAAAATGGTCTCCAATTCCCGAACGGCCAATACTCTCCGATAAAGGCTAAGATATTTTTATTATAAACCCCTTCTATTTTCCCGTTGCCATCAAATAAAATAGTTGAATTGTATTCTTTGTTATTATTTTCGGTTTTCAAATTAGCCGCAGTGCTAATTTTTAAATTCTCAACTGTTTTTTGATAAAAAGCGACATCGCCATAATCATTAAACATATCTTCTGGTAAGACGAGAAGGTCGGGTTTATTCTTAAGGGATAGTAATTGAGATTGGATTTGATTGAAATCGGAAAGGTTAAATTTTTTATTAACAGAAACTACGGCCACAGACAAAGAATTATCCAGCCCCTCGTAATTTACTAAATTTTTTTTAAGTTGAATTTGAGAAAATTGCCAAAAAAAATAAATCACAAAAATTATAATAACAACAACAAGCATTTTTTGATTCAATGATTTAAATTTATTAATTATTAATAAAGAAATAATATAATTTATTAAAACCAGTAAAAAAGTCAACGATCTTAAGCCGCCAATACTGGCTAAACCTAAAAATGGCGACGATCCTAAAATATTACCAGTAGTTATTAAGTAAGTTGGCAGGAGAGAAAAGCGGGCTTCTAAGTTGTCGAAAAAAATCCATAAAAATAGCAACGATGGTAAAAAAATAATTTCTTGAGTGATCAGGATTTGTTTTGTTTTGTTTTTGCTAACTAGCGGCGACAGAGAAAAGAAATTAATAAATTTTTTGATAATAAAAATTAGAACAGGCAATCCTAAAAAAATTAAAATTGACAAAGACCAATTAATTGGTTCGAAAGCATAAAAAACAGTTCCTAGGGCAAAAATAAGCCTAAAAATAAAAGTGCCAAAAAGTAGCCGCCCCAATTTTTTTTCTTTTAAATAGAATATAAAAAGAGGCGTAAGGAAAATAAAGCCAATTAGCCAAAAAAAATTAAACGGTAAAAAAGCTAAAACTCCTAAGACGGCCGACAGAAGGGGGAGGATCATTAATATTATGATATCAGAAATCAAGAATCTAATCTCCGTAGAGGCTTTATCGGCTCTAGTTTTTACTGTCGCATCTTTTATGTTGTGGATAACTCTTGTTGATTTATTGAAATTTGTTATACTTAAATAATGAAAAAGCAGAGTATAATTTTAATCGTCATAGCAGTTATTATAATCATTTTAATTTCGGGGTATGTTTTGTATCGTTATTATTCTACTAAAGGAGTTGTTTCTTTGACTCCGATTACCGTTATTCATTCCGAAGAAAAGCCGAATTATATTCCTCCTGAAGCGTCGGGTATTTTAAATTTAGACGCGAAGGGCGTCAATTCTTTAATTAGAAGTCTATCTAACGGGGGAAGCCAATATGTTGTAAATTTTCCCGTCACCGATCCGACTTCGACGATCGCTATGGTTAGACTAGGATTAAAAGATAAGGGATTTACCATAGGCGCGTCAAGTTATGACGCCAAGAACAAAATTTATTCGTTAGGAGGAATCAATCATTCGTCAAGTACGGTAACTCAGAAACTCCAACTCTTTATACTCCCTCAAACTAATTTTATGTTGTCCACTTCAACTTCGGTCGCAAAATATCCTTGGGTCGGAATATTTTCTTTATATAATTATAATAACTAAAAAAATGAAAAATAATTTATTTAAATTTTTATTCATCGCGATATTATTTGTTATTGCTTTAAGTTTCGTTGTCGCCGGTAACAGCTTAATAGTTGAGGCGAATACGTCTCCCGCTCCCGCCGCATCAACGAGTCATTGCAAGGTTGGAATATCTGACCCTGATCTGGCGTTTTATGATGGTCAAGTTGCCATAGTTGTTCCTATTTATGATTCTAATTACTCCCCACCATTTAGTACTATACATCAGTATGGATATCCGATGAAATGGGAAATTTCGCTTTCTGGCGCTCTATGGCAGGACGCGGGTGATGTTTTTAATACATACGGAGGAAGCAATATTCCGTCGACCGCCCCATTAGTTCCCGGTACTTATTATGCGGCCATAAAGGCGCAATATTATGGTCCTGCGCAGTTAGATTATCCTGTGAATAATTCTCCCGATGCCGCTTGGCGCGATGTTCCATATTCTTATCTTAGTGGCTGCAACGAAGTTCTTGGGTTCGGTGCGGCGGACGCTATTAATCCTTCTGCCAGTCCTACCGCCCCCGAACAGTTCACAGTCTATCCTCGTCCTCAACTTTTCGACCTTTATGATTCTTCAGGAGCCGCTCTTTCAACTCCGGTTAATATAAGCATTCCCCAAGGAAGTTCTGGTAGTTTTAGTTTTTCTTATGAATCTCATCAATGGCCG
>CAYZEE010000099.1:0-2922 GCA_964477485.1 uncultured Gammaproteobacteria bacterium
ATAGAAAAGATAATAAACTTGTGGGTTATAGTGTAATTCGTAAATGCCAAACCGGATATAAGATAGGTCCGCTTTCTGCGGACAATTCAGAGATTGCCGAAAAATTATTCCGAACTATGAGCGGTTTTGTAAAAATAGGTGAACCGATATTTTTAGATACGCCGGAAGTAAACCCGAAAGCAGTTAATTTGGCTAAAAGTCATGATATGAAATATGTTTTTGAAACCGCAAGAATGTATACAAAAGAACCACCCAAATTGTCATTAAATAAAGTTTTTGGAGTTACTGCTTTTGAAGTAGGATAATATGAAATTAATGTCTTATAACATACTGAACGGGGCAAAAGATACTTTATCGCTTGTCATTAAAGCGATAAAAGCAGAATCTCCGGATTATTTAACTATCAATGAAGCAAATACATTCGCGGAAAACAATAACGAAATTCTTAAAAAAGTAGCAGAAAAGCTTAATTTTCTTTATTTTGATATCTCGTTGTCTGGTGAGTACGATTATCACGTCGCCGCTTTTTTAAAATATCCTTTTCTTGAAATACGTAAACTTCAACCCTTAGCAATGGCCTGCTTTGTGGCAAGGATTAAAACAGAAATAGGAGAATTATCTATTGCCAGCTTACACTTAACTCCATACACAGAAGATTTACGGCATCCGGAAATAGATTTAATCGTTAAACTCCAACAAAAACATCCAAACAGAATATTAATGGGTGATATGAATTCTTTATCCAAATATGACGGTTATAATCCGGAAATAATAAAGTCATTTAACGATATGCAGAAAAAAAAGTTTACCACTAACGGTAAATTCCGTTTTGATGCAATAGATAAAATTATATCAGTAGGTTACTTTGATTCGGCTCTCGAGATGAAGAAAAACAAAGACTATACTGCTCCGACTTCTATCAATGAATATTCTGCTCATTCAAATATGCGATTGGATTATATTTTTCTATCAAAATCCCTTCTGAAGAATTTAACGTCTTATTCCGTAATTAAAAACAGTATTACAAACAAAGCTTCTGATCATTTTCCAATAAAAATAGAATTAAAATGACGTACCTCGAAGCAAGCTTCGAGGTATCAGGTAAGATCAAATAGGTCTAACTGTTGTTTATGTAACAATTGATAACTTTGGTTTGTCCCTTGCTCTTTGATATATTGGGAAATTGCCTTTTCTGAGTGTTTTTGAGAAACGGTATTCATAAAGTACCCTTTTGTCCAAAACTCTCCATGCCAGAAGAGGGCTTTGAGGTCAGGATGAAGCTTAAAGACTTCACGGGCAGTGATGCTTTTGACTATTTGGGCTATTTTGGTTGGACTGTACATAGGAACTGATTGAATGAGAAAATGAACATGGTTTAGGTCACAACCTATCTCAAGAAAAATGATTTCATATCGTTTGGCAATTTCCAGACAGATATTTTTCAGGTCTTGGTCAATGTCTTTATTGAAAATGATTTTCCTGTATTTGGCTGGACAAACCAAATGATATATCAAAACCGAAACGTTATGGGATTTTCTGATATACTGGCTCATAATTACAGTACAGTATATCGTAATCGACGGGAAAACCTAATTCGGTTTTCCCTTCTTTTCCCTTTAGTTGTTACCTACGAAGCTATGAGGCTTTGAGGAATATTGCTATTTAGTAATAAGAAAAGCGCTTGAATTAGGTTTTGAAAAGATTCAAAAATCCAAAGTAGTATTAGTTGGTTTATACAATACCGCTCCTTCAACTGGTTATGTTGGATTTTGGGCAAGAAAAACAACAGAAAAAAACTTAATCTTCTTATGCTGGAATAATTCCAATGGTCGAGATGCTCCCTTTGGTTCGGCTCAAAAACTGTATGGTACTGATCCGATTACAATAGGAATTCCAACAAATCGCCTACCTATTATTCTTGATATGGCTACTTCAAAAATAACAGTTGGCCAGCTCATGAATTCACAAAGGGATAAAAAACCGTTGCCCCCTGAATCGGCAATTGATGGAAAAGGAAACTATACAACTGATGCGGATTTGGCGTGGATAGAAGGTGCACTTGTCCCTTTTGGTGGATACAAGGGGTCGGGGTTAATGTTTATTGGCGAAATGCTAGCTGGTGCGTTAACCGGTTCACGCGTTGGCTATTCTGTCCCCGGTGGTTGGGGAATTTTCTTTATTCTTTTTGATCCTACAATTTTTAGACCTATTGAAGATTTCAAAAAAGATATTAATACTGCCATATCAGAATTGAAAGGCTCCAAAAAAAGAGAAGGAGTAACAGAAATATTTTATCCTGGCGAAAAATCACAAAAATTAAGACAAGAAAATCTCAAAAAAGGTTACATTGAAGTTGATGAATCACTTATAGAGAAAATTAAAAATGAAAAGTAATTTTAATGACCTTCTAAAAACCGATAAAGAATTTTCTAAATTATCTTCTGGAAAAGGAGCTGCTTATGCTTTTTCTCAATACTTAATCAAAGATGCGATTATGCTTCCTCAAAATAAAGAGCCGATAATCGGAATAAAGGCAATCTATGACTCAATGAATAATCCTGATTCCAAAGATAAACTTTCTTGGAATCCAAAATATGGAAAGATAGCTAAGTCTGGAGAGTTGGGTTATACCTGGGGAATATATACATTGGTATTATCTGATGGGAAAGTAATAAAAGGAAAATATCTTAATGTTTGGGTAAAAGAAAATAATGAGTGGAAAGTTGCTGTTGACATGGGTAATACAAGTTAAAAATTAGGCGTAGACCAATTTTATAAAAAAAGTTGTTTTGATAACAGGAGCGTCCAGTGGAATTGGAGGGGGTAAGAGTTCACGGTCATTGACAAAGATTACAAGCGGTTGTCAAGGCGAGCGGTGAGTTTTGGAGCGAAACAATCTCTTATCGGTAACAGATTGCTTCG
>CAYZEE010000100.1:0-2909 GCA_964477485.1 uncultured Gammaproteobacteria bacterium
AACTTAAATAGCACATTCGAACCCAAAAACGAAAGGAGGTATGAAAATGTTCTTTTATATCGGTGGCGTACCCGGCGTTGGCAAAACGACAGTAGTTACAGAAGTAGAGGAGCTTGCGCGAAATCGTGGAATAAAAATGGAGAAAATAAAGGGAGCTCCGATACTTTGTGAGCTGGCCGGCGTAGCCACTATTGCAGAATTGCGAGCACTACCAGAAAGTGTGCGCCAAGCACTGCGTCCGGAAATGAACCGGCGACTCTACGAACTTGATCGTGGAGATCCAGAAGTCATCCGACTTGCCGACGGACATTTCGTATACTTTGATATCAAAGGGAAGGAATACGGAGTTCGTCAAATACAGCCGTGGGATAAAGACCAGATGCTCGCGATCGCGGTCATTATTGCAAATCCCTACACTATCCTGCGTCGTCGCCTCAAAGACGCAGACGATCGGCATGACCGCAAACGCAATATTGACTTTCTGATTCAAGAACAGAAAATGGAAGTCGATGTTGCCATCTCTCAAGCCACGGAGCTCGGCATACCCCTTTGTTTCGTTAGTAACGAGGGCTGTGAGAATCCAATGGCTTCGGAAATGCTTTTCTCTTTCTGCGTTCATCAGGCACTGTATCGCAAGATACTACGCATTTAGAGGTGCGTGGCAAGCTACGCGTCCAATCTCGACCCACCGTACAGTTTTCATACGGTGGGTTTTTACTTAAAAACGCAATTTTCTTTTGCGATATCGTGGGCTTTTCTGTAGTCTTCCCACAAGCCAAGATATGCTCTAGTGATTCTTGGCCGATTTGAAAGATTAAAATCGTTAAGATATTGATCTATTATTTCCGGCTCGCCTTCAAACTCGACAAAAAAGCCAAAAGGGAGCTTGTCAAAAGAAATAGTAATATCATCTTTAAAAACATTTTTCCGTTGCTTTTCAAAAATAATTTCTTTGCTAAAACCCAAAGATTTCAGTATCCCTCTTAAATCTTCAATATTTTCTTCTTCTTTTACTTTTACCTCCATTTCTTCTCGTTCAAAGAATTGAGCGTTTTCTTTTATTTTTCTTTTTACTGTTAAGATAATCTCTTTTTTCTCTCCTTCTACATATTTTATTCTCGGAAAAATGCCGTCCTTGATGTTTGAAAAATCTTCCTTGAAATAACCGAAAGTTCTTTCAAAATGAAAATCACCGAGACTTCTAGTGAGATCATTAAACTCTTCGGACGTTAATTCGATTTTAACTTCTATTTCTTTTTTCATGTTTTTCTTCTTTTTCGTGGTCATAATATGTTGGATATTTTTCAGACATCGGGAACCTGTATTTTGTCAGGTCTTTCACGTTCGCTTCTTTATATCCCCTCCGCCGGTCCCAACAAGTTGGACAATCGCCGCATTCAATGTCAAAGGATTTAACACAGGTTCTTGCTTTGTGTAGGGGCACCCCGTTTTCATAAGCCCATTTTATGAAGACATCTTTATCAAAATAATTTCCGAACTTTGTTTCTATTGGCAATGATATAAACTGCCAAGTCCAGTCGTTCAGTATTTGGCAAAATAATATATTCATCAACCTAACCCAAGTCTGAGAACAATGGTAGGAAAAATCCGAGCTCATATTAGAAGCGAAAACTGTTTTCACTTCAACCCCCATTGATTTCAAGGAATAACCATATTCCATCCCGGTCAAAAATACTATTGGTCCTCTCGCTGGATAAGATATGTTGTGGCTTAATGGAATATCGTCCATCATTCTTTTTGTTTTTCTCAATAAATCCTTATACTCTGTCCCCGGCGTCATAACGGTTATCTCTTTATAATTATGGTAAAGTCTTGGAAATTTTCTTTTATAAAATCGATTGAAATAATCCACTGCCTTCTTTTCGTATTTGTAGTTTGACTGACCTCTGTTTATGAAAAACGGGTAAACATTTAAGCCAAATTCTTTTAGCAGTATTCCTATATTAGCAACGGAATCTTGGCCACCAGACAGACAAACAACAACACCATCGCCTTTTCTCGGCATTTTAACAATATATCCTCTTTTGCTTTTTAAGATATTGCTGTAAATTTTAAGCAGATTTACATCTTCATTCACCTTGCCTCTGATTTTTATTTTTCCTTGTTTATTCAGTATTTTGATCATAGTGCTTATATAATTTGATTATCTCTTTCGCTTCCTCAATACTTTCTTGGTAAATATGGGCATCCGTCAAAAACCCGTCCAGTGGACCAACCCAAATCTGAGTTTTTAATTTTTCCGTTAACCGCCCGACCACTTCCTTTGATAAAAGAGAAATTGCGGCAAAATTTCCACCAGCTTTTTGATATGCGTCTATCGATCTTGCATTGAACAATGTGTTCATGTGATATCCTCTTTCATCGCTAATCTTAATAAGTCTAAATTGAACCGTAGTTATACAAGGCAGATAATCGTCTTTTGGCCTCTTCAATGTTCTTTCATAGTCTTCCTGTCTCACAAAGCTCATGATCGCCTTTTTCGATTCTGGAATTTCAGCTAATCTTGCCACAACAAAATCTAACATTTCCCAATCTTTTAACCTCGCGTAATAACTTTTACTGCCAGGGCTAAAAGAAGACACAACATCAAAATCGTGCATTATTTTTTCATTAAATGTAAGATTGATTATTTCTTCGACATTCTTTTTGTTTCCATATTTCTCAATGAGGGAGTCGGGAAAAGATTGTGTCGCCGATTTTATGCGGATATTTTGCAGGCTTAATCTTTTTCTGCCTTCATCTTCTGTGAGCACCCCGTTTTTAATAATTGCTTCAATCAAACTTAACCAGGCACCGCCGATCGTCTCGCCATAAATATTCCAGCCGAATGGTTCTAATTTAACATACATAATTTTGATTTAATTTAATCACGAAAATAATAACCCAAA
>CAYZEE010000101.1:0-2906 GCA_964477485.1 uncultured Gammaproteobacteria bacterium
AGCTCACTAAACTATTTATAGCTACTTGCTTCTTCCAGTCCTTAGCAGTGTCTTTTATAATATATATATCTTCGATAAATTCCTTAAAAACCGGCGCCGTTTTATGAAATTCAAAACCGTAGTTTGCTTTAATTTCCGCGCCTTCTTCTTCCGCCAAATTCAATTCCGCGTTCCCAAAAACGCCGGTAAATTCGTCAGCCGGGAAACATAAACTATCGTTTATTTTTTTCCACAAAACGGGCAATTTTGCATTTTTTTGATTCACATTAACTTTATAAAAACCTATTTTATTTTTATCCCTATTTTCTCCAAGCCTAAAAATTGCGCTTCCGACGGGCATTTCGCCCGTCATACAGCTTGCGAACATGCTATTGACGTCATAATAGAATCCCGTTTCAAGTTTTTTAGCGAATATTTCATTGCGGCCGCCGGCATAACTTTTACGGATAAATTCTTCCGTCGAAATCGATAAGCCTTTTATATTTTCTTTTAAATATTTGAGCCGCCACAAGCGCATAGCGAAAGTAGCAGTCGAATAACAGCAAGATATGCCCGCCGCAAGCTCGTCGTATAAATATTTTAAAGCGTAGTAAAGGCTTGGCGCGGTAGAAGGAATTAAGAATTTAGCGTTTACGATATGCAGACTTTCTCTTTTTTTTATTAATTTTAAGGCTATTATATCCGTTTTTTTACCGATTATTTTTATTTCAAGGCCCGCCGCTTCGCAGACATTGAATATTTTATTCATATCTTCGCGGGTATAAATAAAATACCCTCTATTACTTCGCTTCAGCAATGAGGGTATTTTGTCGAGCGTAAAATTGTTTATAGTCTGCGTCTGTCTTGTAAATCGTTGTTCTTCAATACAAGCCCAATTTGCGATGTGAGTTTTTTTTAAAGGAATGAGCATCTCGAATCCTCTTGACCTATTTTCTAATTGTAAACACCCACTCAATATTTGTCAAGGGAATAAGTAAAATTTTCTTTATCAAATCCGGACTGGGCGGAAAAACCTCAAGAAAAGTAGCGACTGTTTCTTCATCCACATCGGCAAAAGTGCCGAAAAAATACTTATCTTTCCCGAAGTTTGCCCGCCCGTAAAAATTTGCCACATCTTTATTTTTTATATCTAACGATACTTCTTTAAAAGTATCGAGGATTAATTCGTCTAATTCATTCGGAGTAACTGCGATATTTTCCTCGAATGAATATGCAAGCTGATAAAATCTTTCGGTTTCGTTCATTCTATTTTTTTTCACGATTTTTTTCCTGAATTAGCTCATTAAAATCTTCATTTTTTCTCATAGCGTCGAATAAAGTATCGAAAATAATATCCGACTTTGTTTTTCTTTCTTCCGATGTTATTTTACGAAAAGAGACCCAGTCGTTGACCAACGCTTCTTGAATCCTCGTAAAATACAAAGTTGTTACTCTTTTATCAAATTCTTTTTTCATTATTCATTGCCTCCTTTGCCTTTTCTTTTAACATCCTATCCCCAAGCTCCATTATATCTTTTAAGAGATTTACTTTATCGTATAGAGAGTTTATACTAAAAAACAAATTGTTGGATTCTTTACTAAATAATTCTGCAAACTCTGCTTTGCCCTTCATTTTATTTAAAGAATCGTGAATCTTTTTTGTGTCCTGTATTTCATTAAACAAAAGATTAATTTGTTTTTGGGCGTTATCAAGCACTATCCCGACAACATTTAAAACTGTTTGACTCTTCATTATTCATTACCTCTTTTTATATGTTTAATTTCATTTTCTAACACTTGACAAATTCTATCCATATTGCCGCCAAAATCTTTAAAAACATCGATAGCTTGCCGCCGTGTGTATTGCAAGTATTCTAAATATTCAGATACTTTTTCGTCTTTTTTTAACATCTCCAGAATCTCTCCGTCAACTAAATTTTGCTCAATAGTATCCTCGACTTTTACATCCTCGACTTTTATAAAATCCGACAGCTCGTCCTTCGAGTATAATCCCATAAAAAGTTCGGGGACTATAAATTTTAAGATGTTGCCGAAAGCCCGCCATTTTAGCATAATCGCGGGATAATATTTCCAATTATCCTTTGATGTCAACTTTGCCGCTTCGGCTTCCTCAATAGTATATTGAGATTTCGTTATTTTATTTTGCCATTCAAGTTGCACGACGGCTTTTTCGGCAGTATTTTCTAATACGGCGCTTTTTCCGCCATTCTTATGAAACAAAGCCAGCTGGGCTTGGACTTCCATATTAACTTTGCCCTGCACAAAGTCGATGTGTTTCAATGCCTGAAAAGGCGATAATCCGATTTCTCTACCGAGCTGAATTATCGCTTTTATTTGAAAAATATTGCTTTTTTTGGGAAATAGCCCCGATTTTTGGGCTATCTCCGCAAAGTATTCAATTTTTTGTATCTCATCCATTTTCATTACCCCCTTATTGCATCATACCATTCTTGATTTTTTTTCAACTGTTCATTTAACTGCTCCGAAAGTTTTTGTAAACCGTCTAAAATTATTTGAGTTTTGCGTTCGGTCTCTGCGTCCATTTCAGCTTGTTTTGCTTCCAATACCTTAATTCTTTTCTCCAAATCTTCGATACTATCAAAAATATTATACATTTTCATTTTCTCCTTAAAATTTTTTAAATTATTTTGATTGTGTTTTAATACTTCTTCTAACCTGATGATCTCTGCCTTCATAATAACCTCCTTTATCTTTATATTTCTTTATAATAACGAAGGACTTTTTGTAAAGCCTCGTCATCATTTTTAGCAATTATGCGATGGGGTTTAAAACTACTATATCTTATGTCATATATTAAATTATAATCTACTAATTCCCAACCGAAAACATAATGTTCTTTACTTCCTTTATAAAGATACACATCTCCGGTATATCCTAAAGCGTCC
>CAYZEE010000102.1:0-2794 GCA_964477485.1 uncultured Gammaproteobacteria bacterium
GGTCAGAAACCCTTGAAGTACTATTATTGCGATAAATTTTTCATCTTTGCTCCAGAGCTGAAAGCATTTATAGATCATCCGGAAGTTCCAAAAGAAATCGACTGGCAGGCTGTAGACCAATTTCTCACTTACCAATATGTTCCTTCCCCCAGGACTGGTTTCAAAAACATCAGGAAACTTCCTCCGGCACATTATATGATTGTAAGGCCGGATGGGAAAATAACGGTTAAAAAATATTGGGATTTGGACTTTTCCCAAAAATTGGATTATTCCGAAAGAGAATGGATGGAAGTAGTTGAAAATAAGCTGAACGAATCGGTAAAACTAAGGTTGAGAAGTGATGTGCACTTCGGTTTCCATCTTTCTGGAGGTGTTGATTCCAGCCTTATTACCGCTCTGGCGGCAAGAGAGTTGAACCATCCTATCGACACTTTTTCCATCGGATTTGAAGAGACGGGATACGACGAACTCCCCTATTCGCGTATGGTTGCAGAAAAATACAATACAAACCACCATGAATTTGTGGTAAAACCAGACATTATTCATCTTTTGCCAAAATTGGCATACCAATATGAAGAGCCCTTTGCAGACCCCTCGATATTGCCTACTTGGTACCTCATGAAAGAAACTAAAAAATATGTGACCGTTGCCCTCAATGGTGACGGGGGGGACGAAAATTTTGCCGGATATTCACGCTATAAATATTTAAATACAATCAACTTAATTAAATATATACCAAACAGATCTCTAATTTATAAAATACTCAAACTAATAAATTATTTTTTCGAAACAAAAAAAATTACCAGGCTATTGTGGCTTTTGGAAACGTCCAATGTTCATAGAATTGAAATTTACGATGACATAATGAGTATTCTTAATATTTCAGAACGGAAGTTGTTATATAGCGACAAGATCAGAAAGAAAATATTGGGTAAATCAAACATATCATTTTTGGAGATATTACTTTCAAATGCAGATAAAAATACAAGCCAATTGGAAAAGATTATTTACACTGATGTACATTCTTATTTATCAGAATATCTTCTGGCAAAGATTGACATTGCTTCTATGGCCAATTCTTTGGAGGTACGTTCTCCATTTTTAGATTATAAATTGATGGAATTGATAGCAAAAATGCCACCAAACCTAAAGATGAAAAATTATCAAACAAAATATTTATTACGCAAGATTGGCCAAAAATATATTCCTAAGGAATGTATCAATAGAAAGAAGCACGGATTTATACCGCCATTAGATTCATGGTTCAGAGATAAATTATCTGGTTATCTTGAATCTGAATTATATAACAATAGATTTTTTTCATACAATATTTTTAATTCTAAAGAAGTGACTAGGCTGATTGAAGAAAATAAGAAGTTTAAAGCAAACAATACAGATGTTTTGTGGTCAATGTTAATATTAAAGCATTGGTTGGATATATGGTTTGATAAATAAATAAAATGACAATAAAAAAAAAATTATTTTGGGTTGGTCTGATTTTATTTTATATTCTTCAATTTTTTTCCCCAAATAAAATAGTTTACTTTTCTTCATACGGTATTACTGTTTTCTTTTTCTACTTGGCTACTAGAAATTTCAGGATTTCCCTACTCTATTCTCTAATTCTCTCTTTATTTTCTGGAGTTGGTATAGCCGGAAGCTGGTTTCTTATGTTACCGAAAGAGTTAAATTTGGAATCCGGTTGGTGGATTTCCCCGATGACTATTATAGCTATTGTTCTTATACCCTTTTCTATCAGATCAAAATTTGAAATTAAGGTTCCAGATATTATTATTTTGTTATTTTATATCTGGTGTCTAATTATTCTTTTAATATATCCATATTTAAATGTTTTTTACGGATTTATCACAATTAGTGAAATATTGATAATGTATTATCTGATTCGGACGAATATCTCTAAGAATAATTTGGATTATATATTAAATCTGTTTCTTACGGTATTGTCTTTTCAATCGTTTATAGGAGTGTTTCAGTATTTACTAAAACGACCAATCGGTATACTAGCGGAATCTGTGAGCTTTCTTCATCCATTCGGCGTTACTGCTGTAGAAGACATAAATATATTCAGAATTACAGGTACTTTTGGAGATGCAAACATGTTGGCCATAATACTTCTTTCTCTTTTACCTTTTCTTTTTGTGAAGAAAAATAAAAAAGTTTACTTTTTAAGGATAGTAAGCCTAATTATTTTATTTTTAACTTATAGCAGAGCTGCTTGGGTTGTTGGTTTTTTCTTGATCATTTCAATGATGTATTCCTTAAAAAGGAATTTGGTTAAACAAAATATCTATTTGAAAATTACTAGTATTATTTTAGGAATGTCTATTGTTTTTTTTCTTTTTCCTGCTTTGATTGTTCGTTTAAAGACAATTCCTCAGGCTTTTATGGAAGGTGGTTCCGTAGACACGAGGGTAAAACTATTGCAAGAAAGTTCAGCTCTAATAATAGAGTATCCAGTATTTGGTGTTGGTATAAACAGGTTTCAACAGGTTGCAGGAGCTCATTCTGTGACAAATATTTTTGCTAAACATGGTTTCTATGCTGGAACAAAAGTGCATAATTTATTTTTTGAGATTGCTACCGAAACCGGTATACCCGGATTAGTATCTTTTGTATTGTTTCTTTTTTATATCTTCAAGGAAACAAAAGATAAAAATAATCCAGTGCAAAGGAGTGCTGAATTAGGATTAATATCGTTAATTTTTATTTCAATGTTTCATCCATTATTTCAATCTATGCAGTTCCGGCTTTATTTTCTTCTTGCCGCGATTAT
>CAYZEE010000103.1:0-2769 GCA_964477485.1 uncultured Gammaproteobacteria bacterium
CCGATTTTAACCTCCAAAGTCATTTCAGCTCACCTATTTTCTTTTCAACAAACACCCTAGCCCACCTGTCAGTTTCTAAAATCTGTTCAAGAGAAGGGTTTTGGATTGGTTTATGCGAGTCAAGAGCTTCTTTTATTAACTCATACATTTCAAGGAACGGTATTCTGTGGTCCATAAAAGCCTGAGTCGCGGTTTCAGCTGAAGCATTGAAAACCGCAGTTCCAGTACCCCCCATTTCAAGTGCTTTATAACCAAAGTGCAGTGAAGGGAATCTTTCAAAGTCTGGCTCTTGAAAATCAAGCTGTTTAATTTTTATTAAGTCAAAATCTGAAATTTTAGGTATTTTGTCTATCCGGTCGGGATAAGATAGAGAATATTGGATTGGAATTCTCATGTCATGAGGGCCTAACTGAAGAATGACACTCTCATCTCTGAACCTAATGCCTGAATGAACAATGCTTTGTGGCTGAATTACGATTTTAACTTGCTCTGGCTTCACATTGAATAATCTCACTGCTTCTATTAACTCTCTTGACTTGTTTACGAGAGTCGCACAATCTAAGGTAAGCATTTTTCCCATGTTCCAAGTGGGGTGTGCCAAAGCCTGCTCGACAGTTACATTAGTCATCTGTTCTTTTGTAAAATTTCTGAAAGGACCCCCGCTGCAAGTTAAAATAATTTCTTTAATCTCTTTTTGCTTGCTTCCTTGAAGGCATTGAAATATTGCAGAGTGCTCGCTGTCCACTGGAATTAGCTCGGCACCCTCTTTCTTAATTTCTCTTAAAACAACGGGCCCTCCTGCAACTAAAGTTTCTTTGTTTGCGAGCGCTATTCTCATTTTTCTTTTGATCGCAACCAACGTTGGATGAATGCACCTTGCACCTGTGATCGCGCCCATAAAAATATCTCCGTCTCCTTGCTCCACCAGCTTCATTATTCCCTCAAAGCCTGAATATACTTTTGAATTTAATCCTTTATCTTCCAACCACGCCTCAAGACTTTTTTTATCCTCTTCAAGTTCAACACTTAGAAGTTCTGGCGTGTGCTTCAACTGTAGGATTTGCTGTTTCATTGACTCGATTCTTTTACCCGCTCCAAGAGCAGTTATTTGAAACAGGTCGGTATGACCATTTACAACGTCTACTGTCTGAGTTCCTATAGACCCAGTGCTTCCAATCAAAATGATGTTTTTCAAAGAACCTCACCTCTTTTTTTCAAAGCATTTAAAAATAAAAACCTTTCGACAAAACCCAAAGCTTAAATCGATTATTGTCGAAATTAAAAACCACCTAATATTTTATTAAAATAATCTTGTGACAATGAATTTCCAACTTCTCCAAATCGCGGACCACCTAGCTGTGAGGTGTAATGTTTTCTATTTGGGCAAATCAAATCTAATTTTTCATCACGAAAATAAATAATATCTTTTAATATTTTTATCTTATCACCTAGTGGCTTTCCAACTAAAGAATCATTTCTAGGCTGAGATATGCAAATAGAAGGAATTCCATTTGATTCAATTCTCAGTTTATACCATTTTCCACAAGGGTATCCCCATGAGAATAAAGCAAGAACTCCTACTATAACATCTACATCATCTAACAAATAATACCTATAATTTGGATTATCGCCTTCAATATCCTCCCTTTTCAAGGAGGTAATAGTAGAAATATTCTGAAGAGTTTTCATTATTTCATTTTCACTTACAAATTCTTTCTTCCAAAAAGATTGACCTTCAGAAAATAATTGCGCTGGATTACAAGGATAAAATTGATCAAATTTTAGTACAAGCTTGCCTTTGTATCCTTTGGAATTCATTTGTTGAGCGTAATCAATAAAATCTTTAAATTCAGGCAAAGTTGATTTCATTGTTACAATGCTTATTTTTGTAATAGAGGGTAGTTTCTCAACTGACATTTCTATGCCTTTCAAAACTTCTTTGAAAAATAATGAACCTTTTATAGAAATTCCCTCTTCTATGAGCTTATTTTGCTTGGGATTCAACGTATCTAAACTTATGGTAATCCTAGTAAGCCCATTATCAATAAGTTCATCAATATTATTGTATAAATTATAACCATTAGTTGTTAAAATCTGTTTTGTAAATCCGATTTCCTTTGCTGATCTAACAAGTTCGGTAAAGTCATTTCTTATGGTAGGTTCTCCACCAGTCCAGTGAACCCTAGTAATTCCACAAGCATATGCTGCTTTAAGTATCTCTACAGCTTCATTTGTGTTTATAGGTTCAGGTATGTTTTTATACCATTTTGGAAGGCAGTATGAGCAACGAAAATTGCAATTTGGAGTTATTGTAAATCTCAAATGATATTTATCCATCTCTTTCTGTTTGAATTGCATTTTATGTATAAACTTGAAAAAAACTACTATTTAATTCTGCTGTTCAAAAACCTTTACAAAACCATGGTTTTTTGAAGAAAACCTTTACAAAATAATATTAAATTATTCGACAATAAACGATTTTATTAAAATTGATTCTTAAAAAATTATTACAAAAAAAAGCCCATAATTTAACTACTATTAGATGTCAAAATGATATAAGAGTGCACAAATGCTTTTATAGTAGAAAAAACTAATAAATAAGTTGATTAAGTGGGTTTAAATCCTTTGTTTTTAAAAACAGGGTTTTATAGCACTTTGATGCGGGTTGATATGTGAGCATGCGAATTGCGATGATAGGTTGGGAATTTCCTCCATTTATGTCAGGTGGACTCGCAACTCATTGCTTTTTCCTCACAAGAGAATTATCCA
>CAYZEE010000104.1:0-2765 GCA_964477485.1 uncultured Gammaproteobacteria bacterium
AAAAGATAACCGGATGTAGCCAGGAAAATGATCAGGCCACCACAGCAAACGATGTAAAATAGCAAAAAAGGGAGAGCCGAGCCTAGGAATTTCTTCATGAACATATTATAAAAACCTACTAGTTAAGATTTAATGAAGGAGACTATATGATCGGGGTATGATAAAAGTCTCCCAAATGTCTATTCCTCCCAAATACGAACCTTTGCTGACCAAAATACTCGCTTGGTTTGATTCCTTAATTTACCCCACCTGGGCATCACGGTATTTTCACACTACCCGATCAGCAAAAAAAGCAAATAAGGAAAAAACATATATTCCGGGTGCTCGGGTAATTTGGAATTCATTTACTCCTGAACAAAAGGAAAACTGGAAACTGGCCAGAGGCTCCACCAATTGGAACAGCTCAAGATAATTTATTTATCTTTTGTAGGCGAAATGAGCTTCCTCACCGTTTTTGGGGGGAAGGGGAGCGTGAATTCCGTTCCGAAATGATTAGTTTATTTTTTATTGTTATCTGTTATAATTTCTTCTTCAAAATATCTTCGTAACACGGTTAATAATAGTTCTTTTTTCTTGACTAAAATTGTGGTAAGCTATAGATAGTAATTTAATGGAAAAATTAGACATTTTTTCAGCTAAAAATGAAAACAAATGGAGAGAAAAACACTACAAATCAATCCACATTGAAATTTCCAGATGACTTCATAAACAAAATAATCTGCGGTGATTGTATTGAAGTGATGAAACAAATGCCTGATAATTCCGTTGACTTAGTTGTAACATCCCCGCCCTATAATCTTAAAAATTCAACTGGTAACGGTATGAAAGATGGTCGTGGTGGTAAGTGGGCAAATGCTGCCCTACAAAATGGATATAGCCACTATGACGATAATATGCCGCATGATAAATACGTAGCCTGGCAAAGAAAAAGCTTAGAGGAAATGATGAGATTAATTAAAGAAACCGGAGCTATTTTTTATAACCACAAGTGGAGGGTTCAAGACGGACTACTTCAAGATAGACAAGATATTGTTAACGGATTTCCAGTGAGACAGATTATCATCTGGAAAAGAAAAGGAGGACTTAATTTTAATCGTGGTTACTTTTTACCAACATACGAAGTTTTTTATTTAATAGCAAAAAAGAAATTTTCACTTGCACCAAAGGCTAATGCTTATGGCGATGTTTGGGAATTTACCCAAGAAATGAATAACCCGCATCCGGCCGCTTTTCCGGTAGATTTAATCGAAAGAATAATTGGATCAACTACAGCAGAAATTATCCTTGATCCTTTTATGGGTTCAGGAACAACAGCTGTTGCTGCAAAAAATCTTAAAAGAAAATATATCGGATTCGACATTTCACCACAGTATTGTGAAATGGCAAGAGACAGAGTTCAAAACGGGATGATAACAAAAGAATGTGAATTATCAATTTTTTCTCAATCATCTTTCGTTTAAATAACATATGAAAATTTATACCAAAGCAGAACTAATAAAAAAGCTCGTCGAATTATCAAAAATGGGCTGGATTGTTAACGGACGCTTTGGTAATCACGGAGGCATCGGAAATACACTGGAAGATTATCTAGGAATAGAAGAAAATAATTTACCAATCCCCAATGCTGCCGAATGGGAATTAAAGACACAAAGAGCCGATACTTCTTCCCTCACAACTTTATTTCATAGTGAACCTTCGCCTCGTGCTGTTAAATTTGTCCCTCAAGTATTACTCCCAAAATACGGCTGGGTTCATCAAGGAGCTGGTAAACAATATGGTAAAAATGAAATGAGTTTCAGACAGACAATACATGGATTATCTTACAGTGATCGCGGATTTATTGTAAAAATCGATCGAGAACAACAAAAAGTACTAATTTCCTTTAATGCCAATAAGGTTTCGCCAAAACATAAAGACTGGCTTAAAAAAGTTAAAGAAAATGTTGGTCTTGGAGAACTTAACCCTCAACCATACTGGGGATTTGCAGACCTTGAACACAAAGCCGGCACTAAACTATTGAATTGTTTTTACGTTCAGGCAGATGTAAAAAAAGAAAGGAAAAAAGAATATTACTGTTATAACAAGGTGTTAATGCTCCAACAATTTAGTTTCGAAAAATTATTGGTAGCTTTGGAAAAAGGATATATGCTCGTGGATTTCGATGCCCGCTCCGGTCACAACCATGGAACGAAATTCAGATTAAGACAAAATCATTTACCATTCCTCTATCAAAAAGTTACAGAAATAATTTAATTTCGACTATATAAGATTATATTAGATTATATAAGATTAGCGAGCAGTTTATCACGTAGTTTTACTTTTTCCTTAGGAAAGGGCGGATTTAAATTATCAACAGAAGCTTTTTTCCCAGGCGGCCAAGATTTGGAAAACGGTTTTGACAGTTGATCAAAAGAAAGAATGGCGAAAGGCGGAGATTGTTGCTTTTTTGAAACCGGTTTGTTTATTTATTCCGGCTGCCATGATTGCAATGGGAATTATTAATCCAGTAGGCGGCCTTATTTTTACCACCAAAGAATTGGCGGTTGCCATGGGACTTTTGTATCTTAAAAATGCCTATGTGTTAACCGGTTATCAATTGTGGATGTCTGTATATTTGGTATTGAAGGGTGAACATTGGGTTAACTATCCTCTACCGCCTCCTGAAACCTGGAATCCTTTTTGAAATTTGGCACTTGTTTTTTTATAAAGTCGGGTTTATGCTAGGTTTCAGTATGAACATTAACGATCTTGCCCATTTTATCGAC
>CAYZEE010000105.1:0-2761 GCA_964477485.1 uncultured Gammaproteobacteria bacterium
GCTAAAACTTGGAGATTGTCGCCCCAGAAAAGTTTATTGAAATCTTTTGAGCTTTTGTCGCCATAAACTTCTTTCTCTTGGGCTGGGTAGTATTCCACTTTGTCCAAAGGTTTTTTGCCAACCCATTGGAGCATTGGTCTGCCTTTGGCTTTCTCAATATCAAAATTGTTTGTGGCGGGTTTTGTCGCCGATTGTAATTGTAATTTTTTACTCATATTCTTGGTCGGGGGTTTTATTGCCACTACTTAAAAATAAGTGTTGGGCAAAATAAATTGTTAATAGGTTTATGTCATCTTTTCTTTTGATTTAATAACTTCAAAATATCTTCTTTCCGATAACGCCTGTCTTTTCGCTCGCCAAAACGGACGGCAACAAGTATGCCTTTTTTGTCCCATTGCCGCAGAGTGTTTGGGTGGCATTTCAGAATATCACACGCTTCTTGAAGCGTAAGAAGTTCTGGCATTTTTTCGTTTTTCTTTATTGATTTCGGCATTGATTTTTTACCTAACATTGCTTAACATAAGCATATCGCAGATGTAAGTTATCTGCAACATTAAATGATAATTACCTAAATGGTTGAGCGAGGCGAGGACAAGACAATAAGGGTGCTACAAGAGATTTTGAAAGAACCAATCACCGACGATAGGTTGGATAAGGACGGTAAGTCGCATCCTTCCAAATTATTATTCACCGATAATCTTAAAATCTCTCGGTCTGACTTAAAATTCAACCTCGCTAAACTTGGGTTGACTATCAGCGACGAACAGCAAGACCCATTCGGTAGCGACTTTGCGACGGACTACTTAATGGAAGTTATCGTAGAGAAAAAAGACATCGAAAGGTTGTCCTCGTTGCTCAAAAAATATGAAGCTGAATACCCCAAAAGGAAAAAGCCACGAATACGAGAAAAAACACTTGAGTTAATTTCTCAAAAAATCGGCAATTTAGACACTGGGACTAACCTCGTCAAGTTTTTGAAAGATTGTGGCGTTGATGGTGAGTTGATTATTTACCCTAATACGAAATGGCGAATGATTTGCGATGCATTGGTCTATCTTTCTAATTCCGCAAAACGAGAAGACGAAACTGCACTTTCAAAAGTAATTGGCGAAGCAACTCACCCCCTTATGCACGGTGGGGATACAGCATCTGCAAAAAATCTGCGAGAAGAATTTAATAACTATCTCCATTATGACAATATGGGCATTGCATACGACGCAAAGGACGGCATCTATGCGGCCTTGCGAAATGCTGACGAAGACGAAATAGAAATTCAAAACCAAATTGAGGCAGACGACTATATAAGTCATCTGGAGCAACAGAGCGAAAAACAGTTGGAATTTCTTTCTCGGCCAGAAAACAAAGAAAAAATCTCATTACTTCGAAAAGCATACCAGCTATTGATAAATATAGTGTTTTTCTTTTGCGAAGACCCAGTGCGTCCAACTGTTGAACTAAACCAAAACTTTCAATACCTATATAAGCTCGTTAACACAACCGTAAACGAACTCGGACTATCGGGCGTCAGCTCATCTCCGTTTTCACGCAAGGAACACTTTTTTTACCTGCCGTTTTCAAATCTCTTTTCTGCGGAAAAAGTTTATAAAGAACAAGGGACAGAATTGAGCTGGCCACGAATTAGACCAGAAATGAACGCGATGTTTGGTGATATAGAGGAGATTTATCAAGAAATTAGTGGTAGTGATGTTCTGGCCGAACCAGACAAACAAGAGAAGCTGAATAAAATACAGCTTTCCCTTTCGGTATTAAAAAAGAAGCGGGAGATAGCAAGAAAAGTGGTGGCGCACCGCAGAACTCAATCCGCTCCCACCACTAAAATTGAGATTACGAGTTTGCCAGAGGTGCGGATTAAGGGACTTGAGGAGAATGTTGTTTTGACGAAACCAAAAAACAAAAAGATACAGCTCCGTAAATTCCCATCTGATTTACGATGGGAAGAAATCTCAATCCGTTTTTTGAACGAGCACGAGGTTATTGTTAAAGCCAGAAATGAGACGCTTCAAACAACTTACGAGGCAATGGGGTTTCAGGACGAGAAAAGGAAGCTCCCAAATAAACAGTGGATTTTATTGAGATTGCTGGCAGTAAGAAATGGCGAGATGTCGTGGGAAAATAACAGTAATCTATCAGTAAAAGACATCAATAAACTCAAAAAACAGAAGCAGTCGCTCTCGGATGCTCTTAAGGCATTTTTTCAAATCAGCGATAGTGAACCCTTCCACGATTATAAAACCGAGAAGGCATATAAAATTAAGCTCACCCTTACTCCCGAACCAGAATTAAAAAGTGTGAACGAACGGGAGATTATTGATGATAAAGATAAATTAGGTTTTCAGGAATACTACGAAGAACAGGCGCGGGAAGTTGATGATAGTTAGCTGGTGATTTCACCCAAAAGCACCGCCGCATAAAAGCCCTCATTTACGAGGGCTTTTTGCTTCGTCCGATTTTTTCGGTGAATTTTCGCCATCTATGAGTAAGAGGTCGCAAGTAATTATTAACCAAAAAAATATGACCAAAAAATTACAAAAAAATAAGTCCGAGGAATTGCAATACATTCCTACCTACGATGACCCAGATACTTACTGGGCAACATTTGATTTGGGTTGTAGCTCTGCACTCATCAGTGCGGGCTTTGAGCTTGTCTCGTTGGAAAAATCCAATCCCCGTAAAGTCCATTTCATCTTTCGCCGAGAAGTCGGCATTGAAAAGGTCGTTGAGGACTACTGGGCTGACAGAT
>CAYZEE010000106.1:0-2733 GCA_964477485.1 uncultured Gammaproteobacteria bacterium
ACGACCTCGTCGCCGCTACATCAAACAATGTGAACGTTTACGAACAAATTCGAACTGATTTTACATAAAGGTAGGCGCGCGATTTTTTCTCTCACCTCGTTTGAGCGAGAACTATATTATTGCAATTGATTTATCGTTTCAATATTCCTAGACATTTAAACCTATCATATGCACTGAGTTCTTTGTGAAAACATCTTAATTCTTGAAAGTGGCCCACCGCTAGTAATGAAACTACAAAAACGACTATGAGCAAAATTACTTTTATTACCTTACCATTGTTTTTTTCTATAAAAAACGATACGCAAGAATAGTTGGTAATACAATAGGAAAAGCCAAGCTAATTGGTAATAATACAAGTCTTAATTGTAGACTACATACACAGGTACGAGCAATATAATGCTTGTAGCAAGATACTTGAGTGCATTATTCATAGTATGAAATTGGATTTCATTGTGTTGTTGATTTAAATTTTACCAAGCCAACCCAAAGAAAAATCGTGATGGGAAGCAATAAGCTGAATAAGAATCCAAAGATAAGTGCAGGAATGCCCTCCATTCCTTCACAACCGGGCGTATTCAGACAGTACCGTAAATAACCCCAAAATAGATAGTAGTAGTAAAAAACCACGAGACAGGTTAGTGTCCCTAGAACGGTAATAAATAAGCCTATCTTGGGGAAACGTTTAGTAAGAAACGAGGAAAGAAGCAATGGAACAAAAACGAGAAAAATCCCCATTTCTATCCACAAGCCGGCTATTCTAAGCGGATTTAGTTCTGGAGTACGGTAAAAATAACTAAGGTATGCAGCCAACAAGCCCATAATTGGGTTTTCTAGGCTCGCTCTTGTAATTTGGTTTCCCGCAAGTAGGTTTATGAGATAACCGATGAAGGGCACAAAAATAAGAAATACTACGAAAATTTTTAGTGGAAAAATCAGGCAATATTTATTTTGTCCGCCTACTTTATACGGTAAACTTCTTACAAAAACAACTTTAATTACTTTTTTAATATCCATATAATTTTAAAAATTAAAACTGAAAAGGTTTGTCAAAATGTAAATCAGATATCTCTCCATATTTCCATTTCTATTATACATTCCGTTCCGCAATTTTTCAAACGGTGCTCGTTTTTGGAAAAATTCGAACGTATTTCAAAGAAAATTGTTATTTGTTAGCTCGCCTCGCTCCGCTCGGCTCGCAATGTTGCGCGGCGCCTTTACACTGAGTTTGCCGAATGTGCCCACCCGCCGCGCTTCCGTTATTTTTTTCGCGCGCGATTTTTGCTCGGCTCCGCCGAGCAATTAAATTTATTACTATCAAATAAAGAAATGTTGGGATTAATAAAAATGCTAACCGTTAAAGGAATAATATGTTCCTGAACATTTTTCGTACCCCGCAGCTTTATGAAATCTATCATGTAACACTTCTATTTGTCCGGGTACTGGAAGTTCAGTATTTCCCCAATTTTCCTTGTTAACTGCAACAGGAACGGAAAATCCATCCGCACATACGATATTTGCTTCCACAAGTGTTTCAGGATATTGACTTATTAATCGCCTTTCAGAAGTACCTTGTCGTCCTGCAGCTCCTTGAAAAGCCAAACTATCTCTAATTATTTTTTGGATATTTTCACTCATAATGGATACATTATACAAATTATAAGAATTTATGCAACCTTTCCGAGTCTGATCTTATACAGATTCTCAATAAAATCAGTTCCAGCATAGCCAGCCAAAAAAGATACTTGCCATTCAGTATCAGCCAAAATTCCGGCGGCGGCTCCCACAATTCCAGAAATTGCAATAGTTATCAAAAAATATTTATGTTTAAAATGATTTGCTTTTTCGAGAGTTTTGTTTTTAACAAAACCCACTAATCCTCTAATTATTCCACCAGTAAATCCAGCTAAAATGTAAATCAAAAACTTATCCATTTTTAATCACCTCCTAAGATCAATTATACACGAAAATCGAAAAAGCAAATCCTAGAAATAGCACTTGTTTTTTAATTTTAATTTTTGGTATATTGATAATGGATACAGATTTTGGGAATTGCGTTTTTTGATGGCGCAATCAGGCAGTAAGACGCAATTCTTATCTGTATCCAACTGGTTGCGCCATTAATTTTTTAATTCTTGTTCTTTAAAATTTTTGCGTTTTTCTTTGAGACAATTTCTTTCAGAAATTGTCTGTTCGAGCCGACTTTTTAAAATATGTAAAATCAGTTCGAATTTTTTCGAAAACGTTCACCATTTTGGAAATTGCGGATTCGCAAGGAGGGGCGCTCGCAACGCCCCCGCCCGTTGCGAGCGCCCTAAAGGCCAAATCCAAATTCGCCGAGAGCCGCCGTAAAAAAGAATGGAAGAAAAACGCAAAAATTAAGAACTTTAAGGAAACAAAGACATGATCAAATATATTGCTTACTGCCGAAAATCAACTGACGAAAAAGATAAACAAGTTTTGTCTATTGAAGCCCAAATTGCTGAATTAAAGGAATTCGCAAAAAGAGAAGATCTAAATATTACCGAATTTGTCACTGAAGCCAAAACAGCCAAAATTCCCGGACGAGAGCAATTTGCCGAAGTTTTAAAGAAAATCGAGAACGGAATGGCTAACGCCATCCTTTCATGGCACCCGGATCGTCTCGCTAGAAATTCGATAGACGGCGGGAAAATAATTTATCTTTTGGATACTGGCAAACTCCTTGATTTAAAATTCCCCTCGTTTTGGTTTGAA
>CAYZEE010000107.1:0-2662 GCA_964477485.1 uncultured Gammaproteobacteria bacterium
ACAGTAGCGCTTCTCTTATGGGTCTTTGGTATTCTCTTTTTGTTGAGAATATTTTGATACTTGGCAATAAGTTCACTTGAGGAAACTTGTGCCCTCGGCATCAGCAGCTCATCTTGGTCCAAAGGAGCAATAGTTTGCTCAAATGCTTTGATAATTTTCCCAATTGTATTTCTATGCATTGAAAAACTATGAGCAACCTCAATGATAGGCAGATGCTCTTTCTTCACATACCGGATAATACGTATCTTGGTTATCAGTTCGTTCTCCTTTATTTGCTCTTTGTATTTCATCGCTTCCTTTGCTAGTATGGGAATTACAAAAGCAGAAAAATCCGGTAGATTTTCTTTCACACATTTAGTTTACCGCTTCTCTGCTTTTTTTGTGCCTTCAAAAACTTGTGCACCGGTTCTATATACTTATGCACATTATGTATTGTACCTTCTACGACATAGAGCCTTAGCATGTTTGACTTTTTCCAGTAAAAATATCATAATAAATGCCTCAAAAGGAATAGAAAAATCTACCCATTTTCTTCCGTATGAAATTGTTGAAGCAATAGTTGGTAAAAAAATAGATTACTATTCACTTATTGGTCCCAGTCTCGCGAAAGAAGTTCGGGAAAAAATGCCAACGATTGTTAACATAGGTTATATAAAAGAAAGTACAAATAACGAACTTGTTAAAAAACTTTTTCAAACAAAATTTTTTCGCGTAAAACTTGCTAAAGGAGTTGAAGCGCTTGAGCTTTCTGCCGGATTCAAAAATATTTACGCGATATCCTGTGGAATAGCCGAAGGTTTAGGTTATGGAATGAATACAAAATCAGAGCTTTTGACATTAGCAATAACTGAAATAAATACTTTATATAAAAATCTTAACTTAAGATTTGATCCTAATATAACTTTTGGAACAACAGGCGATTTAGTTTTATCTTGTATGGGAAGTGGGAGTAGAAATTTTACTTTCGGTAAGCTTCTTGTTAAGTATTCCGTTGAAGAATCGTTAAACAGAATCAACAGTACTGTTGAAGGTTTTTACTCTCTTTTGTCTGTTGCGCATTTTGAAAGAAAAACAAAATCAAAATTGCCTTTGGCAAGCTTTATCGCGGATGTTGTTTTATTAAATAATCCAAAACAACTAAAAAAACATTTTGAAGACTTTATTGTTTATAAGTGGTAGTTTATTGGAAAACTCTGGTTCTATGATTACGTTTATAAAACATTAGCAAGTTGCGAAAAATATATGTTTTCAGAAGAAATGGCAGTGTTTGCACGAAGAACACTTAATCATCTTATCTACGGAGATCCTAATGCTCTAGCAAGACAAGCAGAAACACATCCTTTAAGCGAAGGTTTATCGTATCTTCTAAAGTATGTTAAGGAAATTTCTGTTGAGAATATGTTAGATATTATCAATACACCAGGTTATAGCATTATGTCTGCATATTTTAGCTTGAAATTGCTCGATAAAGAACCTCTTATGCAACAGGAATTATTATCATCACTTGCTGACGCATTCGCAGGCGGAGGCGGATATCCAAAAGCCGCAAGCGTTGTCAGGGAAAAATTTAAACCTAATGGGAAAGTAAATCAAGATTTACAGCTTAGTAAAGTTTCTGCCGAAAAGCTTTCGCGGGTTGCAGGTTGGGGACCAGCCGTGTTGATGAAAGAGCGCATAATGTTTTGGTTGAGGCGCGAAAAAACAAACAATTACCGGTTATTATTGGTTATGGCGGATTGTTGGCATTCAAGGCAGCAGTTGACGAAACTCCAATAGATGAATCATTCTTTATTGTCTTTCCAAAGAAGATTGGTACGCAACATCTTGGATATAAACTTGTAAGATCAAACGAGTCTTGTATGAGAATAGAAAAACTAAATAATGGAGATTTTATAGAGACTACAAGAATAGCATTGATTGATGATGCAGCCCATACAGGAAGTACGCTTCTGCAAGTTCGGCAATTATTTCCTAATTCTGAGGCTGTAGATTTACCGCTTTCTCGAACTTAACTGTAACAGATAGCTGTCTCGTTTTATTTTTCTTTTAATATTCTTATTCTATCCCTAATGATTGCCGCTGTTTCAAAGTCCAACTGCGCGGCCGATTGCTTCATTTCAGCTCTTAGATTTTTTATTAAAAATTCTTTTTCGTCCGGGAGTATAACTTCTTTATTTTCCAGATCCGTTAAAAACTTTGCTGTTTTTTCTTCATGCTCCTGTTCTTCAACAAGTCTTGCTCGAATTTCTTTCTTAATACTTTCGGGTTTTATACGATGTTTTTTATTATAAGCAATCTGTATTTTTCTTCGTCTGTTAACCTCCTCTATTGCCAGACGCATTGATTTTGTTTTGGTATCGCCGTACATTATGACTTGGGAATCGTTGTGTCTCGCGGCGCGTCCCATTGTTTGAATTAAAGACGTTTTGCTTCTTAAAAATCCTTCTTTGTCGGCATCCAGAATTACAACCAAAGAAACTTCGGGCAGATCGAGCCCTTCTCTTAGTAAATTGATTCCAACTAGAACATCGTATTCTCCTTTTCTTAAATTATCCAGCACATCTTGCCTTTCCAAAGTTTGAATGTCGGAGTGCAGGTATGATACTTTTATATCTCTTTCTTCAAGGTAATTTGATAATTCCTCGGCCATTCTTTTAGTAAG
>CAYZEE010000108.1:0-2651 GCA_964477485.1 uncultured Gammaproteobacteria bacterium
CCCTCCATATCCTGACGAACAGGGGAGCGCACATGCTGAAACTGAAGAAGGTTCCCTGGTGATGGCAGGCTTTGTAGGAAAAATTCAAATCTGTCGAATTAATCGTTAAATTGTCGGAATAATGGTTTTTTAAGGCTTAGCAGTTAGTATTCAGCATGGAAGTCATAGAGGTATATTCTTTTAATGGCGGTTTGGAAGCTATCAGATCGCATTATAACAAAGAACTCAAAGAAGTTATAAATGCTATCAGATCAGTAAATCCAGCAAAAATGCGTACTAAGATAAGCAAAGAAAAGACTATGAAAGGAACTAAGCTATTCTCACCTATTGCACTTAACAAAGCCATACTTGATAACAATCTTTATAAGAAAGATGGACAAAACCCAAAATTGCTTTAGATGAAAGCCAAAGTTTCATAGAAGCGAATGGTGTCAAGAATAAGGTAGGATTGGAAATTCAGTTCGGTAAGTATGCTTTTCTTGGTTGGGATATATTTGGTAAGATGCCGATATTCGCAAAAAACAAAGATTATAAAGTTGGCATAGAAGTAGTTGCATCTAAACCTCTTCAAATTGAGATGTCCACAGGTGTAGGATCATTTACTCACATAGTCAATATCTTAAAGAAAAGGGGTGTGTCTAACGTCGATATTCCCATACTGATTCTCGGCATAGGTCAAAACAAAAATAAGAACAATAGCGTATATAAGCAATTAGGACTTAAATAATTTTGAGTTTTGTAAGTTTTTTTGTATCGGTTTTTTGTTCGGATCATAAATCGGTGTGCCGATCTCTCTTATTCTTAGCTCTCCTTCCTCTAATTTCGTTAGCCTTTCCTTTGCAATTTCTATATACTTTTTCATAGTGTCTGCTCCAGCACATCTTCTACCATTACGAACAGAAGCAATTGCAGTAGAGCCAACACCGATGAATGGATCCACAACCAAGTCGCCTTCTTTTGTCATAGACAAGACTAATCTCTCAACCAGGTCTATCGGGAATTGACAGGGATGTTCAGTTTTCTCAGGATGGTTTGATTTAACGTTAGGTATTTCCCATACATCAGAAGGATTCTTACCTAACGGATTACCAGATAGCTGGCCTCTTTTTGCACCTTTATAGTGCTTCTTTTGTGGATATTTTTGTGGGACTCTTATCGGATCAAGATTGAAATAATAATCATCACTTTTAGTGAACCACATTATAGATTCGTGCCTTCCAGAAAACCTTTTGGAAGCGTGAAGTCCGTGTCCAAAAGTCCATATGATCCTATTTCTGAGATGCAGCCCATATTTCTTAAATATAGGATAAAATAGGATATCGAGCGGATAAATCTCATCGTCTATATAGTTGCCTACTTCCCAGCAAATACTTCCTTTGGGTGAAAGTATATCCACACACTTTTTAATTACTTCTTCTTGGCTTTTTAGATAATTGTTTATTCCTGTTCTTTCTTCATATTCCTTGCCGATATTGTAAGGAGGTGATGTAACTATAAGCTGTGCATCGCCATCTGGTATTTGTTTGAGTAATTCAAGAGCATCCCCATTATATAAGGTTACTTCTGCATCCTTAGAATAATTATCTGATATTTTCATTATCCCACTAAGAAATTAGGCTCTATACCTAATTCAAACATCTCTTGAATAAGCACACAGATATTATGACATAAAACCTTTAATAGCACTTCGTTTACTTGCGCAGTCTTATTTTTGCTTCTCACCAAATCTGTGAATTTTGCCTTTATCCTATTGTTTGTGCTTTCTATATTGCTCCTTTTGTGGTAATGCTCCAAAAACTCCTCTTGATTATAGGCAAAGTAACGATACATCCTTCTCCATATCTTTGACTTATTGCCTCTGCTGTGTGGGTTAGACCACGGCGACGTATTGTTTCTAAAAGGAATATATGCTATGCCACCAAGTTCGTTAATCGCATTATAATTGTCTTTTGAATTGTAGGCCTTATCTCCACTTACTTCTTTGATAATAAAACCACTCTCATAAGTACGTTTTGCAAGAGGGATAAATTGAGGACTATCCCCACCTAAGCCAATTTCAACTGCGGTAACAATGTTAGTTTTAACACCACAGCAAATATGAGCTTTAATCCAATCGTGTTTCTTTCCTGTATTATGTTTTTCTCTGCAATAGTCGTTGAACTTCGTGGTTCTAAAACCTGTTGAATCTATTGCAAAATCAGTTTCTACACTTTTCAAAGGCATAGCTGATAAGGTTATAAGCTCTTTGAGAATTGGTGTAAGCTCTGGCTTTTCCATATAATAAGAAACCACGCTAAAGTGTGAGTTTGGGACAAAAGTCGATCACTTTGATTTACGAACCATCACATAGGCTGTTTTACCTATGTGCTCTTTAGGACAATCAATTTTTGCGCCGGTACCGAACCGCGTAACTGGTTTTTCGAATATCATTACAATATCATCGGTCAGTTTAAGTTTGGTCTTGATAGCTTCTATCTTCCTCATAAAACCCACATATAATATATATTAATATATATTTAAATACCTTTCTGTTTAATATATATACTATGCAAAAGAACAAAAGGTTAACGAATAGGAAGTTTCGGAGGTTCTGCAGAGAGTTCAAGGCACTTTCAGACGTGTATTCGAAATGCGGCACTGTTACAGAAACA
>CAYZEE010000109.1:0-2381 GCA_964477485.1 uncultured Gammaproteobacteria bacterium
ACAGTTATTGAATATCTCCTGTCCTCTCTCTGTAATTCAGTATTATTACACTCGAAACTTAACGTATTGCCTATGTAAAACATTTGGGCGTTTGTTTTATATTGATGTGGTCTACCACATATCCCGCATTTAATCTTAACATCGATAGTATTTGTGAGCTCGTATAGCACATTGACAACCCTAGTTATTTTTGCTATCGCATATTGTGCATCACTATCATTTATTGGTTTCATTTCGTGTATCAAGTTTCTTAATGAGCGAAGATATTGTATTGTTTGTTTCTGATCTGGATAATAATCTTTAGCACATTCTATTAATTCGTATAAACTTATATCATCAATTGTTGCATTTTGTTTCTTTTTTCTAAGTGTAGTTAATGTAGTATTAACTTCGTTTATGAAGTTAGTTTCTGTTACAGAATTGCTGGCGCTTGCTTGCAGCAATTTATATTTCTCTTTCAGTCCTACTTCTAGACATCTAAGTGTAGTCGGTAAAGACGCATTAGAAAATCCGTTGAAATAGCTATAAGTACAATCGTAATATATTTTCCTCAGGTCGTCATTTATCTCAAAAAATTTAAACGGTATAACTACCTTATCATTCGTTATGGCGGTTAATAGAGTCCTTTTAAAATTAGAACCAGTATAAATCTTGCCACGATATAGGTCATTATAATTGTTTATTATGGTAGTCCAGTATGCCGCAAAACCACCGAAAATAGCGAGCAATACAAATAATACCACACTAGTCGCAATAACTATAGAATCAAATTGTATATACTTAGATATAAACAAAAGATATCCTATTGCAAAAATGACAATTATACATAATACTATAACCAGGAAGCCGTTCCTTCTAGCTTCTATTTTAGTCAAGGCGTGTATATCCATCTTCCATCTTACCTTTTGTTTGTAGAATTTGCTAATCTTCTATAGCAACAAATTTCCTAGTTACTATTGGCCTAAATTCACGCTTTTCGTAGCCCTTCAAATCTTCCTTCATCAACTTTAGTTGATCCCTGCTCTCATTGATTTTCCTATCACATTCATAAAGGAAGAGATTTAGACTCTCTTTTTCGGCAGCTGTCATAAGTGCGCTACGTATCTTAAATGCGGGCTTATTTTGTTCTTCTTTTATTTTCTTTGCTCCTTCCGTTTTTATCGTTTCGAATGAATCTAACTGATGTTCAATCCTCTGTAGATCACTCTTTACAGTATTTAGATAGGTGTTCACTTCCTTCATTTTTTGATTGTACGACTTCTCCGCTTCAATAACTTCCTTTCTTTTTTCGTCCGCCTTATCTACGGCTTTCTCAATAACTCTAGATGACTGTAATTCAGGATACTTTTCTATATAATCTGTCATACTGTTGAAATTCATCTCGTCGACACCTGCCCTTATGAATTTCTGCTTTATCTTCATGTTCCTATTCTGTCTAGTGCTTTGGGTTACATCCCACATCTTTTCTTCGTGTCCTTTCATTTTATTTATTAAATTTCCTAAACTAACTAGCGATTCTTTCCATTCTTCTCTGTAATTTGTTGCATTATCATAGGACTCGGTAATCTCCATCTGTGTTTTTTTGAATTCTTTCCACCCTTTGGATAGATTCTCAAGATTAGTGTCAAATATATTCCAGCGAGTATCTAACTCTTTTTGGAGTGTTTCTTTCCAAAAGTCTGGGTCTCTCGTATGGAAAACCCTTGCCCAAAATCCTGCACTCTCCTTCGGAGATATATAATCCGGCAATTTCTTCTCGCTTCCAATCATATTATTACCATTTTTATTAGTATTTACATTATTTTCTGTTGCGTTCTGTGCTTTTGCTACTGTATTCTTATCAAGCCATACATGATAATGCCTTGTCCTTCTTGAACTTGAAAAGTGCTTAGCGAACCTACACATCTCCTTAGGTACCTGAATCACTTTTGTTTCATAACCATCGTTGTAATGTATTGTGACCAAACGATTCCCTACAGAAAAAGACCCATTATGTTCCTCTTCTCCTATGTGTATTACAATGACACCTGTAGAACCCCTATTATGCCAACCTCGATATACATCGAATAAATGTGGTTTCCATCCTCCGACTTCCATATGTTTCACTTGAAATATTCCTTATCATTTAGTCTTTTAGGCTTTATCTCGGCTTCAAAGAATTTTACCATTTTCTTTATAGCCTCTTGCTTGGTTTTAAGTCTATTTGTAAGCTTATAAATTTCTACTATTCTATCCTCCTCTTCGGATAGGTCGATCTGTATCTTTACCATTATAACACTATGATATGTTATGTATTATAAAGATATATAAATCTTTTCTTCCATAGTTTAAACTAATGCTTCGGTGTTTCAATGGCAAAAAAAGATACTGAACCTGCAAAA
>CAYZEE010000110.1:0-2363 GCA_964477485.1 uncultured Gammaproteobacteria bacterium
TCGGTCCTTGTCTTCGCCGGTTGTTGTCCATTACCGGATTTGGATTGAATAGGTTTCGCGGTTGGTTGAAATTAAAATTCAGTTTGTTGCAACAAATAGTTTACTTAACAATGAAACCTATTATTATTCCTCCAACTATCCCAACACCTATAATTGGAGCATAAGTTTTGGTGATAATTGCATCCGGCAAGCTTAGGAGTAAACCAATAAGCAAACCCTTTAACCAGTCAGGGATCGGAATATCCACTGTTGCGATAAAAAATCCAATAGCAAAACGATTAATAAAAGAGGCAAGCATAGCAATAGGTTTATCGTTCATTGGTATTGGAATCATTAATAAAACATCAAATGTTCCAAAAACTAGACCGGTAATTAACCCGGAAATTATTTTATTCATACGACTTAATTTTAACTTTTAACGTTTAAAACGTTATTTTCAATCCAACTGTCTATAGAAGTTGACTGGTCATAAATTATAATATTTTCTTCAGTTGTTGGTATTTCGAAATCCTTAATATAATTCTCAAATTCATGCTCTGGCCAATGAAAGCGGGATTTTGACTGATTATTCTTTAACCATCTCTCTTTAATCGTTGAAAGAGGTAGCTTAATATAAATTACTTTTGTTTCAAAACCGGCATCTTTAGCTACTTTTCTTGCCCGATCTCTCCATGATCTAGTCACCCAGGCATATTCATTAGCAATATTTTTTCCTTCTTTTAAATAATTAACAAATAATTTATCAGCTTCTTCAAATATTTCGTCCCAAACTTTATTTGGTATCTCATCGTCTCCTTTATCCTTATAACCTTTGTTGAATTTCCATTCATCAATATTAATATGAGCAAAGCCATATTTATTTTTCAACTCATTTGCTAAGGTAGATTTTCCAGAATATGGAAGACCAACCAACAAAAAATTTATAGGTTTAACCATAATAAATTACATCTCAACTTCATGTTCCAAATAGTCTAAGATAATCAAAATTCTGGAATTCTTTATTCAATTCTATTAATTCAATTGTATCTTGATCGCCTAACATCTCCCAAATTAACAAAATTGTTTGTTCCCAATCATGACCTAATTGTCCGAGGATAAATCGAATTACTAATTCGGACATTTCTTTATTTGATCCGATAAAATAAATTTTTTTATCAGCCAACTGATCAATAAAATCACTGACTATCTTGTCTTCTTCGTATGTAATCCATGCTGGTTTATCCTTAGCTATACTTTCTGGCGGATATTTATTATTAAGTAAAACCGTATCAATACTATTTGTTTCCTTAACTTGTCTTAATACATCGATCGCCATATTCCTCCAGTCATCTAACGCTTTTTGAGTTCTAATAAGAGTAACAAGAAACTGATTTTTATCTTTTTCTGAACCTATGATTTTGGGAAAGTTTTTAGTTTTCGCTATCTGTTTAATTTGTTCAAATGCTTCCTTATCCCAAGGATCAAATAATGAATACCGATAATAAGGCGGATAATGGATTGACATATTTGTTTATTGTAATTTTTTTCTTAATTCCATAATCATAAATTCTGGTACTTTCTGATGAATTTCCCAGAATTTTGGATTGTCTTTTTTTGATTCATCAAGAGTTTTGGGTTCAACGATATCCAAAATCTCAAAACCGGATGAAATAATTTCCTTGATAATTGTTGATAGTGGCCGGTGAAAGTTTGTAACCAGTAAGTCTTTACCGATAGGAATTTCCACTTTCCTGAGGTTCAAATAATCACCATATACTTCACAATTATTATTCTCCTTAAAATCCTTATACCCGAATATCCGTGATTTTTCTTTTTTATTTTCCTGTTTTAGAGTCGCTGAAAAGAATGGATGAGTAAAAGAGAAAAGAAAAATACAATCTTTTTTCAAAACCTTATTGATTGATCGCAGCGCTTTAGTCCAGCTTTCAAGATAATGCATGGTTAAGCTTGAAAAAACAAGATCAAAGTTTTCAACCGGAAAGTTTAGATTTTCCACATCCATTTCGTGAAATTCAAATTGAGGATACTGTTTATTAGCAATCTCTATTAAACCTGAAGAAATATCGATACCGATGACTTTTTTTGCTCCAAGCGAATAAAGATATTCCACTTCCTCACCTGAACCGCAACCAACGCATAAAACAGACTTTCCTTTTAAGTCTGGCAGTTTCCCATATAATGCCGGCTTTTCAAGATACTGATGAAATATTGAGATTCTATCCTGTTTATTTTGCTTGCTATTCGCCCAACTTTGAGCATGTTTGTTATAGGCATCAATTGTTTTTTGATCTGTTGACATAGACTGTTAAATTAACGTGAATTACGAAACTCGTAATAATTAGTAAATATTGATCTGTCAATAA
>CAYZEE010000111.1:0-2274 GCA_964477485.1 uncultured Gammaproteobacteria bacterium
AGCGCAGCGAAAAACTCTCTTCCTATAACTCATTCATAATCTACTGACAATGTTTATTTTTAAAGATTATCATTTTTTACAAAAGTTAACAACTAATTCTTTGCCAGGCGTTTCCAGCGTCACGTATTATTTTTCATTTAAAATATACAATTTTGTATGATTTTTTCTTAAAATTCATTGTTTTGTCAGTGTTTTTCTTTGTTTTTATTGATTTTATAATGGTTTACTTGTCGTCCAGCCATAGTAACACTAATTTCCTATTATTACAGGTATTTCAAAAGGAATGCCTAGAAACAATGGTTTTGCGTTGAAAGTGAAAGCTTGGTTTAACAGTAAAACGGCTAGAAACACTGCTGTTATTGAAACGACCGCGAAACCCATTAGTTTAACCAGCCGAACCTCCATGATAATTTCTAATTCTTAATGAGTTTTAAAGTTAAGCACCCCCGCACTGCCGGCGTTGCTAGTGTTTTTGTGAAAGGTAGTTTTAGAATTTTTTTATAATTCAAGCATGTTTTTTAGTATTGTTTTGATTTTGTTTGCTTGGTTTTCTTCTATTCTGCCTATTTGAGTGTTTGTTATTCTTTGATGATCTATTGCTCTTAACTGAAATATTAATGCGACGCTGTCGTTTTTCAGGTTTGTGGTGCTGGTTTTATTTATTTGGATTGTGTAAGGTAGGTCGTTAACATGGTTTAAGTTGCTTGTCAATGGTATTACTATTACTATGCTCGTTTCGCTTATTTCTTTTATAATTATTGCAGGTCTTTGGCCTTCCTGCTCGCGTCCTTTTCCAAACTCGAAATTTACACTACAGATTTTGTATTCCATTTTTTGCTTCATCAGTCGAATCTTTTTAGGCTCTCATTTGAAATCTCGTCCCACTCTTCTATTTCTTTTTTAAGTGATTTCATTATCTTGGTCTTTTCCTCTTCTGTTAAAAGAAGTTTTTTGAGGTTTTGAGTGCCTATCCAAATGTCTTCTTCTTTTAAGTGTGGTTTAAGTTTGTGCAGTTTTTCTTCTGCCTTCTCTTCACTCAAACCTTCTTTTTTTAGATAAAGCAGACTGGCTATTATTTCAAGTTGTTGGGGGTTAAGCGTTTCAATCAATTGTTTAACCCTATTTAATTCATAAATTTCTTTTTCTTTTACTGGATAGTTAGTAAGCCCTTCTTCAAAATCTTTTGAAGAATTGAAATATTCATATGCTAGTGCTGGAGAGTATGGTCCTTTTACATAGAAATTAAAATCACCGCACAATTGTGTGTTTAGGATTTCTTGAAGTATGTAGGATAGTTTTTGTGCTTTGAGTCTTGATTCAAATGTTTTGCTGTTTATTTTGATTTCAAGCGCATTTAAGTATGCTATTAGCTTGTTTTTTTCAATCATTTCATAGTTCACCTTTTTCATTATTAAACACCAATAATTCTCTAAGCCAGGTTTTAACATGTTTGTACGCTTCCTCTCCCTTACTTGTTATGTAGTAAACTGCGATTGATTTTTCCCCTATTTCTGTGTCTTCAGAAGTTATATAATCATTTTTCCTCAACCAAAGAAGGTTTGGGCTCAGCGAACCGTCTTCAAGCTTTAAACTGTCTTTAATATCTTGGTAAGATAAACCATCTTTACCATAATAGCTAAGCATTGCCATCACTCCTATCCTTGAATACAGTAATAACCTTCTGAAGTTCTTGTCAATAGTGGGCAAAAAATCACTAATCACATTAATTATTAAAACCATAAAGTATATATATTAATATGTTTAAATAAAATAACTAATAATAATAGTTTATTATAATCCTAAACTATTATTTTATATAGTTGTTGAAAACAAAAAATGAATTGGTGGGGAAGTGGCAGAATAGCTTAAATAAAGCTTGCAAAAGTCTCAAAAACAAGGGTATTTCAAAATGTAATAAAAACAAGAAAGTGATAGGAAGTGATTAATTACGAATTTAATTCAATGACAAAAGACCGTTTTTTTGTTCCTCTCTGCGAAGCGAATTCCAGTCTGGGTTTGATTCAAAGCGTTGCTAAGCATTCTCGTTTTATAGGTTTTAACTTGTGGAAGGTCTTACATTCCAAACGATTAAAGGAAATAAGGGCTGTTGGTCTTCATAATGCTTTTGAAATACCAAAAAGCACGGAAATATGGTTAACTTCAACTGCTCCTGATGAATGGCTTAAAAAATATTATTCTAATGGTATTAATCAATTTAAAGAGGATGTATTGAGCTTTGCACCAGATAAAGTTCAAGGGCCAGACCTTTGGATG
>CAYZEE010000112.1:0-2235 GCA_964477485.1 uncultured Gammaproteobacteria bacterium
CTTCTCACTTTTCACTTCTAACTGGTAACTTATTCTAGATTCCTACCTTAAACTCAACAATTTCTCCGTCTTTCATCACATAATCTTTCCCTACGGTTTGAACTTTTCCCAGTTCTCGAGCCTTAATCCAGCCGCCGACATCAACGAAATCCCGGTAGGGAATAACATCGGCTTTAATGAAGTGTTTTTCGAAGTCCGTATGGATGACTCCGGCAGCCTGGGGAGCTAATGTTCCGCGGGTAATGGTCCATGCGCGTACTTCTTTTTCTCCTGCGGTGAGATAGGAGATAAGTCCGAGCGTTTCATATGCTTTTTTAACTAATCTGTTTAATCCTGTTTCTTCGAGCCGGTATTGCTGCAAAAATTCCTTTTGCTCCTGCTCGTTGAACGCCAAGACTTCGTTTTCGAGTTTTGCGCATAAATATAAATAGTTCTTGGTTGTTGGTTTTTGGTTGTTGGATTTATTATTCTGAACTTGATCCAGAATCTCCAGCATTTTCTTTTTTGCTTCTTCAGGATTTTGCAGTTGTTGCTCGGAAACGTTAAATACATAAATCAATGGTTTTGCAGTCAACAGATTTAACTGATTTATTGTTGCTTTCTCCTCGTCGTCGAGTTGGATATTCCTTATCGGAATTCCTTTGTCAAGTTCCGCTTTGATTTTTTGCACCGTATTCCAGAAAAAAACCGTGTCTTTCGAGGCGAGATTTCCTTTGGGTTCGTGTTGTTTGGATACGGTTTCCAAATCAGCAAGCATCAACTCGTTTTCTATGGTTTGGATATCGTCAACAGGGTTGATTTTATCCGATACATGTACCACATTGGAGTCTTCGAATAATCGTACAACATGTACGATTGCGGCAACCTCCCGGATATGCGATAAAAATTTATTTCCCAATCCTTCTCCTTTCGAAGCTCCTTTAACCAATCCGGCAATATCATAAAACTCGACAACCGCAGGAATTATTTTTTGCGTATTCACGATCTTTGCCAGAACAGGGAGGCGTTCGTCGGGAACTTCGATGACACCGACATTGGGTTCTATGGTGCAAAACGGATAATTAGCCACATTGGCAACCTGTTTTTTTAACAGGGCGTTGAAAAGGGTTGATTTGCCGACGTTAGGAAGACCGACAATACCGATAGAGAGTTTCATCCTTATAATTATATCAAGTAAATATGGTGACTACTTGCATTTGTTTTCACTGTTTGGTGTATTTTCACTGTCTAGTGAAAATACCTATATGAATGAAAGTATGCTAAACCACGTTTGTTTCAGGATCAGTAGTTTGAATTATAGGGTAGAATATAAACTCAACTTGACAAAATCACCGATGATAATGTATAGTTAAGGATATATGTATATTAAAAGGATAGCAGAAAACCAGCTCGTAGATCTACTGAATAACCTAAAAGTCATCATTCTTCTTGGTGCCCGCCAGGTGGGGAAAACTACGTTAATTAAGCGGATTTTAAAGGAACACCAGGGGCTTATCTTAAATCTTGATATTGAGGTAGATAAAGGCCGTCTTCTTACCGTTTCCCATATGGCGCCAACGGACGCTATGAAAAATCTAGGAGATCCCTCTCTTCTAATTATCGATGAAGCACAAAGATTACCGGAAACAGGCCGGATCGTTAAAGGATGGTTTGATAGCAACGTAAAGACAAAAATTATTCTTCTAGGCTCTTCCAGCTTGAATCTTTTGGATCAATCGGCAGAAAGCTTGACCGGTCGAAATAGTAAACTTTTTTTACCGCCTTTGCTGTTTTCCGAAGTCTTACATGCGAAGTCATGGTACTCAAAAGGAATGACCCCTGCCTTACTCAAAGAAAATATGTTTAATCCTATATCTTCTCTTATTGAAGAACGGATGGTCTTTGGCAGCTATCCGGAAGCTGTGATTATCGGAGAGAAAGAACAATATTTATTAAATTTAGTTTCCGATTATCTCCTGAAAGATGTTTTTCAATCATCACTTATTAAGTCGCCGGAAAAAGTTAAAAAACTACTCATGTTTTTAGCTTATCAAGCAGGATCGGAAGTTTCACTATCGGAACTCGCGACCCAATTGGGAATGAGTCGGATAACAGTCGAAAAATATATTGATCTTTTGGAAAAATCTTTTGTTGTTTTTAGATTGCCGGCATTTAGCAATAACTTGAGAAAAGAAATTGTTAAAAGCACTAAGATTTTTTTCTGGGATACCGGTGTTAGAAATGCTTTAATAAAGG
>CAYZEE010000113.1:0-2191 GCA_964477485.1 uncultured Gammaproteobacteria bacterium
ATGTTCCCAGAGGCCTTCTTTGAGGCCGTTTTGGAAGTTGCATTGATAATTCTAGGGATAGGGGTTAGTGTATACGTTGCACTAAAAGCAAGTTGATAGCAACGCAGAGTGCAAGTGGCCTAGCACCCATGTTTAATAGTAAACTCTAATATCTCTTAGTTCCTTAACATAAAAAGTGATTGTATGGAGGATGAAGTAGAGCAAACAGTGATAGGGGTAACCGAATGTAACAAATGGAGAAATCAGCGGACTAAAGATACGGAAAGGCTAGCAAAAAAAATTGTGGATATAAGCGCATATGATAAAGTAGCATTGATATCTCTACCGTCGCTAGACTTGCTGAGAGAGGCATTTTCTTGTTATCAAAATGGAGCGTATATGGCTACTGCAATAATGTGCAGAGCAGTTACAGAAGCGGTAGTTTACTTTTCACTTGCGAGAAGAACAAACAGGCCGAAGGAGTTTAGTGGGGGAGCAATAAAGATAGATTTTGATTGGATTGATACCAAGTGGAGCAAAATATTAAATGACGCAAAGAACCTTGGAATAGCCAACGACAAATTGATAGGCAAAATTGAGTATATAAGAAATTATGGTAATGCTACAGTGCACTATGGACAATATGAAGATAAAGCGTGGCTTAAACTGCAACATGGCAAAGTTGCGGAAGCCCCACATGGATGGCTTGGAAAAGAGAAGGCATTAGAGCTTCTAGACAAGACAATTAGCATATTTAATGAAGTTATCAAAAGTCAGGCAAATACTATCGCACAAAAAAAGAAAAATAAGTTTAATAGATTTGCTGTCATTGGTATTGAATTTATCGTAGGCATAGCAGTCATGACAATATTATTTAGCAGCTTTATATTTCCGAGAATTTCGACTGATATCGGTCTGTTACAAGGGTACATGCAAACAATATTGACTTTTGGCGGTATATTTATACCGATAGTTTTCCTGATATTTTTTGAGCTAACAAAGCAACCTAGATGGAAAGAAATGAATAATAACAGAGGGATATCGAGAGTGTTAATCATCATTCTCTTTATATCAATCTTTTTTGTTTTTAGTGCGCTCTCTTTGGCTTCTGTCGGCACGATGTTGACCTTGCAACATGCCATAACTTTTGCTTATTATGGGATAGGTATTGCGCTACTGGTTTTAATTGTTTTGATTATCTTTTATGTTGAAATATATTGAGTTGGTAAATAGAAAATTTGGCCAGATAATTAGAAAGTGAACGGTTGTATGCCTAGGAAAACAAAAGAAGATATAAGCTGGATACGTCGTAATGCGGTTAGAATTATTTTATTTGTCATTATACCTATAGTAACTGGAATTGTATCATCTGCCATTGTGCTATGGTGGCAATATATACATACCCCTACGCCTAGCATGGTCATAATATTTTCGCCGGGAACGGAATACACAAATCTCCCCATGGAATATAAAAATTTCTACGTTACTATAACTAATAATGGAACTGCGCAGGCCAATTATCTCACATTTTTTATAACCACCCCTGAAAGTGTAAATGGTGATTATTTAGAATGGGGTATGTATATACACAACGTTAGCATCAGAAAAAGTGCCTATAGTTGCGAAGCAGAGCTTACTCATAATAACTCCATTCAAGTTGCAGTGTCGAATTTTGGCCCTTATCAAAGCTGCGAAATAGAGGTCAACATATCACTAATTACATCTGGTCTGAATAAGTATAATATTACTGCTAATTACAGCGGTAACTATACAAATTTAGAGGACTATTTCAATCAAAATTATACAAGAATGTTTAGTGTAACCACCCCAGTATCAGATAGTAAAATCTGCTATATTTTTTATAGTCAGCAACCGATTGATACTGCTATCCCAATTGCTTCTGGGCTTACCTCTGCTACTGGCCCAGTGAATATAACAATCCATCGTGGAGTTCTAGAACAAAAAGAGGCCTGTAAATAAACCACTATCGTCCTCTTACTATCTTAATGCTCGATTCAGCATAAACTCTTCGTATGCGGGCTAAGATTATAGCCGTTTTCTTTAAAATCGAATATGCTTTGGGTGCATCAATAAAGAATTTTGGTTTTTTTGCAGTTTCCCTTTCCTTTTCTGACAAATTCGTATATTCGTGAAGCTCTTGCATCTGTCTAGCTAAATTATGTGCCGAAAAATTGCCATATTCATCTCTTAT
>CAYZEE010000114.1:0-2147 GCA_964477485.1 uncultured Gammaproteobacteria bacterium
TGGTTACATATTAAATCGAAATAGTTTAAAATTTTTTATTAAAAATCTTGAGGAAGTTAGAGTTATATTAGAAAATTTAGTAGAAGAACAATATAATTTATTAAACGTTTAAAATAAAGACGTAGTTGATATAGGCGCAAATATTGGAGATACGATTGTTTACTTTTCAAAGATTAAAAAAGCAAGGAGTGTTATTGCATTTGAACCTTTTCCTTTCACTTATAAAATTGCTAAGAAGAATGTGAAAATTAATGATCTTAAGAAGGTTGTTTTGTTGAATGAGGGAGTTGGAGATAAAGATAGTTTTATAAAAATAAGTTCTTCTTATAAAAGTGATGCGGGAAGTATTTTGAAGAATTTTGAAAGAGGAAAGAAGATTAAAATTAATAGTTTAGAAAGTATTGTTAGAATATATAATTTAAAAAATGCGGTCTTGAAGATGGATTGTGACGGTTGTGAATATAGTGTTATTTTGAATGCTGATTTACTTACCCTAACGCATTTGATCAGATTATAATTGAATGCCATTATGGTTATCTTAACATAGAATCTAAGCTTAAAGAAGCTGGTTTCAATACCAAACATACTAATGTTGTACCAGTAATTGTTGAATATGCTGCCAATTCTAATATGCGAATTAATTTAGTGATTGCTGTTAAAAAGTGAATTTTTTATAAAGATTTTATATTTCAGATGAAGTTGTAAAGTTTAAGCATAACCATTTTAGTAAAGGTGAAATTGATTTAGAATAAAACTTATTTTATCTAAACCTCTCATATATTTTAATAGTTTCTTTAACTGTTTTATCCCATGAAAATTCATTTTTTACTTTCTTAGATATCTTGTTTAAGTCATTTTGATTTATTTTGTTTAGTGTTTCTGGGATTTCTGAAATACTTCCTATTTTAAAAGTATATTTCTTTACTTCATCGGAAATTTTTGCATCTTTATAGATAAAGACAGGAGTGCCACAGGCGGTGGCTTCTATTATATTCAAACCAAAGCCTTCTAAAACAGAAGGAAGAATAAAAGCTTTAAGAGAATTATAATAGCTTGGTATCTCCCGTTTGGGTAATTCTCCTAGATAATCTATTTTAAACTTGTTATCAAAATTGACTTGTTTTATTCCATGCCCCGCTAGTATTAATTTAAAATTTTTAATATCACTATACTTCCAATCTCTGATTAACTTGTTTATTCTTTTTCTTTTATTATTATCTCCTAAATATCCAATTATATTTTGCCTTTCTTCAAAGTTTTTTATTACTTTAAATTCTTTGTCTAACCCTAAATTTATGGTTTTTATTTTACGTTTTTCTATACCTTGCTTTATGAGATCATGAGTTGTTAGCTCTGAATCTGAAATAAAAAAATCTACGTGTTTAACCACTTCTTTAAATCTTCTTAAAAATAGAATTTTTCCTAAAAAGTCATATAAATTTCCAATTTTTACCAGCGTTGGCTCTAATAAAAATAGATCATGGATGGTGCATATATTTGTTTTTTCATCAAGTTCCTTAACATGATAAAAAATGTCTGGACTTAAAAAATGATTTATTTTTGATATTTTATTTTTTTGCTTTATTAGATATTTTTTTCTATTGACTAGAACACTAGCTATTTTTTCAACGATATTATCTCCTCGTATTTCTTTGAAATTAATTTCATTTACCTGCATTATTTTTTTAGTTTTTGAAACAATTTCATTATTATAATTAAGAATCCCACCATATGCTTCGCAGTTATATATTAAAGTTACAAAAGGTTTCATATTATAAAATGCTGATTTCAACAATTATAAAGCTTACTAACACATAAAGACAGTCACAAAACTCGCCAAAAACCATTGATTTCCGATTTTTGATGGTTTGTTGCACGAATAAATTATGACGCCCTCCCGCTAGTGAACTGGCGGGTTTTCCTCTATCAAGCTAAGTGAAACAGTCTAGAAATAAACCACACTGTAAAAAGACTCACAAAAACATAAAATTAGAATTGCTGCGCAGGTTGTTTCATCCAATCATGCGTGAAACGTAAAACGAAATTCACAATCCAAGCTCATTAATAATTTCATTATTAATCAACATCAATCATTTTTTCAATCGCCATTCCTGCTAGAACGCTAACTGATATAAAAAGAAGGACTG
>CAYZEE010000115.1:0-2127 GCA_964477485.1 uncultured Gammaproteobacteria bacterium
TCTGCTCCCAATTTTTGTTATCGAAGAGGAGGTATAAATATCTATTCGTTTGTGCGGCTTTGTCCGTAAAGTATTATTTGTCCAAAAAGTGTTATTGTTGTCCATAAAGTCAATTTATAAGCTTCTATTTTGATTTATCATTATCCTCTATTAATGCAATTCGTGCGAGTAGTCCTTCAAGTTGTAATCTCATGTTTGCACCCTGTGTGATTCTAAAATCACAATTACTTATCTCGTCTATAATTTTAAGTTTCCTTCTGTCTTCTATTTTTAATTTTTGCAATTCTTCAGAACACATAGTTAATATGTCTTTAAAACTTAGTCTATTCACCAAAATTAATGTGTTTAGTTCTTTTTTAGAGTCTTCAAGATTACCAGTTACTGCATATCTTAACATTGATAATATTTCTTTTGGATTACCATATATTTCAAACTCTGAAACAGATGCACTCTTTAAAAGAATCTCAGTATCTTTTGTAAACATAACTACACCTTCTGGGTCTACCTTAACTACTATAAATCTGAAAACCGAGCCAAATATGGCTAAAGGAAATACATCTCCTTGAACAAGAGGTTTATTTTTAAGTTTAGTTTTTATAAATTCTGATAAGTCTGGGGTAATTGGAACTTTTTGTCCCGACGGTGGCGAAAGAATTACTTTCTTTCCGCTTTTTATGTTAGTCTTATCAATTAATACTCTATCTCCAATTCCTGCCTCAATGTTCTCTCTTATCCAGCCATCTATCCTTATAAAATCAAGTCCTTCGTCTTGTTGATAGACTTTTTGAACTATGGCTGCTGTAGACCTACGCCTACCTTCTATTTTAATAACATCGCCAATCTCAAGATTTAATGTTTTTATTGCTCGTGAATCTATTCTCGCAATTCCGTTACCATCATCAATTACATTTGCTGCTGCAATAGTTACTTCAAAAGCCATATCTATCCCTCTTTCCAACGCTGTATCTCTATCTTAGCATCGTCTATATTTGAATCAATCATACGATCCCACCGATTCTCGTATCTTCTGTAACGCTTTCATTCATCACTTATAACTTAGTGTTAAGTGAACCTATAAAGCTTACATTTTTATCTTTTTCTTACGATTTACAATATAATAGGGAACCTTTATGTGCATATAGCTGATGAAATATTCGAAACTATAGGCTTTATTAGCCTTCCTGTCATCTTATTAGTATGAGCCGATATAAGTGCAAGATTTGCGGATACGAAGTCCACACAAAAAAAGATTTAGCAAAACATATTCGTAAAAAACATGTGAATGCGAATTATAAAAAGAAACAAGGACATTCTATCTTAGGCTTTGCTGGAGGACTTATTAGCGGGTATGCATTAGTAATCAGTTTAGAGTACATATTAGGATATCTAATAGCTGGCATGATTTACGCTGTCATCTTTATATGGGTATTAAACAAAGGCAGAGATAAAAAAGATCGGACATTAAAATGGTTAGGTATCGGTGGCTTGGGACTTTTACTTGGACTCTTTATCAATTATATTATCTGGAAAGGGGAGGGGAGAAGCAATGTTATTAAATATTCCCTATCTTTTGTAGCGTGGTTAATTATTATAATGATATTTGTAATCATTTCTTACGCAAAAATATGATTTATAGTAAAACGAAGCTTTATTCTCGGCTTCGTTTTTGACCGCGTATTCTACGGTTTCTCGGAATAGATATCCAAGCATCAATAACAAATCCGGGTTGTTTCTAATCCTAACATCCTTCGCCATGGTGGGGGGCTGGTGCGGCGAAGCGGCATAGAAAGCATTCGCCTCGCCGCAGCTCGCAGGCTCCTTCGTCGCCTGCTCTAGCCTGCGGCTCGGCTTCGGCATAACGCATTGGACTCGGCGCGCCGGCATGGGCCTCGCCGCGCTCGGCCGTTCGGCGCGCCTCGCCAGCAACGCATTTAAAAACGCGCAGCCAAAGCATACACATGGCAGGAATCGCGGTCATAGGCTGGGGTTCGCTTGTCTGGAATCCGGGCAGCCTAAGCTTGGTTGATGGGGAATGGTACGAAGATGGCCCTCTCCTGCCAGTAGAGTTTGCACGCAAATCAAAAGACGGAAGGCTTACGCTGGTGATAGTGCCAGGTTCGAAGCTGC
>CAYZEE010000116.1:0-2104 GCA_964477485.1 uncultured Gammaproteobacteria bacterium
TGTTAAAAATTGAGAAGGAGTATGATGACTAAAAGTTTTCAAACAGGCTCTTAGAAAAAGGGGTTCCCCGGAAGAAGTTATTGGCCAATTAAAATTAAATGGAATGTTACCAGAACAGGGACTAGAAAAACTTGCCGAGAGATTAAAAATTCCTTTGAATAAAATGGGGGAAGATTACATTAAATACATTGTGGTTGACAGTGATTTGAGTTGGTGTAATTTTGAATAATGAACGCACGATACTTAAATACTTGACACTTATTATAAGATTTCTGCTATATTTTTAGTATAATAACATGAATATGAAAATAGTTGATCTTACCATCCAAACAGCCTTTTTCACACCCGGGTTAGTCTTTTCAGACAAATTAGGTCTATCTGCCCAGTTAATAAAAGAAACCGGAAATATTTTTGATGGTGATCCAATAATGCTTCCTGTTCCTCCTGACGCTCCATCGGAATTTCCGCGAATGATATTAAAGAGCAAAGATGATAAATATATACTGGAAATTAAATCTTCAAGAATTGATTTTATTGTTAAAAGTGATTCAAAGGATAAATCTCAAAAAAATTACCCGGCAACTCTCATTAAAGATTACCAAGATAAACTAACGTCCCTATCCGCTTCGATTATTAATGTTTTTAAAACAAAAATAGTTAGGATAGGTTTTATTTTAAATATTCAGTTTAAAGTTAATGATGCCGTCGAAATAATTAAAAAATCCTATATAAGCGACTCAAAATTTACAAAGGAAGCATATGATTTAAATATTGGATTTCTTAATAAAGTTACTTTAAACGGAACAGATGTTAATATTTGGTTTAGAGCAAACGCATTGCGATTACCCGAGAAAGATAAAGACAATAAAATCTTGTTAGTTATGTTTGATGTTAATACTATTCCCGACAAAGTTCTTGATTTATCTAACCAAAATATTGCTGATTTTACGGAAACAACTATAAAATATTTAAATAAGAATTTAAAAAGTTATTTACCAGAATATGATGACCACATTGACGCTTAATACAATCAGTGCCGCTTCGATAAACGGTCTTGAAGTTGCAAAAAATAGTTTATTAAACAGCAATTTCTATAGCGGTGTGTCTTTTTTTAATCAAGATGAAATGGGAACGGTTTCAAATATAAGATCCGAAGCATTAATACATAATTCTTATGAAGCCTCATTTTCGTGGCTTGAACCGGAATGGAAAGAAGTAAATAATATTTATAACCAATTACCTTTCAACATCGTATTTACCAATGAATCAGAAGAAAACCAGAGAATCGGTGAAGGAAGAAATGTGGAATTAAGAGATAAGATTATTCAATTACAGGAAGAATTAGGTAACGATTTATTTAATCAGTTGTCTTACGAGCACATTTTGCTTTTAATAAATACTGCTGGAATAATAAAAGCAGGACCGGTTAATATAAACAAGATTTATGGCGTTATTGAAGGATAATAAAAATGAATTTACCCGCAAATGAAAATATCTACCTTGATGCAAATTTTTTAATTGCCTATTTTGTCGATGACCACAAAGATCATTTAACCTCCAAAAAACTCTTAGCGTATCTTTTAGTTAAAAATAACACGCTGCATTTTTCTCCTTTGACACTCGATGAATTAATGATGGGTGTTCATGAAGTAAAAAATAAAATAAAAATAAAGAAGGGTAGCAAAAAAGGCTTTCCTGTTGCTTATTTTTACCCTGAATTGAAACAGGCAATAGAGTATTTATTAAGTAATTCTCAATTTAGGCTCAGGCAGTTTGAAAATAACCTTAATAATTCGTGTTTATTAGCCTTAGAGAATATTAAGAAATTTACTTTAAGGCCAAGAGATGCTTTTCACGTTACCTATATGCAGGATTGGGGAATAAACAAAATAATAACTAAAGATTCTAAATTCGATAAACTAAAATCAGAAAATATCGAAAGGATAAATTTCTAGAAGACAATGGAGGTTCACCAAAAAAAACACATACTCAGAGCGTATCATACCATGCTAAACGACCTATGAGGTTAGGATAAGTTCAAATAGTACGGGCTAAATTTAGATATATATTTACGTGATAACGATCGACATTTCACCTTTAAATT
>CAYZEE010000117.1:0-2098 GCA_964477485.1 uncultured Gammaproteobacteria bacterium
CCGCATTTTGGACATTTTCCAGGCTTTTCCGATTCTACCTCGGGATGCATCGGACATGTGTAAACTTTTTTATCCATATTATTTATCTAATAGCGTGTGACGTAATTCCCAGGTTACAGCTATTATGTATCTTGCACCAGTTCTCGCACTTTTGCGCCCAAGCTTTAGTCGGGTAATGCAATTTACATATTGGGCACTGGTACAATTTCCTTTTAGTCATCGCTATATTTTTCTGGATTGTTTTTGAAATGTTTCAGGCAGTTGTCGGAGCAGAAGTAATATAACTTCCCTTTATATAAAAGCTTGTAATCCGTTTTTCCGGGCAGTTCCATTCCGCAAACCATATCTAAAACCTCTCCTGTCTCCGCGAAATGAAAACCGTTTTTGGACAGTGATTTAATATTTAAACCTGACATCATTCGTTCCTCTGCTTTCTTTTAAAGACCTTCATAAGTTCCGAAACTGCAGTTTCTTTGTTTGTCTTAAACTGTTCGGAGACATGGGTTCTTAAGTGTTTTTCAAGGATTAACCCGTCTAAACTCTTTAGAGAATTTTGAATTGATAAGCTCTGGTCTAAAACATCCGGGCAGTAGGCATCGGAATCTATCATTTTATTGAGTCCATCCAGTTGTCCTTTAATTATGTTGATTCTTTTTTCAGCCGTTTGTTTTATCTCATCAGGAGTCATAATATGTATACCATATACCCTCTAGGGGTATTTGTCAAGTACCAATTTATCCCTACACCAGGGAGAAGAAAGTTAATTCACCCAGTTCTATTCACCCTCTTCCATTTAACGTGTTCGTATACGCTTGACCATAAAAAACCAAGAGAAAAAGCAAACAGTAGTTCCTCTAATGGAATCCCCAAAATTAAAATACCCGATATAGCCGATAAGTTCCACACTTTTTCGACATAACCCGGAAAAAGAAGTACCAATGAAAGGAAGAAGACAAAGTAAATCACCAAAAATATTAATCCGCTAAAAATCATTTTTTTCTTTAAATCAGGCCTGCAGTACCAAGTGGCAATTCCTCCACCCAAAAGAGCCATTATTGTCGAGTAAATAGGATTTAATGGAGCAAATATATAAAGAAGAATAAAAATAAGGGGGGCCGATGACAGCGCAAGTAAATGGTATTTGTGCTTTTTGGAATGCATTTCTTTCTGAGACATCTGTCTATGTTCAACCTTAAAAAACGACTCATAAATAATTACAGCGATTCCTCCCACGGCAAATGAAAAAATAATACTTTCGATATCAAAGCCTGTGTTCTGGGCAAGGTTAAAAATAGACGGCGGATTCCAATATGCCGGTACAAAAATGGGCTCAGTCAGGCCTAAAAAAGATGTAAACAAACTTACATAAAGCATCTCCTTCTTGCTTTGTCTTTCTTTTAAGGAAAAATAAATTAATGCCCAAACTATAAGAAGTATAAAACTCCAGATAAACCAAACATACTGTATACCCATATACTACTAACTGTAGTAAATAAATTTTGTTTTTTCAATATTTCTTTTATTTGTTTTAAAAGTGTTGTAAAATAGTGGTGTGAATAAAAATAAACTAAGCGGAATGGAAGAGCAGGTAATGGATATTATATGGAATAAAAAACTCTGTTCCGTGCATGATGCCCATGAAATACTTCTAAAACAACGAAAAATTGCGTATACGACTGTTGCTACGGTTTTTCAAAGGCTTGAGCAAAAAGGGTTTATAACAAAAAAAATAAAAGGGTTCGCAAACCTGTATAAACCTAGAATTTCAAGGGAAGCGTACGGGAAACGCCTAGCGGATAATTTTTTATCCTCGTTTATAAAATCATTCGGCGATGTGGCAATAGCCTCATTTGCCGACAGCATTGAAAGACTTTCTCCGAAAAAGCGCGCGTATTTATTAAAACTGTTGGAAAAAAATGTTAAAAATAAATAGGGATTTAACAATATTTTTGTCAATACCTTTGTTTTTGGGAATTGTTTGTTTTGCGGCTTTGCAAAAATTTTTCCCCAGTGTAGTAGAGCACAGTGTTTCATATTGTAGATTTTTGGCAAACTCTTTATCAATCCAAATTCCCCATATTTTCATGTACTTTCCCGC
>CAYZEE010000118.1:0-2037 GCA_964477485.1 uncultured Gammaproteobacteria bacterium
TAGAAATATAAACAGATACGGTGCGAATACAAGCTGAAACCGCACCCAGTGTTTTTGATTAACCTTTCCAAAAAGGTTGCGCACCCAGACTTTTTGGTAAAACTTTTCGTAAAAAGGTTTTAGGTTACCCATATCCTATTGCCCCGACAGTTCGTACGCGGCAAACGCCGCTTATGGGGTCTAACGTGCCAACGTGTTTGCGAGCCCCAACAGGTTTAATTATATATGCCCAACCACAGCTTTGCAATTTCAATTTCTTCTGTGGGGTAAGAGTCTTCTATTGGATAAAAACCTGGTTTAATTTTGGTTTCAACTGCTATTTGGGCAAGTCTAAATATTTCAGAAAAAACAATATCTAATATATATTCTGGCACCGATTCAGAATTAAGAAAGTTCACGGGGTATCCCTCATTAATTAAGTAAATGTTTTTACCGTTATCTAATTGCAGTTTTGCAGTTTTGTTTAGTTGTTGGGTTCTTATTATATGTTGCTTGATTGAATCGATATCAAATTCTTTTTTCCTTGTGGAACCATTTATTAAAATTGCATTATTTTTAAGGTTTAGGAGATGTCCAGCGGTCAATATAACCTCCCCAGTAACTCCAATAATTAAATCAAAATCAGAGATGTCTACTAATTTCTCCACCGTATTAAAGCCATCTATCTTACTTTTTAAAAGGCGCGTATAATCTTTGTCATACACATAAACATCGGAATCTGTTTTTAGGAAATTTGTAAGTTTTTCGCCAATTCCGCCGTACCCCATTACGATTATTTTTTTACCGCTTAAAGACTGTTCTAATTCATTAATTAGCAAATTTTCTGAATTTCTATATATCGACTTTGCCACATAATGATTTTCTGCATAGTTCTTAAGTTTTGAATTAGCTACTGAAAGAAAAGGGAAACTTAAATTGGTTTTAGAATTTAACCATATGCCATTCTTAGTGTCTTCTATTATACATACTGGTTTGGTTCTTACATTAGGATTCTGATAATATCTAGAAAGGTAACCACCAAGATCAAAACCGATAAATTTTGTACTCTTTATCAAAGCGTTTGCCCGCTCAATGGCATTAAGATTTTCAAGGTCATCGAATGGTGGTATAAGTACTGTTGCAAATTTTTTAAGCTCAGACAAAGCATTAGAATCCACAGAGTATGACTTACCTATTATGATAATATTTTTAAACCCGCATATTTTCATCAGCTTTATGAATTCAATTGTATTATTCTTAATATGCTGTACAATAACAAGATCTGTTTCTGTGAAATCGATTTTGTTTTTTTGTACCAATACATTCAAAATCGGGAGTTTTTGGGTAAATGCTGAATCTATTTTAAGAAAAGATCGTGAGAAATACTTTACTTCAGAGGGTATTTTATCAAGATTTTCGATTTCGTCTATTGAGAAAAATTGAAGTTTTTTTGATTCCTCATTTTTCAGTAACTCTCCTCCAATAACTCTACATATATATACGAGATCGATGTGATAGTGATCATTTTTGATGTTTTCGACTTGTATATGATTGGGTAGCCCAATAAGCTTAACATTGAACTCATTTGGATATTTGATTGTGTTGTCTATACTTACCTCAAGGCCTGTTTCCTCTTTTATTTCACGTTTTAAACTCTCTTCAGGCAATTCGTTCTGTTCCATATGGCCACCGGGGGGCAGCCAGAGATCTAACTTTTTATGGTGCATCAAAAGTATTTTACCATTTTTTATTACATAACCCTCAACCACAAATTCTTTAACCTTGTCTCTTATTATTTCCATACACTCACGTTGCCGTTAATAATTTATATAATGTTTTCTTCTTTATAACCTATCTTTCGTAACTCATTTAAGTGATGTGGTAGAAACTGGTATATGACGGTATAAATGACCTCCTCCACGGGCTAAAGCCCGTGGTATCCAGGAGGCACATGGCAACTACTAGATAGTCTGCTAAAAAGCTTTAATTATTTTCTAAGGGGATTGCCGTCGTAAGTCCAAAGGAATGCCGTCGAGGTTTTATTATACTCCTCGATAA
>CAYZEE010000119.1:0-2023 GCA_964477485.1 uncultured Gammaproteobacteria bacterium
ATTTTAACTAAAATTAAAAACATACTTAAAGTGAATATAAAATGATTCATAAACGCAGACGTGGAGCTGCAATCGTTGACACTCCTAACGGCATTTTAGTTGTTAGTGGAAAGAAAAAAATATTCATACTACCAGGAGGGGGGGCAGATAAAGGAGAAAGCAGAAGAAAAGCCGCGATAAGAGAACTACTAGAAGAAACCAACCTTCAAGCAACAAGCTCTCACTACTTATTCAAACACGTTGGCACATCTCACAAAAGTAATAGAGGTGGGTACTTTCAAGACCACAACAAAGTTTTTCTGATTAAAACTATTGGAATAGCTCGGCCAAGACATGAAATAAAATATATAGCATACTACAAAGAAGGTTCAAACATAAACATATCCAACACCACAAAAAAAATCATTGAAAAATACTACCAAATGAAAACCGAAAACAACATATAATAAAAAAGTAAATGCCCAACAATCTACCAATTTAAACATATTTTATTGTTTAAAAATATTTTTACCTTAAACTTCTTATAGTTTCGGCTATTTTGTATAGTAATTCAATCGTTTTATTCATTACGTTTAGGTTTTTAATCCAAAATCATCTGAAACGGTTTCTTCTGAAGTTCTAGTAAATTCTTTTAGGGCATTAACTAATTCTTCATCCTTAAATTTTAAGGCGTTTTGATTTGATTTATATTCTGAAAATATCCTTTTAGTTGCTTGTGATTTTTGTTTATGTCTGATGAGATTTTAATTAGGCATGAGGAGGTTCATCCTAAGGTTGGTAAGGTTTTGGATGTTTTTTTTGAAAAGTAGAGTTGAGCGTCTTAGTGAGCTTGTAAATACTGCGGTAAGTCTTTTTGTAGTGTTCATATAGAGCCTAGATTGATAATGCCCTACCCTTCAAGGTGGCCGCAAGACGAGCCAGAACTTCTCGCTTTATATCAAAGAGAGTGGGCAAAAACAAATGCTCGCCCTTGTCAAAAGTATACTGAAAAAATGATTGATCAATTACAGAATAATAAAAAGACTTATTCTGATTCATTAAATAAATTACTGAATAGTGAAGAAAACAAGCAATCATACAAACACGACTCTTACGTTTTGAATGAAACTCATTCAAATCAAAAAGCAGAGTTTATTAGCAAAGCTAGCCTGACAGATAATATTTAATATCAAATATTTATTATTTAAACGCATGGAAAGTGTCATCGCATTCATACTCATTCCCTTGATAGGCTATTTTGGACTCTGGATGCTTGGAATAGCAGCTTTCATAATCTACTTTAAGATATTTAAGATTCCAATAGACCTGAAACACTCAGCTGAAATGATACGAAAATTACCCGCGCATCTTTCAATAATTACCGTGCCAATATGCAGCTTTACATCATTTTTTATAACAACAAATATAATACTAAAGGAGTTCTCAATTTCTTTAAATATAATGCAACTTCTTCAACTAGGGCTGGCGTCTCTTTTTATCACGATAATTCTAGACTTGCTAATAACAGTCAAAGAGGAAAAAATGAATATAGACGTTTTCCCCATAAACATTATGTACCTGCTAGGATGGTTGGCAATAGTTCCAGCGGTTTTATTGGCGTAGTGCCAAAAAAAAATAAGTCGAATTTAAATCCCTCAACCCCGCTTTTTTACAACAACGTTAGGTATTTATATGAAAAAGAATCAATCATTATCCTGTGAAATAAAATGAAGTACAACCCGGGAGTTTGCAACATAGGAAGAAACGAGATAAGAAAAAGGTACGTGATTGGAGTTTTCGGATTTGTGTTCTCGGCCTTGATTATCTACATTTTCATCTCTCTTTCACTGAACCGTCTTTACTTTTTACTTTCATTCATACCGCTGTTCATGGGATTCGAGGGTTTTTACCAAAAGGCCATTTCCATTTCTGCGCAGGGTTCGCCTCTGCTGGAATATACGATTTAACCGACGCCGGAGACAAGAAAGGCAGGGCAAGCGCAGTGCAACACGCAAAGGACATGATCAAAGCAAAGAAGATTCAC
>CAYZEE010000120.1:0-2018 GCA_964477485.1 uncultured Gammaproteobacteria bacterium
AGAGCAGCCGGTTTGCATCCGGCAGACAGGGGTTCGATCCCCCTCGGGTCCACCAAAGTTGGAAAAAGTCAGAACTCATTTTGAACAAAATCCCGAATGATCGGCTCGCTGCGCTCGCCGGACGCTCGGGCGGCGCGGGAAGGAATGGTGTGGGAGGGAATGCCCGCCCCGCCCTCGCTTTCGCCGCTTCTTTTTTCGCCGTCGCAATTTTTCGTATTTCGCTTTGCGAAATGCGCCGCCAAGAAAAGATTGATTAAATTCATTATTTTTTGGTAAAGTTATAGTAGTAAAACTTATTCTCTATCTATACTATGAAGTCAAAAGAATTACCAACAATTGCAAGAAGCATCAAAAAATACAGGGGAAAGCTAGGTATTTTGCAAGACAAGCTCTCAAAGTTGGCCGATATTGCCTACAATGTGATTATCAAAATTGAATCCGGCGCAACGCCGAATCCGACAATTGAAACTGTGGCAAAGATTGCTAAAAGGATTAGGCGTTGGCGTTGATGATTTGTTAAAATAAAAAAATATGAAACTAGGATTTATTTCAGACATACACGAAGATATAAAACGCCTTGAGCAAGCGCTAAAAATTTTAAAATCGCACAAGTGCGATAAAGTAATTTGCTTAGGCGATATCGTAGGATATAGTGTCCCTTATTATGGTTTTTTGTGGTCTAGAAGCGCACCCGAAGTTATCAAACTCGTAAAGAAAAATTGCGATATAATTGTTGTCGGTAATCATGACCTTTTCGCTATTAAAAAATTGCCTAATCACAAAGCCGGTTTTAAATATCAAAAAAATTGGTACACTTTGGATTATTGGAAGCGCAAGGAGTTAGCGAAAGATAAGGTTTGGCTATACGAGTACAACGAACTTCCGTCGCTTTTGACCAAAGCAGATGAAAAATTTATTGATTCGTTGCCCGAATATATTATCGGCAATTTTGATGGAATAAAAATTCTTTTGTCCCATTACGCATATCCTGATTTAGTTGGTACGACAAAATTTGAGCCGAAAACTGCGAAAGACGTAAAAGAGCATTTTAAGTTTATGGAAAAGCTCGGTTGCAAACTCGGAATTTCCGGCCACGACCATAAAGAAGGTATAATGCGATTTACTCCAGACAAGGCAGAAGAATTTATTTTCGGTAAAGTAAAAGTTGAAAAAGAAACGCCAACATGGTTTCATCTTCCGAGCGTTGTCAATGGAAGTTCTGCAAATGGAGTCGCAATCTTCAATACAAAAACATTTGAGGTTGAAACGATTCCGTTAAAATCGGAAAAACACATTGTTCCTGAATGGAGAAAGTTATAAAAATAAGTTATGAACGATCAAGAGATTTCTAAAATTATTAAAGAAGGTTCTTTTGAGATTCAAAGTGGACGCTTTATTTATTGCAAAGTAGCAGAACAACCATCGCCAGAAAACCATTTTATGGTTTCGCAAGATGCGGATGAGATTACAGTCGTGACAAAAGAAGAAAATATCAACAATATAAAAGTGATTGAAAGGAATAAGGATTTTTATATACTTATTTCTCTGAATGTCTCAATTCCTTTTTATTCTGTTGGTTTTCTGGCAACAGTTAGTAACGCGATAGCAAAAGCCGGAATGAATATTTTAATCGTCTCGACTTATTCAAAAGATTATATTTTGATTCGTGAAGATTGTAAAAACAAAGCAAAAAATATATTGTTAGAATTGGGTTTTAAGGAAAAAAGTTAAGGCGGCGCGCCAATTTCATCGGCACGAAAAATTGCGACGGCGAAAAAAGAAGCGGCGAAAGCGAGGGCGGGGCGGGCATTCCCTCCCACACCATTCCTTCCCGCGCCGCCCGAGCGTCCGGCGAGCAAAGCGAGGCGATCATCTTTCTTCAAAATACTTTCGCGCTAAGTTTAGAATATCCCACCACATTGGAATCAGCCGCCTTACACCCGCCACTTCTTGAACTGCCCTTCCTCCTCTTCCTTGAAATCTTCGTATCGTTTCTCGGCCTGGCGCTTCCGCACGTC
>CAYZEE010000121.1:0-2010 GCA_964477485.1 uncultured Gammaproteobacteria bacterium
CCAAAAAGGTTGCGCACCCAGACTTTTTGGTAAAGCTTTTCGTAAAAAGGTTTTGTAGTTTGAATATTATTTTCCTGTTAGCTTACTTAAGTCTTCAATGAATTTATCAAGCATCTTTACCTTTTCACTCTCTTCTACTTCTGTTTCACTTAGTACATAACTGCCATCTGTATCTATCTCAACAATAGCCCTGCCTTTCTTTGCGGGTTTCCTCTGCGTTAATGTTCCATCCTCATCAGGCGTTACAAAAAATACTTTTATGTGTTTAGTTGCGTTGCTACTCGCCAACTTTATCTTCCAATAACCTGTTTGTGCTATTCTTTCCCTCAGAGTAACCTTACTAGATAACACAGCTATTATTTTCTGTGTTTCTGGTCTGTAAATTATCATATCAACGTCTGGTAGATGATAACCAAATTCACCATAGTTGACCAACAGATTTCTTTTAACCATATTCAGTTCATCAGATAGATTGTTATCACTAGTTTTTTCCAATGCATTTCCGTTGATTATTCTTAGTCCAATACTCTTGACCTCATCTTCTATTATATGCATTATCAACTTTTCGAGGTTTTTACCTTTAAAAGCTCTCCATGACTGTTCGTGGTCTGGTATCCTGCCTTCGCTTATTGCCCTCTTTGCAGTTGCGCTGCTAGCAAAGTCCTTTTTATGTACCTCTTTAGCTTTTGTAAGCAGTTCTGATACATGCCTATATGTCTGCTTTCCATATCTAGCTTTCATTTCGTCGTACAAGCTTATCAAGTCGCTACCTTTCATGCACCATCACCGCTCGTAGCGTGTCCATGCCACTTTCTCGCCATTTTTAGGTTGCCCACCTTCCCCTATAAGTGGTTTTTTCATTATGAATAGATATTTGAACCCCCTAAGATAGAAATTCCATTTTACAGCTCTGTAGTGCCACACCCCAGTATTGGAAGATTGATTGCGTCTGGTCACACAAATAATATCTACTGTATCAAAATACTTAGCGAGCCTAGCATAAATCTTAAATCCTACTGGTGTAAATTTCTTTTTAACCCATTGATCCCCTATTAACCATCCAAGTACCTTACCTGGTTTAAGTACACGATAACTCTCCGCCATTGCCTTTTCTAATTCCTTATAGAAATTTTCATCCTCTGCTGAGATTTTGCCGAAATCTGCAGGATGTTCATTATATTTTATATTGTCTCCATAGGGTGAATCGATAAATACCATATCAATACTGTTATCTTCTAATGGCAGTTTCCTTGCATCGTTTTGTATTATATCCGGTCTTGTAGGTACTATATCATAACCTATGCAATGCCGCCCTTCTTCCTTGCACACATCTATCGTTGTTCCACTACCACACATCGGGTCTAAAACCAAATCGCCGGGTTTGGTATATCTCACAACCATATTGTAAATTATAAAAGCTGGCGTCACCCCTGCATACTTATTATTGCCTTTTGGCGTCTTTCCATAGCTTTGTTTTGGATAGTCCCACAGGGTGGTGGATTCTAGAGGTGGTTTATCATTCTCGGGTGTAGTTTTAACCTTTCCGTTACTCTTTACATCATTTCTATCCAATCCTCCTCCCTTCTCAAGTAAAATTTGTTGATTCTCTCCGTCAGTATTTGCTGTCATGCAATCAATTCTTTTGTTTATAAAACATTTCGTATCGTTTTTCTTTTAGCGATACAACATATAAAGATGAACTAAGAAATTTAATATACCTTGTTGCCCGCTTTATATTCGACCCTAAGCTGCCATTGCCAGTGATTCCAATAGCAACATCTGGCTTTATCTGCACTATCTTCTGGGAGCTCTTCCACTTTATAAGCTTGCTGCGATCATACTCCAAAGCCACTCCATGAGACTGAGGTAAGCTGTGCATCGCTACTCAGTGAAGAAGGAGCGGAAGCAAAAGCGCGGCGATGAGCACAGGCAGCAAGAGCATGCCAAGCAAGGCGGCAGCAAGGCTCGGCCTTTCCCAGAGGTGCCTCCTGCCTTGCGTCATCTGCTTGT
>CAYZEE010000122.1:0-2003 GCA_964477485.1 uncultured Gammaproteobacteria bacterium
TCAAAGCCCTTGATGCTTTACTGGCTATCGATTTATGCGTTCGTACTGAATTCTTTTTATTCATATTTTCCCCCGTTTTCAATCATCTCCTCGACCTTTCGCTTCGCTTCTTCCAGCAATTCCTTAGATTTTTTGCGGGCTTCGTGGGATTTTCTGACGAGATCGGCGATCTGTTTTTGGATTTTTGGGGACAATATCGGGACAATCACATCGTCAATATCTTTATCCGTAACGGTGGGATACATAGCCCCTTTTGTATTTCTCTCTAGCTGCGATTTGCCCAATTTGGAACGCATCCAAATCTGTAAACACTCTTTCATTGGTGATTCGATTTTATAAACCGCAAACGCTCCGCTGACTATAAAATTATCTTTCCAATTATCCGGGATGATAGCTACCGCACCCCGTGTAGGTCGCACCTTAGATATCAAAAGTTCACCACCTTGAATTGAGACTTTGGCGTTTGCCGGTAAATCTTCCGCTGACAATTCGTTATATGAAGGCGTGCCTGTGCTAGCATCAACGTCGCTAATTTCTATATAGTTATATTTCTCTTTCGAAGAAATAACTATTTTCTTCTCTATCCTTTTTGCGAGCTCGCTTAATTTTTTTGAATTTCCAGATAATTTAGAAACTGCTGACTTTAAATTTCCGACAAAATACTCCGCATCCATGCGGCCGGCGGATTTCACGTCCGATATATTTACGATACTGAATAAATCTTCCTCGTTTTTGAAATCTTTTAGTCCTAATTCTTCCAAAAGCAAATTTTCGGCTTGGGAGTAAAGGGACTTTGAGTTTTCTAACTGATCCAAAAAATCTTTATATGCCCTTTCGATATACTCTGTTGTTTCACTATCAAAAATCGGTACTCTGAACCTTTTAATCGGTCCTAAAAATATATTTGCTTGCACACTACTAACTATCTCTCGTTGGGTTTGCAATAAACCATACTTTGAATTCAAGAAAGTTGCTAGATAATATGGTGAAAAACTTTTTAGGGGCATTATTTTAGCAATTGCTTGGTTTGCGTTAGCCTTCTTGGGAAAATTATGCACTACGCCAGCATTCCCGATCGTGCCAGCCATTGTAAGCAAAACACATCCTTCGCTTATACGTGATTTCTTTAAAATTTCATCAACCTTTTCACTTATATATTTTACGTTTTCTAAATCAATATACCCATCGTGTATATCACCGACATTTACATAAGGTACGCCCGATGTTTGCCATTCAATATAACTAGTAAGTGAATAGGCGCCAAAACTCACAACCGATTCAGATATTTCCTCTATGGTTTTTGTTTCTATAGAATTGAGTTTTTTCTCTAAATCCAAATACTCCGGCTGGTAATATTCCGCATCCAGCCGGTGCGCACCTTCAAGTTGGGATTTTTGAATTATTGAAAAATTAGTCATATATACATGTATTTTATAAGATAAGAGACACTAAACGGATTAAAAAGAATGCTAAACTTGAAAAACCGAGAATGGCACCGACATACACTAAATCTGTAATGACACGGAAGAGCTGCGAGTAGATTTCCGCTTTACCTTGGACAATTGAACGCAACTCAGCGTGTTGTTTCTTTAATTCTTCAGTTTCAAATTTTGTAAAACCGGCAAGGTAGATATCCCATGAATTATTGAACAGCCAACGCGCATTCCATAGGCGAGGCAATAAGCTTGCTACAATTGATAACCAAAGTAACACCCAGCCAATCACAAGCGAATCAAGTGTATATTCATCCGCACGCAGTAAAAGAAATAAACTCTGGCGTGAAATCAGAAAACCAACGAGAGTCAAACTCAACGAAAAGGCTGCACCCGCAAACCACCCCGTCCTTTCTGCCGAGTGCACGCGTTCAGTCATTATTTCTTTTTGGGTTTTGTTAAATTCGTTAGTTTCCATATTCAAATTACAACTTCACTAGGAGAATGGCCAAATATGATTTGTGTACAAAAACTGGACTAATAACAAAGTAAAACCTAGAGCGGCAATGA
>CAYZEE010000123.1:0-2002 GCA_964477485.1 uncultured Gammaproteobacteria bacterium
CTTCTGTGGCAGATGGCATCCTCTATCGCCCTATAATATCAAGATAATCTGCTGCTTTCCAGATATTTAGGCTTTCCTAATTGTTACAAAATACGGGTGAGATTTTGTTATTTTGCAAATGCCAAGCCTTCTTGCAGCTCCTCTGCAACCGTGCTGCCGCTTCTCTCCGATACATTTAGCGCCCTTGCTATTTCACCCCTGGCTGATTCCAAGGGCAGCATTGCCGCTGGTTTTGTTATGTAATTTCTTTCGTGGGCCCGCGGAGATTTGAACTCTGATCTCAAGCGTGTAATGTAGGTCTTTCTATGACATATCCCTAAAAGCCCTGCATTTCTGTTCATTTTACTCCGCATGGAGCGTACTCTACCTGATTTTCAAATTTGGCATTAAATATGTGAAACTTTACCTAATGGGACTTTTGACGAGAGGAAACAGGGTAAAAATGAGGTTAAAGAGGGTTGATTTAGTCTACCTGAAATGCCAAAAATTCTATCTGGCCTTGTTTTTGGGACTAAGATGGACAAAACAAGTGAATTTTAATAATCCATATTTATGGCAGAGCGAGGGTTAATATTTTATATCTTAATATTCATAATTTATATGTTGGTGACTCCGTGGACAATGAACTTCAGTTAATTACAATTGTGGAAAAAAATGACACTTTTGCTAGGAAGAAACATGCTGAATTACAGAAGCGATACGCTAACGAATATGTAGCGATAGATAACGGCAAGGTCATAGCACATAATGAGAAGATAAAGGCGTTGAGTGACATACTAAACTCAAAGGGCGTGGTACTTGCCACAGTTCTAGTGCAATTTATTCCTGAAAAGGGAGTTGAAATAATATTCTAAAATGCCTCTTATGTTTTTTTAAACCAATAATTTTACATTATACTGATATTATGAACGAAGCTCTTGACTTGTCAGAACAACATTGCAGAAGGTGTGGCGGGAATCTTCAACTTGCTACTAATAAACTTGGGAAGTATGTAGCATATTGTAAAAATTGCGATAAATATTTTTTTGTTAATTATGAGCCAAATAAAAACAAAAGTCAGTAACATAAAACGTTATGCCTTTTCTGATTTATAACATAAGATGATTTTGAATGGGTTTAATATCAGGTCTTAAAAATTATATACCAACGGAAGAAATAACATATAATGACATCAACGGAAAAACCTTGGCTATTGATGCCTACAATTCTCTATATCAATTTCTCGCCACTATAAGAAACGACGATGGGTCTCTTCTAACAAGAAACGGCGAAGTGGTCAGCCATCTTTACGGAATTTTGTGGAGATTTGGATACCTAATAAGCAATGGAGTTAAACTTATCTTTGTTTTTGACGGAAAGCCAAATGATATGAAACTTTCAACATTAAAAAAGAGAAGCAACATAAAAGCCATTGCAGAAGAAAGACTAAAAACAGCAACAGAATCAAAAGACTATGAACAGATTAAAAAATACGCAAGCCAGACAACACACATTACGCCAGAAATATTGGAAAGCTCCAAAAAACTAATATTGCTTCTTGGCGCAAGTTACATTGATGCCATGTCAGAAGGAGAAATCCAAGGTCTTCAACTTGTAAGAGACAAGCTAGCGGATTATGTTGTTACCCAAGATTACGATCCATTGTTATATAACTGCGAAAATATTATAAGAAATCTAGGCATTAGAAAGAGCGGGCATTATATCAATCCTGTGCTTGTGAAAACGTCAAAACTTTTAACAACAACCGGTTTAACATTAAAACAATTATGGTATTTTGCGTATCTTACAGGAACTGATTATAATGAGGGAATTAAAGGCGTTGGAATAAAAAGGGCGTTAAAGCTGGTATCTGGAATACAGACAAGCGAGGAATTAATTAATAAGTTGATTGATGAGGGCTGGATAGGGAACGAAGAAAAGCAACACACAGAAGAAGAATTAAATCGCATAGTAAATCTTATATCAAACCCGGAAGTTTATAAAAATCGCCCAGACCTGATAG
>CAYZEE010000124.1:0-2001 GCA_964477485.1 uncultured Gammaproteobacteria bacterium
AATTATGATATATTGCTCTTGTTCCTTAAAACACACAAAATCCTTGATTTAAGTCCCTTGCGAAAGTAAGGGGTTGGGCTTAAATCGCTCGCAAGGGCAGGATGATTTTTGCACAAGTGAAAATCCGGCTTCCTCCGTAACCATGGGAAAATTGATGTCGTGCTCGATTGAGCAATCTGAGTCAATGAGAGGTCTGCTAACGCAGATAACTAGGGTGGCACCGCGAGAATAATCTCGTCCTTAGAACACAAGTCGATTTTGTGTTTTTGGGACGGGATTTTTTAGTTTAATAAACTACTATGAAAAAACCTAGTGAAAATATTGTATTAACTGGCGATAGACCGACAGGAAAATTGCACCTCGGTCATCTTGTCGGTTCTATGCAAAATAGAGTCAAACTTCAAAACGAATACGATCGTTGTTTTTATATGGTCGCTGATATTCAAGCATTAACCGATAACGCGGATAATCCCGATAAAGTTAGAAAAAATGCTTTTGAAGTTGTCCTTGATAACTTAGCGGTCGGTCTAACGCCAGAAAAAACTATCTTCTTCATTCAATCTCAAATTCCAGAAATTGCAGAATTGACAGTGCTATTTCTAAATTTGGTTACTCTCGCACGATTAAAAAGGAATCCTACAGTAAAAGAAGAAATGAAGCAAAAAGGATTTGGCGAAAATGTACCTGCTGGTTTTTTGGTTTATCCAATTAGCCAAGCGGCAGACATTTTATTTTGCGATAGCAATATTATTCCAGTTGGCGAAGACCAGTTGCCAGTTATTGAACAGGCAAATGAAATTGTCGCAAAATTTAATTTTACATACGGAGAAACTTTCCGAAAAATTCAACCTATTCTGTCTGAAACTCCGCGCTTAGTTGGAATTGACGGAAACGCAAAAGCTGGAAAGTCGCTTGGAAATGCAATTTTTCTTGATGATTCTTTGGAGGAAATTAAGAAAAAAGTAATGATGATGTACACCGACCCTAACCACATTCACGCAAGTGATAAAGGAAAAATTGAGGGGAATATTGTATTTACATATCTTGATATTTTCGACCCAGAAAAATCTGAAGTAGAAAAATTAAAAGAGCATTATAAGCGCGGAGGATTAGGAGATGTTGAAATAAAAAAGCGACTTATTGATATACTTGAAAATGTTATCTTGCCGATTAGAACAAGACGGCAAGAATTTGCTAAAAAACCTGAATATGTCGAAAAACTCTTACGCGAGGGAACAGAAAAAACACAAGTCATTGCAAAAGAAACCATGAAAAAAGTCAGAGAGATAATTAAAATTAACTATTTCTAATTTTATGAAAACTGTAGGAATAATTGGAGGACTAGGACCCGAAACTACTTCTGAGTTTTATCTGGAAGTAGATTTTGGATGCAGGAAATTAAACAAAATACCTGAAATAATCATCTTTAGTGTCTCGGCTGATTTAGAGGTTGAAAGAGAAGCAATAGTGGAAGGAAGAGGAGAAGAAAGATATATCCCGATTTTAGTAAATGCCGCCAAGAAACTTGAAGCCTCGGGGGCAGACTTTATTGTCATGCCTTGCAACTCTCTCCATGCTTTTATTAAAGAAATAAGGGAGTCAGTAAAAATTCCCGTTCTTAGTATTGTCGAAGAAACTACTAAATTTTTGAATGGAGAAAATATTTCCGAAGTAGGAATTATTTCTACGGCAATAACAATGAATAAAAAACTATACGAAAATGTATTTGTAAAGAACGGAATAAAGCAAGTTTCTCCGGACAATTTTCAGCAAGCCAAAATTGGGAAAATGATTCACAATTTAGTATCTAACAGACATGACAATAAAGATCGCGAGGAATTACTAAAAGTAATAAATGATTTTGAAATAAAAGGGATCAATCATGTCATTTTGGCTTGCACTGATTTGCAGTTGCTTATTCCACAACATTCACATTTGAAAATTTATGACACAATGAGGATTTTTGTAGAAGCAACTGTCAAAGAAATCCTCAATTCCCAA
>CAYZEE010000125.1:0-1989 GCA_964477485.1 uncultured Gammaproteobacteria bacterium
AAGCACCTTACCGGACTGGTCGACTATTGCGTGTCTTAGATAGGTATAAAGCCCTATCTGAACTCCGAAACCCGCCGCAAGGGTGACTATAAAATACCAATAAGTTGAAAACTGACTTAATGTATAACTCCAGCCGGACACTAACGTTAATACTAAAAAGTATATTGTCAACAGTAGTAAAAACGCTATCAGACCGTAAGCTACAGACTTATTAACTTCGCTCAGTTTCATACCGGCTAAAATTTGCTTACCTGTGCAGCTAAATTGTCATTTCCTATCGCCATGTTAGGGTCGTCAAATACATACCTTACTACGCCATTTTTATCTATAACAACATATGAATGGCCCGGCAATTGCCCCGTGTGCATGGAAGAAGGCAAACTTAATACGCCGTAAGTTTGAGCTGTGCTTCCGTTATCAAAAAGGACTGTGGCCTTAGCCAGATCAGGCATCTTAGCTATTGCATTAGCCCAGTCGTTTTTATTATCTTCAATAATGCTTAATGCAATTGTATCTTTATTATTAAATCTACTGTCCGTGCCGAAAGCTGCTATTTGATTCCAGCAGGCCGGATAGCACATAAGGCCTTCGCTAAAAAACAGAACCACATTTTTACCCTTAAGACCGCTTAGGGAATAGCTTTCCCCGTTATAGGTTGTAAGTGTAAAATTCGGAGCTTTTTTTCCAACCAGAGAATCAAAAACCGTTGAGCTTACAGGCTGAGAATTCATATTCATTCCATTTCCCGCTTGTCCTTGTCCGTTTCCCTGAGACGTGCCAAGAACATTGCTGCCGGTGCTCAGACTTTTTACTACCAACACACCCAGTACAAAAACTACAGTCGCAAAAACCAATATAAGTGCTTGTTTGCTCATTTACTTTTCACCTCCTTTGTTTTTCATAATATTTGCAAATTCATTAATCGCTATTTTAACTATTAATAAAAATATACCCACGAAAAAAACAGCCCAGATAGGTTGCGGGACTACCCTGGTGAATACGCTAATTGAATCGGTGAACTTAGCAACATAAATGTTTACCGTAACCTGATAAGGTGCATTGCTTGTAAGGGCGTTTATTTGGGAAAGGTACAATATAATAAGCCCCAAAATGAAAAACATTAGGCCGGCAAGCAAACTTGAGAATGGGAGAAAAATTTTTTGTCCGAAAAAGTTATAGCTTACAACTTTTCTAAACACAAAGAACTTTTGCGTAAAATTAATTTTGTCTAAAAACGCAGCAATTAAAAATAGAGGAAGAACCATGCCCAAGACGTAAGCAAGAACGTAAGCAACTCCTAAAAATACCGACCCCGGGAGAACGGACAAGGCTAAAACTCCTGCCAGGACCGGAGCGCAACAAACGGTTGCAAAGGCTGAAAAAATTCCAAGAACAAATACGGAAGCAAAATCGTACCTTTTAAGCTGGGGATGCACGGAAAGGGGAATGCTAAACTGCCTTCCTAAAAGAAGACTAAGACCCAAAAATATCAGAAATATTGCGCCGGCAGAATAGATTAGGTTATGAAAACTGCTAAATAGAGTTGACAATGCGGTTACACCGAGGCCTAACGGGATAAAAACAACCAAAAGACCCAAGAAATAAACAAACGTCATTAAAAATACTTTTGTTTTTTGTTTAAAAATGGATGCAAGGTAAGTGGGCAAAAGTACCGTAATGCAGCAGGGGGCAAAAAGAGCTGCCACTCCGGCGAAAAAGGCGGCAATAAAAGAAGCGCTAACCAAAATATTCATATTATTTCATATCCTCCCCAGGGGGATATGAATATATTACATGCTGATAGTTTTTATGTCAAGGACTAGTTTATGAATATAAACTTATCAAATTAGTTAGGGATGGATTTCTATTTACATTTAGAATTTTTTTATTCCTTCTTCTTACTTTCGGTCCGCAGAGCTTTTAAGCTTAGCAGCATCCGTGACCCCCGGCTTTCTGTTCCGAGGACTTTAAATCATTCTTAACAAAAAT
>CAYZEE010000126.1:0-1938 GCA_964477485.1 uncultured Gammaproteobacteria bacterium
CCCGCCGCGCTTCCGTTATTTTTTTCGCGCGCGATTTTGCGATTGCGAAGCAATCGCTTTAGTTTATCTTCCTCTTTCCCCTTTTACTACCGGTTCTCTTCTATCAACCAAGATCGCACTTCCGTCAGGCATTTCAATACCCGTAAACAACCTTCCTTCCGTAACTTTCATAGGCTTATGACCATTTTGTGTCCCAATGACAATGTTAGTTTCACCAGTTGTTATGTTATATGTTATTTCCTTACGATTTATCAAATCTTCAATTACCGGCTTTAAGTGTTGCGCTAAAGATGGTCTTCTAGACATATTTATTTTGCTTTCCAAGATTGAATTTCAATTATGTTTCCTTCGGGATCACTCGCATATGCAAATGTTAAAACTCCACTTTTGAATTCTTTTTCTATCATTTCGCCTATTTTACCCCCACCATTTTCTATTACATCCGCTAGCACTTTAGAAACATCATCAGCTTTAAATGCTAAATGTCCCAACCCTTTTGTATTTGCTTGAGGGATTTCCTGTTGACCGACAATTTCTGAATACTCAAAAATTTCCAAAACTGGACCATTTGGATCGTATCCAGGCAATTGTAAATCAATCTGTTTAATATTTGCCCCCTTAACGCCCGTCCCTTTTTCCAACCAATCACCGAATAATTGACTCTCAGGTCTAAATTGTTTACATTCAAATACTTCAATATAAAATTTCGCTAGGTTGGCAACATTCTTGCTAACAATGTTTGTATGTACGTATTTCATATTACCTCCACAAAGAAAATTTTCGTGTAAATTCGTTAATGGTTAATTTGTTTCCAAAGGCGCAAATACCATAATATTCAAGCTGTTCCACTGGTGTGCTTTTAGTTCTTTCCTTTTGTTCGGCGTAAGTACCAACGGTCATAGTATTAGTAAAATCGACAAAATGAACACCAGCCGCCATAAAATCTTTTCTTAGTGTCCTAATCTGGTTTGAATTATCTGCTTGTAATATAATGAACGGGTGATCAGAGATGCTTTTATGATCACCACCATTTTGGTCAAAATAAGAATCAAATCTCATTTCGGGAATATTGGAATAACTGGCGGAAAGCCCGGCCGCCATATGACCAAGGGCATTCATTAATGTCCCAATGGGAATTTTTTTGTTGAGAACCGCAACAAATTTATTTTGTAATTCATCCGCTTGTACCATATAATTTCTCCTTTCGTTATTATACTAAATTTTAATCGGGAAAATAAGATCCGTATTCTACTTCTCTCATTATTTGTTTAAGCCTTTCTCTCGGATCGTTTGAGCTTAAAACAAGATATTTATCTGGTAAGTTTCCCATAACTCCGCTATTATCACAAAATGGCGCTTGCATGCTATGCGACTGACGGTTTAACCGATCAATCTCTCGCCAGTCTTTACTTGCGTCTAAAATAATTTTTCCTCCCGCTCGCAAGATTTGCTCGAAGCCAGTCAAGCGTTTATTAACCTCACTATTTCCCAAATCATTAACTTCTTGATCTATTTCACCACAGCGTTTTAACCATCTTCCGGCGTGAGCCTCTCGATTTTTTTTCTCTTCTTTCCAAGCTTGATATCGTTCTGAATCGTTCATGTTTTTAAAACTAAAAAACCTCTCGTGGTCGAGAGGTTTAAACAATTAATCTTTTGTCCTCTCTAACCACTACAAACTTCCCCGAGAAGGAGAAGTCCGTGGTTTAAAAGAGAGGATATTTTTCTCATGTCAAAGGTATTATAGCACATTTCTAAAAAAATAAGCGTTCGTGTAACCTATTGTTTTTCTTTTGAGAAATTAGTATAGTGTAATTGTAGTCAGATAGTCCTTGCGATTTTTATTGGCCGTCTCGGGCAGAACCGCAAGGATCTGACTACAACCGGGGCGGCCAATTAAGTTAATAAAAAGCTCTTTAAAATTTTTGCGTTTTTCTT
>CAYZEE010000127.1:0-1915 GCA_964477485.1 uncultured Gammaproteobacteria bacterium
CTCCGGTGTCTGTTGATTAGAGTTCCGTGGTCTCATTAAACCCCACCACATAATATTTGGGGCTTTGAAGTATATATTAATAACCTAGCTAAAGGAGTCGACATATCCTGCCTAATCCAGATAATAAAAGTTTTAATACATTATATTTGAAATTCAATATGTTAATAATATGAATAATTTAACAGAAGTATTAAATATTTACAATTTAGTAATTAATATATGGTAATAGTTCCACGGACTGTGGCTGCAGCTTTTGATAAAGTCAAGAGCAGAGAGAAAGGCTATATAACCCTGAAGCTGATCAAAGGTGGCTACTATGTATACAGGCAATCTGGGAAGTGGGATAAGGAAAAGAAAAGGACGATGTCAATAGCGGAATACCTGGGAAAGATAACAAAGGAAGGAATCTTTGTAAGGAAAACGCTGTCAGCAAAAGATGACTTGGAGAATGCAAAGTCCCTCATAGCGGCACACGGCGGTGAGATAATCTGGCATAAGAAGCCAGAGGAGATAGGAGAGATAACAGAAACAACAATACAAGAACTAACAACTGACGAAATAGATGGGAAGCTTCTTACTATATTGAGTATGAATGCTAGGGCCGATTTAGCTCATTGGGGAAAGAAATTGGGTCTAACCGCACCCCAGACGTATTATAAGGTCAGGCAACTCGAGAGAAGGTTTGGAATAAAATACATAACCGAAATAAACGTTGAAAAATTGGGCTATCTAAAATTTATAGGATTTGTAAAATTCTTAGGAAGAATCCCAACCGTGGATGAGATAAAATCCACTTTTGAAGAGGAGGGAAGGGTGCAATTGGTTCTTTTAACTTCTGGGGAATATGATCTGATATTCTTTTTCTACTCAAAGACAAATGTAGAGGTAATAGATTTTTTATATAACACAAGGAGGAAGAGTGGGTCTTTACTGATAAAATATAATGCCAAATGGTATGTCGCGCCATATTACGACGACTATGGTTTTCTACCTTTGCGCAATAAGTTTCTAGAAATAGTTAAGGGGAAAATAAAAGAGAAAAATTTAGGAAATATTACCTTAAGGGATATTATAGTGTTGAAGGAGCTCAATGACCACGCAGATAAAAGCTTTACAAAGATCGACCAAGATAATAAGTTAAGTAAGGGTAGTGCAGACTATTCTTACTATAAGTTGAAGAGAGATAATTTTATAGTTAGGGCAACGATAAATGCTACCAATTTGCCAGTAAAGTTTATTGGAATACTTCTTTTAGAAATTATAAATGGTGCAAAATTTAGTAGCATCGGAAGACCGTCCCTACTCAAAGAGATAATTAAGATGGATAGAGTTGCCAGTACGTATGCGCTGGCGGGGGATATAGAAGTTCCGGACGGAGTTATACTATTCCTACCAGTATCCAGCGAAAGAAATCTAGAAGCAATAAAGGAATATATAAATTCTAAAGTATTTGGGGTAAGTCTAAAGGTGCTAATGGTGCAAGATTTGATATTGGGTTCATTATGTTATAGACGATTTGACGATACATATGCTCCACAGTATGAAGCACTCGTAAATCAGTATAAGTTATTGCCTCCCAAAGAAAAAATTGATTACGAAGAAACCCTGCATAAAAAAGAAATAGAAGATAAAAAGTTGTAAATGTCAGTTCTTACCTTTAATTGTTTAACAAGGTCCTTATAACCGGTTTTACCGCATTGCCTCCGCTCCCGTTGCCAATAACTCTTATGGTGGGCTCTGTATCGTTCTCAAGTATTGTTCTTTGCATAATTCCGTTCATACACTAAAAATTAGGTGGAAAGGTTTATATACCTTTCTTGCTCTTCGTTGAAAATCCGTACAAATGGTGCTAGACGCATCATCTCTCAAAGTTCCAAGAGTTGCTCGAGTATACGCTCTTGGAAAGCTCTTCTGC
>CAYZEE010000128.1:0-1909 GCA_964477485.1 uncultured Gammaproteobacteria bacterium
TGGCATTCTTCTGAGATCACAACTCGTCAGATAGTTCAATGACACTGTACTGATGGTTCTCTTTCCTTATAGTATCTAATGATTTATAATCCCCTTAATAATATTCGTTAGGGGGATAAGAAATGCTATTGATTTTACTCTCATTCTCACTATTTTGTCTTGGCGGTGCTTTAGCATTTTGGGCGGTAATTATTAAAATGGAGAGCATTTTATTCTTTGCAATTTTATTTACTGTATTGGGCTTTTGTTGCTTAATAAGTTGCATCATTCTTTGGTGGTGGCAAAAAAGATTCCCTTCAAAGGATAAGTGGGAATATTACAGTTATATTCCTAACGACGATGGGAAAGTTGTTGAAAACGGAAGAATATATTGGAGTAGCAACAAGCCTCAATGCAGGGGTATGTTTTATTGTTTGAATCTCAAAACTGAACGTATTATTTTGGGTATTAGTTTTCATCAAGGTCATTCTAACAATATTCCAGAAGAAGTTGAGATAAGCTTACTTGATAAATCGCACAAGTCATTATTCAAAAAATTAGGTACTGATGGTCACGGAATACAATTAGAGACTCCTATTAAAGCTCAATATGTTATCTTGGACTTAATAAAGGAAAAAATGGAGAACGGAAAACCTAACTTCTGGAATATCAGGGATATTTTATTAACGGAAAAACAAATATTCTGGGAAAAGATTATTTGAAAGGTGAATATGGAAATTACAAAAGAAAAAGTAACCTGCAAGCGGTGTGGCTCTAAGCATACTAAAAAGGTTGGCTTCTATAAAGATACCCAGCGTTATTTTTGCCTCGACTGCAAGCGTAAATTCAGCATTAATGACCAGCTTTTTAAGATGAAAACCCCCGCTAATGAAGTATCCTCATCCTTGAATATGTATTATGCAGGCATGAGCATTAATGATATCCGCAATTTCCTGCATCAGCAATATGGGCATTATCCTTCCAGTAAAACGGTTTATGTCTGGATAGATAAATATACGGTTGAAGCCATTAAAGGCTTTAGAGGCTATCATCCTTCAGTCGGTGATGTTTGGGTAGCCGATGAAACCGTATTAAGGATAGGCGGTGAAAATGTCTGGATGTATGACATTATAGATGAGAAAACCCGTTTTCTCTTAGCTTCACGAATAGCCTCATCCAGAACTACCCATCAAGCTGAAATGCTAATGCGAGAAGCTTATAAGGTAGCTGGTAAAGCCCCCAAAGAAATTTTGACAGACCAAAATAGGTCTTATCTGGATGGGATTGAATTAACCTTTGGCAGTGAAACCGACCATATTTTAAGCCGACCTTTTGTCTCTAAAAATAGCACCAACATGATAGAGCGTTTTCACGGTACCTTAAAAGATAGAACCAAGGTAATGAGGGGCTTAAAAAGCACGGAAACCGCTATTCAATTTCTGGATGGCTTTTTAGTGTATTACAACTACCTTAGACCACATGAGGCTCTAAATGGTAAAACCCCTGCGGAAATAGCCAAAATAAACTACCCTCTCAAAAGTTGGAATGATATTATTCGTAATGTTAAACCTCGCATTGAGGTTTTGACGACCCCTGAGAATATCTCCGTTTTTAGCGAACAAAAACCCTTGATTAGACCTATAACACACAGGCATTACGACCTTAAAAAGAAGTCAAAACAAAGGCAGTTAAGAAGGGCTAAAAATGCCGAGAAACACCAAAAGTAAAGAGAACCATCCGTTCTGTTTACAAGCTAAGAACTTAGGGATTTTTATGAGGAACGAAATGAGCACTACTGGAAACGAAACAAATCCTGCAACTAATAATCGTGTAAAGCGCAGAATCAAAGCAGTATACAAAAATAGATGGGGGGCAATGTATCAAGGGGACTGCCAACAAGTATTGCAGAGTTTTCCATTAACTCGTTATA
>CAYZEE010000129.1:0-1874 GCA_964477485.1 uncultured Gammaproteobacteria bacterium
TCATATATTGAATTATAATTCAAGATTGTGTTGAAATGCAATATTGCCTATGATACACTTATGTTGATAAGCAAGAAATTAGGCGCAAACATTAAGAGGATTCGGATAAGCAAGGGAATGACGCAGGGCGATATCTGCCGAGCGTTGGATATGGACAGAGGTTATATGAGCGCGATTGAAAATGGAAAAAAGAATATCACAATTCAGCAATTAGAACGATTAGCACAAGCGCTCGGCGTGAGCGTTGATAAACTTTTGAAATAATATGGATACAAAAAGTCAAAATCAGTTTAATAATCCTGTTGTGATAATTTTGGTGGTCGCCCTACTTGGATTGGGTGCTTATGTAATTTTTTCTCAAAATCAAAATAATACTCAGCCAACACAAAGCAATCAAAATTATCAGCAAGTAACTGATAATTCACAAAATACACAATTATCTGCTCCAGAAAAACAATCAGCACAGGAAAATGTGGTAAAAACAAAGAGTACAGCTGAAATAGCAAAAGAATGGGGAAGAAGTATTGCTTATCTTGTATGTGATTGGAATTATTCCAACGGAGCTCTTATTCAAGAAGTTTCCGGCAGTGGATTAGTAGCAATACTTAATTCTGTGCCCACGATAATAACTAATAAACATGTTGTTTATAATCCTACGCTTGGTTACACCAATGGATGTATTATTAAATTTCCTAACGACAATGGTTACTATATGTATTCTCATAATGATCCCAATACTAATGGTGGTTATTGGCCGGATAAAGGTGTCCTCACGATCGATTCAAATGGCAACGATGTCGCGTATATTTCTGGTATAGATTATGCTTGGACATCTCTTTCTTTAACTTATCCGATACCAACGTCTCCACAAATTTCTTTAAGTAGTCGCAGTAAAAGTGGCTATTTTTCATGTAAAAATCAAGAAAATTGGGGTGATCCCATTTTAGTATTGGGTTATCCGGTTTATGGACCTCAAATGAATGCCCTGGGCTCGCCAGCACAACCAACGGTAACTGAAGGCATAATTTCTGGGATAGACGGAATTTATTACACAACGTCAGCAAAAATTGACCATGGTAACTCAGGCGGGTTGGCAATCGATCAAAAAAATGATTGCTACTTTGGTATACCAACATGGAATGAATCGGGCAGCTTTGAATCGCTTGGGCGAATTTTGCCAGCATCGACATTTTTGCGCTAGGGTTATGCCTAAAAAAATCAAATCTCATCTTGTCATTAACAATAAATTTCTTGGCTCTCTACTTTACTTTAAGGATAAAAGCGATAGAGGTAGCTTAAAATTATCCTTCAAAAATAAGATAGCCGACTTTGTAAAAGGTACGGATGTTTCAACAACATTGCCCGTGCTTGCAAAATTGGATACTCCTTTAAGTTTGGATGTTTCTTATAAATTTCCTGATAGCCTTTTAGAAGTGAAAAAGATTGTAAACAAAAAAACAGAAAGGGAATTCTATAAAGTACCACTGCCGATATCAGAAATTTTGTTTATGATCAGAATGAAAAATTGGGAACTTTTGGATGACGATAAGGCGTCCGCCAATCAACTTGTACTTACTCCTCCTGATTCTACTAATAGTGTTGCCATTATTTTCTCATTTCTTGGGAGTAACGGTTTGCCGTTTATGCCAACTGGCTACCAATGCCCGGGGATGGGAACGATTGCTATACCAGAGAATCCACTTAGCACTTTTTGTATTGGGATTGCCCCGGACCCCAACAACCAAGACCCGAATAACTTTCTGATTCAAATACCTTTTTCAAAAACGGTATAGCAAGCGCCTCGGAACCGCCGCGAAAATGTAGAAAAGAGCGACCAAAAGTGTTAAATTATAGATGCTCTTTTCAGAGGTCTG
>CAYZEE010000130.1:0-1864 GCA_964477485.1 uncultured Gammaproteobacteria bacterium
AGGACTATGCAGTACCAAGCCAGTAATGTTATTCTAGTTCTTCCTTCCTAATAAGCCCTAATCTAACGCCGTCTCTGACCAACAAAACCAGCTGGTCCCTCAGGCCCTTCACGACGTCGGCGTAAGCTGGATCATCGAGTACCTCAACCAACGTCTTAGCGCGGACAAGATGAAAACCAATCCCCGGCGCCGAACCCCGATATCCCTTTCCAACGCCTCCAACTTTTCCGCCGCCCTCACGCACCTGGATAAACTCGAAAGCACCAAGATCCGTTACGAAATTCCAGCGAATCCGCCCCTTATTGTTGGTTTCTATGATTCGATTGCGCCCACATGTGGGGCAAGCGGCATATTCATGTTGGCTAGGCATTAATTTCTTACCTTCAATTGTTGCTGATGGTCATTTTTCCAGTCTGGACCACTAAGAGAAGTTCTCACTTCCCGAATAATAGATTTTGTGATCCTAACTTCAGTATCTCCTGGCTCTATTTCTGCAAACAAACTAAATTCTAACCCTGACTGTGGAAATACGAAGAAAACTGCAGGAATATAACCCATAGCTCTCCATGCAGAAAGCCTTTTTGTACGAACAGGCTTACAAGTACGCATAGTAACATCAATCAAGAATTTTTCACCTGTGCCTTTATAAAATGGGTCATATGTGGCTTGGAAATCAAAGGGAAAAATAGCGTCTTTTTTAGATAAATGAATTATATCTAAAAAATCATCTCTATCACTTGCTTCTTGCATAAAGAATAATTCAGCATCTTGCCAAGTTGCAATATCACGCCAGATAGCACAGCCATGAGGAGAAACTATGCAACCTTCTGGTATTGGATATTTTCTTAAATCCTCAATAAAGCTGTGACGTACACAAATTTGAGGTTTAGAAGCACTATATTCAAGAATTTTCATTTATTTGGTTCCTCTGATATTTTTTGTTCTGCCTTCCTCATTAGAATCCATTTCTCAAAGAAAGCACGTTTGAGTCTCCCGCCATAACTTCGACATAAAAAGCCAATGCCTTGATTCTGTAGCACACGATTAACTTCATCGACCTCATCTATTGGAATATTGAACTCCTTAGCTATATCCCACTTATCATAGTAAGCAGGATAAGTATAACCAAGCTGAGGTTTTCCTTCAGCTACAGTTGTGTTATAATGCTCTAGCATTACCTCCACTACTCTGGAAGCTGTTTCATCAAGGGGATATTTAGGCTGCCAAAGACCTAAGGAGATTTGCTTTGTCTCTATTTTACGAGTCTTTCTAGTCTCTTTCTCTTCTCTTTCTAGAGTCTTTCTAGTTTCTGTAATTGTATATTTATTTAAAAATTTTAAAATAAAAGAAGCTCCTAAATCAGTTAAAAACCAAGAATAATCCTGTTCACGAACCAAACCATACTTTCGAAGGTTATTCAAGTACTTCCAGACGTAATGAGGCGGATAATCCAAACTTTCACCCAACTCAACAGTTCTAGAAGACTCTTTCTCAAGCAATTTTAAAATTTTAATACTTCGTCCTCTAATTTGTCCGAACCGTATTCCAGTAGGGGGAGTGTTAGCAGCGGTGGTTTTGGGTGTTGGGGGGGTTAGGTTTGGAAATGGCGGTTGAGGCATTTAAGCATCTCTAAGGTCTTGTTGGCTGCTGGAGTTTTAGTTGGGTATTAATCGTTGGGGATTGTTTGTTGAAAAAGTTTTTATTGGTAAAGTTGTACATTGTTATGAACCTTCTCTCCTGAACTTTGGGGTGGCGCCTTTCGGAGGGGCGCTCCTCTGGGTTTTAGGTAAATTCTATTTTCCCCTTCTAATATTTAAGGTGTTTCAATTGTTTTTTCTTTGCTGATTTTTTCTGGTTTAGGACT
>CAYZEE010000131.1:0-1832 GCA_964477485.1 uncultured Gammaproteobacteria bacterium
GATCAACGAAGTAGCCGCTTCTAAATGTGAACCTCCGTTGTCTTCTTTCGAACTCAACGATTAGTGAATTTCTAAATTTTATTAAACAACTAAACAATATTTTCACACCAGGAATTATCTACTGAGAAAAGACTAGAAATTTATTCTTTCGATATTTTCTGATTTTAGTTTATCGAATTTAGAATCTTTAGTTATTATTTTGTTTATTCCCCAATCTTGCATATAGGTAACGTGAAAAGCATCTCGTGGTCTTAAGATAAATTTTTTTACATTCTCTAAGCCCAGCAAACAGGAATTATTAATATTATTTTCAAATTGTCTGAGTCTAAATTGCGAATTGTTTAATAAATACTCAATCGCTTGTTTCAATTCTGGATAAAAGTGAGCTACAGGAAAACCTTTTTTACTACCTTTCTTTATTTTTAAAGTATTTTTGATTTCGTGAACACCCATCATCAGCTCATCTAAAGTTAGTGGAGAGAAATGTAGAGTATTTTGCTTGATTAAAAGATATGCTAAAACTTTTTTGGAGTTTATATGATCCTCGTGGTCATCAACAAAATAAGCAATTAAAAAATTTGCATCAATGTAGATATTTTCATTTGAGGGTAAATTCATTTTTATTATCCTTCAATAACGCCATAAATCTTATTTATATTAACCGGTCCTGCTTTTATTACTCCAGCAGTATTTATTAAAAGTAAAATGTGTTCGTAAGACAACTGATTAAATAAATCGTTACCCAATTCTTCCTGCAATTTAATAATCTTATCTCTTAATTCCACATTTCTTCCTTCACCGGTTCTCTGGTTTTCTTCTGATTCATTGGTAAATACGATGTTTAAAGGTAATTGGTTATAAATGTTATTTACTTCTTTCCATTCCGGTTCAAGCCACGAAAATGACGTTTCATAGGAATTATGTATTAATGCCTCAGATCTTATATTTGAGACAGTTCCCATTTCATCTTGATTAAAAAAAGACACACAGCTATAGAAATTGCTGTTTAATAAACTATTTTTAGCAACTTCAAGACCGTTAATCGAGGCGGCACTAATTGTATTAAGCATCAATGTGGTCATCATATTCAGGTAAATAACTTTTTAAATTCTTATCCAAATATTTTATTGTTGTTTCCGTAAAATCGGCAATATTTTGGTCAGATAGATCAAGGACTTTTTCGGGAACAGTATTAACATCAAACATCACTAACAAAATTTTATTGTCTTTATCCTTTTCGGGTAATCGTAATGCGTTTGCTCTAAACCAAATATTAGCATCTGTTCCGTTCAATGTTACTTTATTTAGAAATCCAATATTCAAATCATATGCTTCCTTTGTAAATTTCGAGTCACTTACATAGGATTTTTTAATTACGTCGACTGCATCACTAACTTTAAATTGAATATTTAAAATAAAACCAATTCTAACGATTTTTGTTTTAAAAACATTGATAATCGAAGATGATAGAGATTGCAATTTATCTTGATAATCCTTGATAAGTGTTGCCGGGTAATTTTTTTGAGTTTTGTCTTTTGAGTCGCTTTTAACAACAAAATCAATTCTAGAAGATTTAATTTCAAGTATATATTTTTCGTCTTTGCTTTTTAAAATCATCCGGGGGAATTCCGGCGGTGCATCAGGAGGAACAGGAAGTATTATCGGATCACCATCAAAGATATTTCCGGTTTCTTTTATTAATTGGGCAGATAGACTTAATTTGTCTGAAAAGACTAAGCCGGGTGTAAAAAAGGCTGTTTGAATGCTAAGATCAATAATTTTCATATTCATGTTATTATACTAAAAATATAGCAGAAATCTTATAATAAGTG
>CAYZEE010000132.1:0-1814 GCA_964477485.1 uncultured Gammaproteobacteria bacterium
GCTCACTGTCTAGGAGATGCCGAGATTTCTTCACCGATATGGGACGCTAAAAAATTTATTTCACTAAGGGATCGGAATTTGGGCCAAAAAAACTCTAATCGTGGGCAATAAGGGGGGGAAATCAGGAATTCATACTGATGTTTTTCGATCTCTTTTTGCATGTAAAGCAAAAGTGTTTCTCTGAGGTCGATTAAGGTGAATGGGTGGAGCTTAAGAGCTTGATGTTCGAACTCGCGCAAACGGGTCAGCAATCTCACTACCTGGCCCACGCCGGCTCTTTTCCCCTTCAAAATTTTTAGCATTCGTTTCAATTCGTTCCCGCCTTTAACGCGTGATTTTTTATTTTTATAACTGTCCACAAAATCGTTATAGATTTCAAAATTCCATCTCTTCCCAGCTACCTGATTTTTAATAACCAGTTCAAAGAACAGCAAATACCATATTCTATCAATATACCCTACTCTTTCAACAATCTCCTCAATCTGTCTGTCCCATTGTGGAAACTGTCCTACACTATTAGTCAGAGGAGAACTTCTTAACTTATAACCAATTTCTGTCGCCACCTCGTAGTCATGAGCTATTTGATATATTTCCTGCATCACGCTTATGATATAGGCAATTTTCTCTTTTAAGGTTAAGTTCCTCCCTACACTTTTCGCAAAAAAAAGAAGCTCCGATATAACCGCGTCAGGCCATAGGCCCTTCTTCGCGTTTAGGTCTCTGGTTAGGTAGGGGAGTGCTTCCCATCCGCTCAGGCTTTGACTTTTAAGGTCCTTCTTCAGTCTAGGAATTGCCTTCATTACTTGCTCCTTATCTTTACGAGGTTTTTGGTCGCTATCATTTAAGTCTGAGATTTGTCTCTTGGTCTCGGAGATTAAAACATCTTGAGTTGTGACTATAGCCATATATTGCTCTATACCATCCACTAATCTATACCCGTCGCCTATCATTGATAGGAAACACTTAAGGAAGACCGTATCTACGGACCTTCCTACATCCCTTCCCCTGGTCTTATCATACATCAGTATACGAGTTAGTTTTACGAGGCTGTCTAACGTATTTACTTGAGCTTTAAAGCCGCTATCCACTTCATTTACAGCGCCCAGCGCAATGAGCCCGTACTTTTTGTCATAGAGGTGATAATTAACCGTGCTATCTGTAAATTTCATATTTCCGTTGGGTCCGATTCTAAGCCCCCTAATTTTCCGTAACGTGCCACTATAGGCAGACGGATTGTTTATGTATCTTTCCGGAAATTGAAGAAGTTTTGAAATCCCGGTTGAATCATGAGCTGAAAATCTAGTCCCAGGTAAACTGTCAAGTAAATCCTGCAACATCTCTAAGTCTCGATTTAAGAACAAATAACCTGATTTTTTTAGGTCCTCCAGCAAATCCTTTCTTTCATAGGCAGTTCTTCTACCGTTGCCAAAGCTTGGCTTGAATTCGTTGAGTACTATTTGCTTGAGCATCAACGCCTTGGTTTCCGCTTTATTCATGTCGTTCTTCGCGGGATTTAGTCATGATTATTATATCTTGGCTTCCCGGTTACAGGAAATACGCCATATTTGTGTCATTGCGAAAGTTATTTAAAATAACTCCTAAAAAATATATTTCTTTAGAGAAATCATCTAAGTCCGAGATGAATAGTATCTTCGCAACTAATGCGACTCTTTCGTTGGTGAAACTCAAGGCGGTGGCAAAGCATCTCAGTGAACCTTTGCGCTCCTTGATCCTGTCGGAACCCGATCATATCGATGCTTCGGAGTTTGCCGTCAAGGCTGGCATATGGTTGCGTCTGCTAGAAATGCAAAAAA
>CAYZEE010000133.1:0-1797 GCA_964477485.1 uncultured Gammaproteobacteria bacterium
CCATCATTCAAAAATCCCAACTCGAAGGCGCGCACCGGCTGGATGCGGAATATTACCAGCCGGAGTATTTGGAAATTGAAGATCTTCTGCGGAAATTTAGCACTCAAAAAATAGCCGACCTAACAGATTTTGTGAAAAAGGGAATCTTTGATTTAAGTCCAGATAAATATGTGCCACAAGGAGTACCTTTCATACGCGTGCAGAATATCAAAGACGGGTTCTTAAATGAGGAAAACCTTGTATTTATTTCGGGACAAATACACAACGCAGAAAAGAAGACAGAACTGCAACCGCTTGATATCGTCTTATCCAAGGTTGGAACAGTTGGCGAGATTTCTGTAATCCCTAGTCATTACCCGAAAGCAAATTTTAGCCAGAATGTAATAGGATTAAAAGTCAAAACTGGAGAGATACCAAAAGGTTTCCTTGTGCTCTTTTTACTTTCAAAACTTGGGCAGCTGCAAATCAAAAGAGTGAATATGTTGCAGGTGCAAGCAAAACTTGAGTTAAAAGATATCCGAAATTTGCGGGTTGTGCGATTAGACATAGATAGTGAAATACATTTTCATAACCGGTTATTGGAAATAGAGCAGTTACTCAAAAATTCAAAAGCTCTCTACTCCCAAGCCGAGAATTTGCTTTTGGAGGAGCTGGGACTTAAAGATTTCAAGAACGAAGAGGATTTATTCAGCATTGTGAATCTCTCCGACATAAAATCCGCCGGCCGCATAGACGCGGAGTATTTTCAGCCGAAGTATGAAAAAATAATATCGGAAATCCGGAAGCATCATCCACAATCAATTGGAGAAATATCTCAGTTAGTGGGACATGCAACACAATCTCCGTACGATGGGGATGGAAACATAGCTGTCCTTGCTCAAAAACATATGAGACGCGATTTATCAATTGATGTGTTTGGTTTTGATAATTACACAACAGAAAGCCTGATAAAAAGGAACGATAAAAAATTTATCTTAAAAAGAGGTGATATATTAATTTCATCAGCAGGAGAGCCGGGCCTAACTTGTGTTTGGACTAATGATCTTGTTGATAAAGTTATCCCTGGAAGTTTTGTAACGACCGCTCGATTAAAATCGGGGATAGACCCACTTTATGTCGGTGTTTTTCTTAACACGTTAGCTGGCCAGTTACAGTTTGAAAGAGATTATACTGGTAGTGTCCAGCAATATGTTTATCCGGTCAAAATAAAAGAAATAATAGTTCCTATTTTACCTAAACCCACCCAGGAAAAAATCGCCGACCTCGTCAGAAAATCCCACGAAGCCCGCAAAAAGTCCAAAGAGTTATTAGAGGAGGCAAAACGAAAAGTCGAAGAAATGATTGAAGACAGAGGAAAACATGAATAAGAAGAATTCAGTACGAACGCATAAATCGATAGCCAGTAAAGCATCAAGGGCTTTGAAAGATAAGAAGACTAGTATGGCCACAAAAATGTTGGCTGGTTCTGCGCTATCAAACAGGAAAAAAATGTCGAAGTGATTGAGTCCGGACTCATTGCTCCAATGATGAAAATACCAGGTGGTATACTATAGTATACCACCTGGTATTTTGAGAGGGATGATATAATAACTCAAATGTCCAAGGAATTGTTCCATTCAAAAAAGGCAGAAGAGGAACCCGAAGGGGAATCCGAGGGACTGGAGAAGAGACCGGAAGGGGAGCTCGGGGAGATGTACGAGGGGGCGAAAAAGCACCTAAGGAAGGATGTGCGGCCGATCTTTGCGTGCGTGGAGACGCCGGAGCAGCTGGAGGAAAACTCCAGGGAAATGAAGATGT
>CAYZEE010000134.1:0-1781 GCA_964477485.1 uncultured Gammaproteobacteria bacterium
CAAATCAGAACAAGAGAAAAATAATTTTCTTCTTGAACTTTCAAAAGTATTAAGAAAAAAGAAGAGCCAAATAATATTGGCTAATAAAAAGGATATAGAATTGGCAAGGCAGAATAAATTATCAAAATCTTTTATTCAAAGACTATCGATTGATGATACTGGCTTCAAAAAAATAACCGAGAAAGTTCTTGAGGTCAAAAATCTAAAAAGCGGATTGGGTGAGATTATTGAGAAAAAGATAAGAAACGACGGATTAGAACTGCAAAAGATTAGAGTTTCTATTGGTACTATTTTAGTTATTTATGAAGCTCGTCCGGAAGTGACTATAGATGTTACATCGCTTTGCGTAAAATCCGGTAACGTGGTGATCTTGAAGGGTGGCTCAGAAGGATCAAATACCAACCAAGTTTTATATAAATGTATTCTGAAAGCTCTTAAACAGGCTCACTTTTCCACTGATACAGTGACATTAATTGATTCAAAGGAAAGAAAAATAATAAATGATTTAATCAATCGTAGTGATCACCTCGATCTAGTTATTGCAAGAGGAAGCTATGAAATGGTTAAAAATATTCAAGATAATTCTTCAGTGCCTGTATTAGCCCATTCATCCGGAGGAGCAAGAATATATGTTGATAAAAGTGCCAATTTGTCCATTGCAAAGTTAGTTGTAATAAACTCAAAGATAACCAAACCTTCAGCTTGTAATTCTTTGGATACGGTACTTATCCATAAGGACATTAAAGGCAAAATTTATTCAAGTTTGATCGCTGATTTAAAAAGACATGGAGTAGCGATAATTAATGACGAGTGGGACCAAGAATTTTTAAGTCTAAAATTATCAATAAAAATAGTTAAAGATGTTGATGAAGCAATAGACTTCATAAATATCCATGGTAAAAAACATTCTGAAGGAATCATTGCCACAGATAAAAAAATAATTGATAAATTTGTACAAACAGTCGACTCAGCGGCAATCTTCATAAATAGTTCAACACGCCTTCATGATGGATTCGAGTTTGGGTTAGGTAGCGAAATGGGAATTGCGACCGGTAAACTGCACGCCCGAGGACCAGTCGGCCTTAAGGAATTAACAATTTACAAATGGATAGCTTATGGGAAGGGACATATTAGGAAATAAAAAAATTGCGATTATTGGTCTTGGGCATATGGGATCAGCAATAATGGTAGGTTTACTAAATACTGGAGTAATTCCAAAATCTCATATTGTTACATCTAATTCTTCATCAAAAAACAAAATTGTTGTTTCTATGGCTGATATTATCATCATTGCTGTTAAACCTAATCAGGTAAAGCAAGTGGTTTCCGAATTAAAAGACGAATTAAAAGGCAAACTCGTTTTATCTGTTGTGGCAAAAGTAACTATTAAGGATTTAAAAAGATATGCTGAAAACTCGGCAATGAAATTTATACGACTTATGCCAAATATTCCTTTAATTTATAATGAGGGTGTGATCGGTCTATACGCAGATGATTCAGTTTTGGTAAAGGACAAGAATAACATCATCAGGCTATTTTCCTTATTAGGAAAAGTCACAACCGTGGAAAAAGAAAGTGATATTGATATTTTGACCCTTGTTTCAAGTTGTAGTCCGGCAATTATTGCCTATTTTATCGAAATCATGGCAAAATACGCTTCATCATTAGGGCTTAATGATAAGGAGTATAAAGCGGTATTACAGGCTTTTAAAGGAACTGTGACTTATTTGGAAAAATCAAAGATCAATGCAGTAGAGTTGCAAAAAATGGTTGCTACCAAA
>CAYZEE010000135.1:0-1722 GCA_964477485.1 uncultured Gammaproteobacteria bacterium
CGCTATGATTGCCATTGTGATTGGTAATAACATCCGCCTGTTTGAGAATTTCTTCGATTTCCTGGATCCTGCCTTCGACAAATGCCAGATCATCTTTAGCCGCGGTATATTCGCTGTTTTCGGATAAATCACCCATAGCACGAGCAGTATGCAGCCTATTAACGGCATAAGGTCTTTTGCTCTCCTGTAGGTCCTTTAACTCTGTTTGGAGTCGACTATATCCTTCGGCGGTCAGCTGTACTTTTTTCATAGAGTCAAAAAAAATGATCCCCTCAATTTCACACTATTTATTGGGGATTAATGATAAAATAGTACTATATTTTTGGGAGAAAGTCAAGTTTTAGCTCTCATCATCTAGTGGCCTAGGATACCAGGTTCTCATCCTGGACACACGAGTTCGAATCTCGTTGAGAGCACCAAGTCCCAAATGGTGCTCGTTTTTGGTATTGACTAATGACATAAATTTGTTTTTGAGATTTAATTTTTAGGTAGATTTTTAGCTCGTTTTGTTGGGAGGTATTTAACTGTGAGCGTCCTCCAGTGTAGCGGTATTCTAAAAGTCCCTCAACTCCTTTCTCCTTGAATTTCTCAACGTAACGGCGGAGAGTGATTTCGTCAAGAAGAAGAATTGCTGCCAACTGTGAATATTCGTGTCCTGAATTCAAAGACAAGACTGCCTTTATTTTATCGGCTAACCTTTTATCCTTAATGATCCTATGTGTTAATTTCAAAACTACAACCTATTGTTCTGTTAAAAAATCTCTCATTATTATTATGAGGATATATTTTTAAAAGAAAGTCAAATCACGAAAGTTGCAAACTGGTTGAAGATGGGTATACATCTGGAATATATCAAAGACGAAAATGCGCCGGAAAGGAGAGGCAATGGATACGCTGATTAAGTATTTCCTTATCCTTCTTTGTTGTCTTTGGCATATCGGACTGTTGTCCCTAATTATCAGTTTTATTGAATGGAGGCAAAAGAAAAAATAACTTTTCAACGAGCCGCTTGAGTAGGAAAATTAAACCTGCTCCGGCGGCTTTTTTTGTTCAAATAGTTTTATACTTTATTTCAATTTCACCGAATAAAGTAATTCGGATTGCAATGAAGGATAAACCAATTCTTTTCTAATAGAAAGGCTGTCGACAACAACTGGAATTTGCGGTTGAAATCCACCGACGAGTTCTAATAATCGTCGCGGATCATTTAAAGGTTTAGCGTAACGGAACAAGGTTGTGTGAATTATCTGAGCTTTATTGTCGGTTTCCTGGGGAATAGGTAGTAATCTTTTTATTTCTTGTCTTAATATGGCCATTTTGCCATTATCATAAGCAAGAGCTATAATTGCTGCATTGGTAGCAACAATATCAGTAAAATTCACTGTAAAAGTTGGGAAATTTGAAGATATTTGTTTAAGTTTGGATTGACAGTTTTCTCCAATTTCTCTCCATAAATCATCTTTCGGTCTAGAATAAGCTTGTCTGGTAGCAAGTATCCAGCCAATTGTTATATGAAGTGAATGTTCTGGGCAATAATATAGACTATCAGGTTCTATTTTCAGTATTTCCTGTTGAATTGAATTAAGTTGTGTACAAACAGTAGGCGGCATAAGAAATTGAATATTGTGACCAAGACATCGAGAACCCCAATCTTTATCTATTTGTATTTGATTTCCGGCTACTTCAGAAAAAAAACGTTCACGCATTGACATATTGTTCATA
>CAYZEE010000136.1:0-1721 GCA_964477485.1 uncultured Gammaproteobacteria bacterium
GATCATTAATCTGGTCTTCTTTACTAACATATGTGGGTTATGTACTCGGCAAGAATTGGAACTCTTTGCATCCCTACTACCAGAAATTCGAGTATGTGATTATCGGAGGACTTGTAATCCTAGCCGTTTATTATATCTGGCATAAATTCAAGCATTTGAAAAAGTAGTTTTTGCTTCTCGTAACTTCCGCTTCCTTAATTCCGTTCTAATCTTTAACTTATGGACATATTTTTTCCCTTGTTCAGAAGTTAACCATTCTTGTATTTCCAATCCCTTATTTCTTTTTACCCTGTTAATGTGATTAGTTGTATTTCCATGTCTTTGGGAAATCTGCATAACGGCTACGAGAGGAATGGTATCACGCGTTCTATTTTTACTTTTCATATGATTTCGTAAATCACCTGCAAACAACCCTATCTCCGAGTTACTCAAACGGGCTTCACGGGTAAACTCTTTCAGAGCAGGCACTATTCTATATACCTTTTTCTTTTCTATTGATCCACTTTTACACGATAATGTTCTGAAAAAGCGTATTGTTTGCTTTTTATCAAATATTTCTTGAAGTTCGATTTGATCTTCAGTCCGTACTATACCACGTATTATTTCCTTTGATTCCTTTGGTGAATTGTGTGAACGAAGAGGATCAACGTCTATACCGGTATTTTTTGCAATTTCTCTTACTATTTCTCTATAGTCAACAGCCACGCTTCCCAAATCATTTCCGGAGAGAATGAAGTTTTTTACTTGGGGTCCGAGATCCCTACCACTAAATAATTCTGCATTTAGTGTTCTAGGTCTTTGTAATTTTGGTCTCCTATTGTGTGGAAAAATAGGCCTTAAAACCCTAGCAACCTGATTTGAAACATTGGCTCTGGTTTGACCTGTAAATTTAGCAGCTTCTGTTGAACTAAACCCTAAAATCCATAGATTGAATGCGTTTCTTGCGTTATCTCCATTGCCGTTTCCCTCAACCGAAGTAATCTTCTTTGATTTAATTCCCCCCAATATTCCTATTGCTAGTTTACCGGAAGCCTGAACATACGCGTCATACATGAAATCCGGTTCTGAATCAAAGATTGTGCCTAGTAAAGCAATCGCCCTATTTCCCAGGGCAACGGCTCTGGGAAGATTCCTCGGATCACGCTCCAGCTCTGATGCATATAAATATACCTTCCTGAGAGAACTTAGTGGCTTTCTTATTAATACTGGTACAATAAACTTCCACGGGCTTACGCCACGTGGTTTTAATTCATTGCAAGCGTAATTCTGCTTGTCCTAAGTCTTCTTTTTCCTGATATTTAATGTATTTTCTAATCATTGCTTCATCAAGCCCAACGGTGGATACAAAGTAACCGATAGACCATATTCCTGGAGATCCATAATAGCGTTCTCTCAGGAAATCAAACTTTTCCTTCAATGCCTTACTGGTATTTTGTTTCATAATCCCCACAATCTTTGCAATACTGTACTTAGGTGGAAAACTAACGAGTACGTGAACATGATCAACTTGGATATTCCGTTCAACATATTCAACTTCTGGATAGTGCTTTCTCACCTCGTCAAGTTTGATTTCCAAATACTGTTTTACTCCCTCAACCAAGACTTTATACCTAAATCGGGGTATCCACACGATATGATATTGACATCTGTACACACAGTGGGCTTGTCGTCTTGTCTTCATTCCTCTTATTGTACCTTACGGGAAAAGAATACTTAGGAAC
>CAYZEE010000137.1:0-1719 GCA_964477485.1 uncultured Gammaproteobacteria bacterium
TCACCTATTAGTTTTATTGAGACAAAGATTCCAAAAAGTATGTGACCCGTACAATCACGGTCATTATATTATCGAATTTGATATAATTAAACTATTGCCGGGTCGTCTAATGGTAGGACAACGGACTTTGGATCCGTTTATTTTGGTTCGAATCCAAGCCCGGCAGCATTACAGGATTTTGAGAGTACTCAGCTTCTAATTGGCTTGTCCTATCAACCCCTTTGACAGGTTCTAACCGTTCCTCAATTGCTTTTGCTTCTTTGGCAGCTTCAATCATAGGAATTAGCGTTTCTTCAAGATTAACAGTGAGTTTTTGGTTCGTGAGAGTGAGGTTCGAACCAAGTTTTGAAAGGATCTCTCTTTTCTTTTCCAGTCCACCATTATTGAACTCATACGCTGCATCTCTCGTAAAATCAAACATTTCATCAGCTTTCTTATGCCATTTCTTAACTCTATCATCCACACCATCAAGAAGTTCTTTTAATCGATCTCGTTCTTTTTCAAGGGGCGGCTTCTTCTCCTTCAATTCTTCCGGGCTAATTTCTTTTGCAGACCGCATATCTATCAGCTCACTTATCTGTGCGAGTACGTCGTTATAAGCCTTTTGCTGGCTACTCAGTATCTTAGTTGTAAATTCAGTTTCATTTTTATTGACTCTTTTTACCTGTTTTAAGCCCCAATCATGAAGCTCCGGCGGTATCTTTATTTTACCTAGCTTTCCTAAAATATCCGTTTTAAGGTCTCCTTCTTCCATTGAACGTTGTGTACAATTTGGATTTATTCGTTTTGTGCAGTGGTAGTAAATGTAGTGATGAACATTACCGTTCTTCTGTCTCTTTATTTTTTCTTCACACGTAATCATGGCTCGGCATTCTCCGCAGCGCATGAGTCCAGTAAATGCAAAGAGATGCGTTTTAGGCTTGGGTTTACCTTTTCTGCCGAGAATGATTTGGAGAAAATCAAACTGTTCATCAGTAATCATTGGTTTATGAATTGCTTTATGCCAGTTACCACTTCCTAGTGGGTACTCAAAGGTTTCTGCATATACAGGATTTGTAAGCATACGATACCATGTGCTTCTTCCAAGTTTTTTACCTTCTTTTGTCTTAAATTTCCATTCATCATTTGCAGTTTTCAATACTTGTAAAATTGAGTATTTTTGAGAAAGAACCATCTCAAACATCTTTTGCACTAAATCAAAGCGGTCTGGATCAACTTCTACTGTCTTGTTCCCCCTCTCAGCATATTTATTGTTCGTGTAGCCTGTTGGGGCTGGTGCAGGGTATATACCAAGTTCCGCTTTTGCTTTCAGCCCTCGTTTTACGTTGATTCCTTTATTATCGTTATCTAGCTTTGCGGTTGAGCAAAGAAGAGATAACAAGAACTTGTCGTTTGGTGTATTCCGGAATACTTGGCTTGGTGTAACAACCTCATGGAGTTTGCCAATATCAAAAAGGTAAATAAGCCTACCAGTGTCTACGGAATTCCTGGACAAACGATCAACATTCCAGACAATTATTCCTTGTGCTTTACCATGCTCTATTTCATCAAGCAGTTCATTAAAAACTGGTCTTCCCGGGGCTTTTGCTGAGTGGGATTCTTGCTTAATATCGGCAATTGTTAAACTGTTTCTTTTGACAATTTCTTGCAGTTCATTTTTTTGCGAATCAATCGAGAGAACCTGCCTATCCTCAGATTCAGTACTTTTGCGTGCATAAA
>CAYZEE010000138.1:0-1699 GCA_964477485.1 uncultured Gammaproteobacteria bacterium
TTGACAAAATGATATCTTTTAGGATATCATAGGCTTATGAAAAAATACACTTTTGAGCAACATCTTAAGGAAAGTTTGAAAAATCCTGAGTTTAAAAAAGCTTGGGAGGAGTCAGAAGCGGAATATCAAATCAGCCGGGCTTTAATCGCTGCCCGTCTGCAAAGAAAAATTTCCCAACGGGAACTGGCGAGAAAAGCGAATACTACCCAGGCGGTGATTTCGCGGCTGGAAAGTATGAATGCCAATCCTTCCATTGGATTAATCCAAAAAGTTGCCGCGGCCTTAAATCTTAAATTAAAAATTCAACTGGTTTAAGGGGTTAAAGATAGGCGCCTGGATTAAATTCCCCAAAAGTCGCAATTGCACTGAGCGAAGTCGAAGTGTAAAATTTGCTTGTGATGAAAGACAACTATTTTGCTCCTGAGTTTAAGAAGGGTTCTTTTACATGTCCTCATTGTAGTGTATTAGCTAAACAAGAATGGATAGATATTGCTGCCTCTTATTACTTCGAGGAATTCGGATCAATCTATCAATCAAGGTGTACAAATAATGAATGCAGAAAATCTTGTCTCTGGCTTGACGAAAAAATGATCGTTCCGGATCAAGAGGGAATAACTTATCCTAATGAAGACCTCTTAGAAGATATTCAGACAGATTATTTGGAAGCCAGATCGATAGTTACTAAATCTCCAAGAGGCGCAGCTGCATTATTAAGACTTTCTATTCAAAAGTTGTGCAAACAACTAGGAGAGTCGGGGAAAGATATTAACTCAGATATTGGGAATCTAGTCATTGCAGAAAGGACTTAGGCCAAGTATACAAAAAGCTTTGGATATTGTTAGAGTGACTAGAAACGAAGCTGTTCATCCAGGAACACTTGATTTAAAAGACAATAGAGAAGTTGCTCTTAAGTTATTTGATTTAGTGAACCTAATTGCTGAAGTCATGATTTCGGAACCTAAAAGAATAGATGATTTATATGAAGCAATTATCCCAGAAACAAAAAAAGAGTCTATAGTCAAACGAGATGGCGTAGCTGATATAAGCCAAAAAGAATCGTTAGAAGAAGGATCTAGAGGTTAAATCTTAGAAGTAACAATATCTAAACTTCTTTGTCATAATTTCAAGATATGTGATTAAAAGTTGGGAATTGTATTCCATAACTTCAATTAACGTTCAATAGACTTTTCCTTATAGATCAACTTCAAATTACCTGATCCAAGAAAGATGAGAATTATTTTAGAAAGAGATGCTTTAGGGAGAATAATTCATTCAATATCACCTAATCCCATAGTTTGACATCTAAATTTTTTATGGTATACTTTCTTTACAACTGAATATCTAAAAGCGTTTGTACTGGAGTCGCGATCCAGGAGCTGAGAGCAAAAATGTTCTACAGAGACGAAACTGTAAAAGACTGTAACATGTGTCGGTAACGGAGCATGTCAGGAATAAGATTTATTCCATGAGATGATCCGCCAAAAGCGGATTTTTTAATGGCATAAATGAAGCAAGGTGGTACAGCCTAATTGAGGGCCCTTGTAAGAATCTAAAGATTCTTTCCTTTTTGACATAAAGTCAAAAACGTAAGTTTCCTGGGTTTTTGCAAGGGCCTTTTTACGTTTTGCGAAGCAAAAGGAAAACTTTGTTTAGTCCTTAAAAGGAGAAAATATGAGTATAGAATTAGTAAATCTTGTAC
>CAYZEE010000139.1:0-1681 GCA_964477485.1 uncultured Gammaproteobacteria bacterium
ATTTTGCATCTGAGATTGCATTTTTCCAACGGATTGATATAGAGATGATGCAAAACGTTTTCTATATGTCCGGAAACGTTATTATCCATGTGAGTTCTATTATAGCTCGTTGGATACTGAGATGAATGGCAAACCTTCAGACTTGGTTTAAGATAAGTGATCGTAATGCTATCCAAAAGATACGGATAAACTGCATGGCTGATGTCGGGGATACCCATTAGTATATACAAGGAAAGAAACTTACTGAAACAGAATTATTAAGAGCGGTTACCCCATAACTAATTTCACAGAACCCAATCACTCTTGACTTTTACAGAGAGAGAGTAAACTATAAGCCTAATTCTAGTTTGGGAGATGATATTTTATGAAAGAAAAGAGTTTAGGTGAGTATTTTATTGATGGATGGTCAGACGTTCAAATACGTGATATTCATACGTTAGATCCCAGGGATGCAGAACTAAGTAGAAGGGGGCGAGAGTTAATGGATGAAGGAAAAGCTGCAAAGTATGCTGGAGAAAGAAAACTAGCCAAAATAATGGGTCATAAAGCAGCAAGGTATTTTTCCCGTTGTAGAGAGTAGCGCAAAAAATCATCTACCAATTAGTACTAAAAAAACTATAGTGGTATCGTTTGTCAAGACGATTTTTTAACGATAACTTCCTCTGATTTTGTAACTTGTACTATTAAGAAATTCCTACATATATTTGCACCGGTGTTTGTATCCCAGGGACTGGTGTAACCGCAGATTATTGTATTTTCTAATATATTCTCCAATTGATTCATTAGCTTCTTGCCAACTTTGATAATCCTGTGCATATATTTCCTCATATTTTAAACTTTCTCAAAAATCCCTCGGTGAATATATTGTCAAAACAGCGGCCTTTGTGATCCATGCTGATTTTAATGTTTTGACTTTTCTATATGGCAATAATTTCCTTACCCGTAAACTGGATTCCCTCATCGACATTGACAAAGCCGTAAATGTTAACGGTCAATGCTTCAGTTGGACAATTTGCACATGGATCTTATTAATACGCCTTATCAGATTCAGACCATTAATAGATTTACTGATTCCTAAAAGCTCACATTGTCGACATATTGGCACCTCATGTTCCAATTTGTCAAGGTCCGTATCCGCAATTTCATGCGGTGTGAGTGTTGCTTGATTACTCACGCATCCCCACCTTTTTTTAACCATTCGATTTCAATCTTTTGTTTACCAATTTGCTTGTAAAGCTCATCCACAAACTCATAGCCTTATTCCTTATCGTGTTTGGCTTGATTAGAAAATATTTGCTCAATTTTATCCAACAACTATTTTTTCCAGATACCAGTTTATGTCGGGTGAACGGAAAACCGACTGGCTAATTGTCCGGTTGTTTCCACTCCTTTTGTGGCCTCAAGCGCAACTCTGGCTTTAAAGGCAGGAGTGAACGCCTTTCTGATATTTGGTCCCATAATATTTTATGCCTATAGTAAATTATCGTTTGAAATTGTGGGACCAGTGTACTGCGACGGGGAATAGCGAGTCCGGTAAAGGCGATGACACGGTGACAGGTAGTGGTTTTGTCCAGATGATGGAATATGGGCCCGGCTTCAAGCTCATTCTTGTTGATACGGAATGTATTATGTGGACCCGGAGGGATTTGAACACATGTAAATTTATTAACAAATTTACAGT
>CAYZEE010000140.1:0-1642 GCA_964477485.1 uncultured Gammaproteobacteria bacterium
ATGATATTCTAAAGAAATACAACATCGTTTTCAAACAGATCCCCTACGAGGTAAAGGTGTACTAATAATATGCGGGTTATCTTAGATACAAATATATATTTGAATTTCTACCGTAGAAAAAGCGATGAAAGTATCAAGTCTTTGAAGTTACTCTCGGATCTTGTCGTGCAAAGTAAGATTATCCTAGTTTTACCAAAGCAGATAAGCGATGAATTTATTCGTAATAAAAACGCAGCAAGTGTTATTTATAACGATCATATAAAGGTCTTAGAAAAAGAACTTACCCTCGGGGAAGCTGTGGTGCCATCATTTTTAAAATTATCCCTCCCTGCTAAAAAGATAAATAATTTAAAACAAAGAATAGCCAAGGCCAGGAAAGAACTCATAGAAGAGTATCAAAAGAGGGTAGATAATCCACAAAGTCTCATTAATAAGGGCATTCGAAAACTTTTTAATTATGCGCAAAAAAGTGAAGAAGCAGAGAATGTTTTAACACGGGCTCATTTCCGCACCCTGAAAGGAAATCCGCCAAGAAAAGATAACAATTCTTTTGGAGATGCAATTATTTGGGAGTCAATTTTAGAATACTATACCGATGACGATTTGACTATCATCTCCGGTGACGGTGACTTTGCAAGCGAAAGAAATGAGAAACAATTGAACGAACTTTTGGAGAAAGAGTGGAAAGAAAAGACCAATAAAACAATCAAGTTGGTAGACACACTAGGCGAGTTTCTTAATGAATATCTTCCCAAAAAAGGTAAGAAACAAGTTGTCTCAAGAGAAGAGATAGAGGGAGAAAAGATCTTTGGCGGTGTCACGGATGTTTTCCCCTACTTGATTAGTAATTCGCTTAACTTAGGTGATGTAAAACAATGTGTTTGTTGTGGAGTTCAGTTTTCTCTGAAGAAGGAGAATCGCTTTGGATCTATGGATATTAACTCTTATATTTTGAATAGTGAGGATAAATGTAGGGAATGCAGATCTTATGGAAAGATTTCCTACTGTGATAATTGTGGTCGCCATTTCCACGAAAAAAGTGACGTATATAGTGGTTTAATTTTCAAAAATCTATGTGAGGATTGCAAAAATAATAATTTAAATACAGGGCTCGATTTTAAATCTTTTCTCAATCCATAACAATTTGGATCAGGAGATATAAAATTTATGGGGAAATATAATTTGAAAGACGAGGAAAATTTTGAGAAAGTAAAATCAGAAGCGGAAGTCTTTTATGCAGGTATTTCGGAAGTAGCGTGCCCTTATTTCGGCGAAAAGATAGCTTTCAATGCAAAGGGATTAAGGCACTTGAAATTCAAATTTGACAAGAAGGCCCGTCCCCACAAAGATCAGTATGCCAGGTTAAAATTGCTAAAATTCGTCCCGGAAGTACTCAAGAAATCTCATCTCGTACAAGGTATCTGGGAAACGAAGAAATTCGAAATACAGAACAGAAACAGCCGCTGGGAGAAAATCCTGAAAAACATTAAATTTTTCGAATTCATAGCGGTGATGGAGAATATAAGACTCAAGGTCGTGATTAAACAAATAGAGGGAGGAGAGAAACATTTTTACAGTGTGATTCCGTTTTGGGGCATTGATAAAACAAATGGCAAGCGCATCTTACATAGTGGAGATCCGG
>CAYZEE010000141.1:0-1610 GCA_964477485.1 uncultured Gammaproteobacteria bacterium
TATACTTAGACATAGTATTTGAACAACTATTCAAATAGTAAGGCTTTGTTCAAGGTTTGTCAAGTACAAACGTAGTATTATAATAGATATGTGATGAGGCCCATTTAATTGAATTGAAGATACTGCTTTGTGGCTAAGAAGTCAAATCTTTTAGGAAAACGGTACTTGACAAAAAATGAAATTTAATGTAAAATCATTTCAGAAAGCAGTAAAAATGTACAGTTTAGTGAAACCATTATTTGTGCGAGAGAGGCTATTGAAGCAGAAAATTAGAATATTCAATAATCTTGAGTTTGCCAATATTTTTGAACTATCTCCATATCAAACGGAGTATAATTTAAGGCAGCTTACGGATGAAGGTTTATTAACCAGACTAAAACGCGGGCTTTACATATTAAAAACAGACCCTCCAAGCGAAGAAGAAATTGCGAATGCCCTTTATAAACCATCCTATATTTCCTTTGAGTATGCACTTGCTCATTACAACATTATTCCGGAGATGACTTATCATATTACCTCAGCTACCACAAAACCCACTCGTCTATTTACAACAGACCATACGTCGTTTTCTTACTATACAATTAAAGCCGAAGCGTATACCGGATATATTCTATCGCAAATAAACGAAAGACGATTCTATATCGCAGAGCCCGAAAAAGCCCTTGTTGATTACCTGTATTTAGCTGCGCTTGGTGAAAGATCACTCCTTGGGATACATTCACTAAACGACAGAATGAATCTTACTTCATTAAATAAAGGCAAGATTCTCTTTTACGTAAAAATGTACAACTGGCCAAAATTAAATAAGTTAGTGGAGGAGTTGCTATGATTTCCGAAGATTTTATTAAAACTCTGGCCAAAAAATATCAAACAAGTGAGTTAAATGTTCGGCGTGAATATTTTCAACACATATTTTTGTCATATTTTTATCAACAATCTAAGGCTAAAAACATTTTCTTCAAAGGCGGAACTGCCTTAAGATTAATTTACAATAGTCCGCGTTTTTCAGAAGATTTGGACTTTAATTCAACTTCTATTTCCTATAAGGAAATGGAGGAGTTGCTTTTGGATACATTATCTCAAGTTGAAAAAGAGAATATTCCATTTGAGCTAAAAGAGGCAAAAAAGACAACCGGAGGCTTTTTGGCCATTGTAAGTTTTGGAATTGATGAACAACCCATTGATATCCAGATTGAAATATCCCTAAGAGAAGAAGAGAAAAAGGGCGAAGTAGTAGCTATATCAAGTGATTTCGTACCTGCTTATAATATTATCTCTGTTACGGAAAAACAATTGGTGTTCGAGAAGTTAAGGGCTCTTCTTTCTAGGAAAAAGGCTAGAGACTTTTATGATTTGTATTTCATAATTAGGTCTCGTTTATCTTTGCCTCATAAGAAAGATCTTTTTCGAGAATTGCTAAAAACTCTTAAAAATTCTAACATTAATTTTGAGAATGAATTAAAACAATTTCTACCTAAAAGCCATTGGGAAATTATCCGTGATTTTAAAACCACTTTAGAAAAGGAAATTAACAGATTTATCTAAATCATTTCTCCCCGGCTCTATGTCAATTAGTGGGGTAGTTTTGTTAGTATAAACGAAAACGGTAG
>CAYZEE010000142.1:0-1608 GCA_964477485.1 uncultured Gammaproteobacteria bacterium
TCGTACGGGAAATTTTCCTGTCAAAAGTGTAGTGGATGTGGGTTAGACAATACAGCCTGTACAAAATTAAAGTTCATAACGCATTATGGCAATCTTCAAAAACAACAACAGTAAACTTACTTATGTTAAAGCGCAAAAACTTGCACTGGAAAAAGACATTCAAAAACTAACCGAGGGAAATCTTGATGTAATCTTCGGACTAAAGTTCATAAGCGGTTCGCTTAACAGAGAATTTAGCGTTAGAGCCAATGAACAAGATTTTTATTTAGATACTCTTGCATTTGATGAGTCAAAGCAATCTTTTGTAATTATCGAATACAAGAAAGAGAAGAGTTTTAGTGTTATAGATCAGGGTTTTGCTTATCTTGCTGCAATGTTGAATAATCAAGCTGAGTTTATCCTCGAAGCTAATGAAAAACTTGGTAAGTCTTTTTCAAAAAAGGATATCAACTGGGAAGAGTCGCGGGTTATTTTTATCTCAAACGAATTTACCAATTACCAAAGGAATGCAATTAACTTCAAAGATCTACCGATTTACCTATATGAGGCACGAATTTACGAAAACGGACTTGTTGAGTATGATCCTATCAAGCCTTATAGAACAAGCGTGTCTATAAAAAAGATATCGAAAGATAAAACGATAGAGGCTGTAACAAAGCAAGTGAAAGTATATAGTTTAGATGATCTTTTCAATCCAAGTTGGTCTAATTCAAAAGAGTTATTTGACCAATTACGAGAGAAAATTATGAAATTGGGGCCCGGTATCAGTGAGAACATCGTAAAATACTACATCGCTTACAAGGTTTTGAGAAATGGTCAATCTTATAATTTTGTTGAGATTGTTCCTCAGGCAAACGGACTTAAAATCTATCTTGATATTAAAAAATCGGAGTTAAAGGATCAGCAAAATATCACAGAGGATGCTACCAAGGTCGGCCATTGGGCAACTGGGAGTGTAAAGTTTGGGATCCAAAGTTTAGACGAAATCGATTACGCTATCAATTTAATTCTTCAATCGTTCACAAAGTTTTATAGTAAATAATATAATACGGTTCCCACCGTTATGCTTGTAGTTAATTGGTAAAATTGAAAAAAGGTCCATTTTGGTACAAAAATTCCCTACCTGTTTCCTATTTTTTGATGATGATTGATAGTCGTTTATATACTTCTAATAGCCTTATCAAGAATTATGTTTTGATTGTAGGGACAGTGTGAATTTTCGAACTAACTTTTCGTCCGTAGCGAATGCAAATTAAGGCTAAGTGCTCAAATAAATCAAGCTCTGAGCAAAGCAAAGTCTGTATTGAACAGTCGATAAAACTCAGTAAACTGCTGTATAATTTTTCTTATATTTATATTAGCCTTTGGTCTCGGGAGCCAAACTGATTCTATATTGTTATGACAATCTATTTTCTCATTCCTTGGTATCGTAATCCAGGATAAGCTGCTAAATCTGTTTCTACTTCTACTGTATCAATGGTATCTCTAATAATACCTAATGATTCCTTATAATATTTTTTGTGACATGCAAAAAATGTTCTATCATTAACATATATAATTACCCCCATATTTCAGACAGTATGCTAAGATACTTTTTACACTATGGAC
>CAYZEE010000143.1:0-1599 GCA_964477485.1 uncultured Gammaproteobacteria bacterium
TATGAAACCTACATGACCGCTAAAGCGGACGCCAAAGAAGATGAAAAGCACAGTACCTTTGCTGAATAAAGTAATTAAAAAGGTACAACTATGGACAACGAAACGATTGAATTTGAACAAGTCGTAGCCAGAGGTTGCGGGCTTGATGTGCACAAAGAAACTGTTGTAGCAACAGTTTCGGGGACAGGGATAAAGAAGGAAACGAGAACGTTTTCAACTTTTACGCGTTCTTTGAAAGAATTGAAAGAATGGATTTTATCCTTAGGGATCACGCATGTAGCGATGGAGAGTACCGGGATTTATTGGAAACCTGTATTCAACATTTTGGAAGGGTCAGGACTTACTATTTTAATTGTGAACGCTCGACACATCAAGTATGTTCCGGGTCACAAAACCGACAAAAAAGACAGTGAGTGGATATCCAGATTACTTTTAGCAGGATTATTGAAAGGCAGTTTTGTGCCACCGGAAGAAATACGACAGCTTCGGGATATGACACGTTACAGACGTAAGTTACAAGGTGCCATCACAGCCGAGAAGAATCGGATGATAAAAATGTTAGAGGATTCCAACATGAAATTATCCACCGTTTTGTCAAAGGTTCACGGTGTGAGCGGCACACGAATCATTGATGCTTTATTGGGAGGTCAAACTGACCCTGTTTTATTAGCTTCTTTATGTCATGGAAAAGTCAAAGCAGAGAAAGAAGAAATCATTCTTGCCTTAGAGGGTAAATTGACCGAACATCATAAATTCATGATGCGAATCATTCGTCGGGATATCCAACAGACAGAAGCCTTGATCAATGAGCTTGATGTGGAAATTGAAAAACAGTTATTACCTTATGCCCAAGAAGTTGCCTTGCTAAGTGAAATTCCGGGTGTTGGACATCAAACTGCAGGTGACTTGATTTCGGAAATAGGAGTCGACATGGAAGCTTTTGCCACAGACAAACATATTTCGTCGTGGGCGGGTGTAAGCCCTGGCAATAATGAAAGCGCCGGTAAAAAAAAAGTGGAAGAACAAACCACGGAAACAAACAAGTTCGATCTATCCTCAGCGAATCGGCATGGGCGGCATCTCGAACCAAGGGAAGTTTTCTAAGTTCAAAATACAAAAGATTGGTAGGCAAAAGAGGCAAAAAAAGAGCCATAGTAGCAGTAAGTCATACGATCCTGGTTATAGCTTACCATTTGATAAAAGAGAAGAAAAACTTTGTTGAGCTTGGAGCGGATTATGTTGACGAAAAAAAACGGGAAGCTCAACTAAAATATTATCAAAAACGCATAGAAGAACTCGGAGCCGCGATACCCGAGAACAAAAGTGCCTAAAGGCACATATCACTAAGGTCGATTTTTACTGGCAACGAGTTTAAATACTTTATTCCGAGTATGAAACTGACCTACAACAGCTAAGAGGCAAAGACTGTGAACCAAGCTCGCGTATGAAAATTTAATTTCCTTAGCTGTATATAAATAAAGCCTTGTTATTGCCCAATCCATTCTTTCGATACGAGAGGATGTAAATTCCTTTTGCTTTCAATTTCTTAAAACGACATTAAAACACAGTTTAATAGGGGATTACCCCGTAATAATTTTC
>CAYZEE010000144.1:0-1578 GCA_964477485.1 uncultured Gammaproteobacteria bacterium
TGATAAACGTGCTCATATGGCTTTATGGCATGTATGTTGGATACAAGGCGTACCTTGGTACTGATCTGGAGATGCCGATGGTCACTGACTTTGCCCGCAAGCGCTCGGGTTACGTGCAGGCAGCATCCACGCCTTCAAAGCAGAGATAAGGATCCGTGCAGCATGGGTTTGCCGCATTCTGGCTAGGCAGCATAAAGCATTAATTAGTAACGCGTAGATCAAGACGAGAAAAATTCTCTTAGTAAACATATTGTTCCTGTTCGTGGCAGTCATCGCCTTCCTTGTCGGATTTGGACCGTGCAGCCACATCCGAACTATCCTGTGCAATCAACTTTATTTGTTTGTCTTTGAGTCTGTCTTGGACGATCCAGCTGTATACTTCTTTGAAGATTCTTGGATCTGCCCGCTCACGAACTTTTGAGAAAGTTGATGGATGTAGTTTCCTTTTGTAACCTAATGCTGTGGCGAGAGTTCCACGTCCTTTAGGGCGTGGATGAATCGCACGTTACGATTCTATTCCTTTCGTTTGATAATAGACGATACGGCGACCTTTAGGTCGCCGAGGATGTCATTCTGTTTTATCACCAGTGCGACTATGTTCTTTGCAAACTTCTTTGTATGACCGTATTTCTGCACTACGACTCGGGCGACCGCCCAAACCTCTACTATTTTATCTTTTATCTCATATATTCTCATGTCATTAACTCCTGGCAAGGCAAACCAACACACCACTGGTGTGTTGGGTCAGGAGACTCAACACTATTGTTTTACGACGACAAAAGAGAGGGAGAGAAAACCCCAATTATATTCGACAGGGAGATTTATAATTTCTCAGGTTCCTAGTTGGTGTTAATGGACTTTAAAGGTAGTTGGCATGAAATGAAAAAAGACCTATTAGTAGATATACTATTATTTTTTATTCTGATACCAGTTACACAACTCTTAATTTTCCAATATGTACCTTTACAGGTTAAAAATGCGTATTTCATTCTGAATACAAATAGTATTACACTACCTAGTATCTTCCTTCAGAATTATACCCATATCACTTGGGGGCATATATCAGGGAACTTAGAACTTTACTTTATTATTATGGCATTGATTTTCATTACAAGGATGAACAGAAAGAAATTCTATATGGCTATGGGTGCAATATTTCTTATAGCACCGTTCATAGTTTCGGTAACTACTCTATATGGATTCGGTTATTTACACCACCAAGTCAGTATCTACGGATTCTCTGGTGTAGTAGCGACCCTGATAGGTTATTTTACATATCTGTTTGTAAACCGTTTATACAAATTGAGTGATAATTCAATACACCCTTATTACTTTTTATCTTCAATTTTTATCATAAACGGTGGATTAACATATCAAGTATTAGGTCTTCATGATCTAATACCCCCTTTTATGATAATAGTTGGCTTAGCATTACTCCTTGTGTTTAATATAAAAGGGCTGATACGATTATTCAGAAATATATTTTTGTTTTTATCGAAACTGGCAAAGAGTTACAAGCTCATAATAGCACTTGTGGGAGGATTATTCCTTTCTTATTTTTCAATTATATCGCTTTTC
>CAYZEE010000145.1:0-1574 GCA_964477485.1 uncultured Gammaproteobacteria bacterium
ATTTGTATTTAAACAGAAAACGAAACGCTTTAATACTATTTCTTTAACAAGATATATTGTGGGTAAGCCCGCGCGGTCGAGTACTCCGGATGGTGTACATTAATATGTCCTCGCGGTACCACTTCTATTATTTTTATTTATCCCATAATTTTTCTTTACCTTTATTTACAATTTTTCCTTCTATTAACTTATAATATGATTCATCTCCATGTGAGAATTTACGGTTTGCAGCCCATGCAATAAAATCTACGGCTTGAAGTTGAGGAGAAGTTTGTGATTCAAGTTGCTTAACTGAAACTTTTTTATTATTTTGTGAAAACTTTATTTTTAAGTGTTCTTCTAATTCCCTGCGCTGAAACAAATTATTATACTTTTTATCAATTACCAAATTAACATTTGAGCCTGTAATATGCTTATAAAACAACCCGCAAACCCAATTATAAAGTTTACTTTGTTCCCTCATTAAATTTGGTTCAACAATTTTCTTTTCAACAGCAAGTATAAAAATTTTACAATCAAGCTTTGCAATACTATTAAGAATAAAACGCCTAAGTTCAGGGTTGGTCTTAACTGCTTTAAGCTCATTAAATTCTTTAAGTTTTTTACCCATTTTTTTCCTAGCTTTTTTAACAATTCTACCTAAATGAACCTCTTCTGCTACCTCTAACGCGGCAACTATAAAAAAACTAGTGCCATACTTTCCTAAATCTCCACTCTCATCAATGTAAACGAAACAGTCAAACAAATGCAATCACACCATAAATTTCACTTAATTTATATATTCTCACTCATATTCCAAGACCATTTAACTGTGATATAATAAATGAACTAGAATATATACCAAAAAATAGTAGAGCATCACCAATAGTTCCTAAAATTAAAACCCATATAAAACCGTTCGTAATTGACTCCAATAAAATTGAAACTTTGGACACTTTTTTCACCTAAAGTTTGAATTCTTCAACTTCTTGAGAAGATTCTGAATGAAATCTATTCTTAATTTTAGTCAAGCTTTCTTCAATAGCATCGAAAATTTTCTTAATATCGTCTTGATTATACTCATAAGCGTATTTATTAGCGCAATTTCCGAGAATTTTTAACCGTTTTAAAATTTCATTTGTGCGTTTAGTAGCTAACCTTTTGAATTTTTCTCTCTTATCTTCCATAATAACATCACTAAGTAATAGGAAGAACTTTTATTTAAATGTATCGTTTTGCTCAATATAATCATAACTATTTAATATTAAAAATAAAAATCTATTTTTTTACGATTTTAATTAAAATAATAAGAATATCTTAAACAAAACATTTTTTAAATTATGTTACTATTTATAATCATATGATTAAAAATAATAACACTTTTTTGTGTTTAAGATGTTATCATGATTGGAGAGGTAGAAAAAAAGGAACACCTCCAAAAAACTGCCCAAAATGTCATAGCCCCTACTGGAACAAAGCAAGAAAAAGAGTTTCACAGGGGGGAGTCTTAGAGATGAAAAAATTTATAATAAACGAACATAATTCAATAATTAGAACCACTGGTGGAGAAATTGGAGTAAGAGATGACGCGGGTA
>CAYZEE010000146.1:0-1561 GCA_964477485.1 uncultured Gammaproteobacteria bacterium
AAGTTCTGGGAGCGGATTGCCCGTTATGTAAAAGATTATACAAATTAACAATGCAGGCAGTGGAAGAATTACAACTCATGACAGAAGTCGAATACATTACCGATATTCAAAAAATAATCGAGATGGGTGTTCTGCAAACCCCGGTTTTAGCAGTAAACGGACAGCCGGTTCTTACCGGATTCTTGCCGGATGTAAAAATAATCAAAGGGACGATTCAAAATCTTCTATAAATGTTGGGAGATAAGAACATGAAAAAAACAATTATTATGATCTTGATTGGCATAGGCGTTCTTGGCTTTTTATTTTTTGTTTCAAGAAACAGTAACAAACAAATACAAGGACAGAACTACGGCGTTCAGACTTCAGAAAATCAAAACAAAGGTCAGATACAGCCGGCAGAAAAAATAGAAGTTGTTCATTTTCACGGGACTTACCAATGCCCGGCGTGCATAAAGGTCGGTAAATACGCGTTGGAAACAATCAAGACCGAGTTTCCAGAAGATTATGCGCATGGCAAAATTGTCTATAAAGACGTAAATGGAAATCTACCGGAAAATAGAGATATTGTCATAAAATACCGTGCCCGGGGCTCATCTCTTTTTATCAATACTACGAGAAATGGTCACGATAATATTGAAGAGGATTTAACAGTCTGGAGATTGGTTTCAAATGAAAATCAGTTTATTCATTATTTCCAAAACAGGCTCAATGCCCTATTAGGAAAATAAAACAATGGATTTTATCAATTCTCTAATTGATACGTATAACATTCCAATACTTACTGCCTTTCTTTTGGGTTTACTCACTTCCTTGAGTCCCTGTCCTTTAGCCACGAATATTACCGCTGTAGCCTATCTTTCCAAATCGATAAAAGTACCCAGTCAAGTTGTTTTATCGGGTCTTTTTTATACGTTAGGGCGGGGCATAACGTATACTCTGCTTGCGACTCTGATTTATTTTGGGATTTCGTCTTTTCAAATCTCCAGGCTCTTTCAAGGCTGGGGCGATAAGATACTGGGCCCGGTTTTAATTTTGATCGGTCTTGTCATGTTCGGAGTAATAAAAATCAATCTTAAATACAGCAGTCCAACAATAGAAAAAATAAAATTATGGCTGGCAAGTAAAGGATATTCCGGTGCGCTTGCCTTAGGCATAGTGTTTGCTTTTGCATTCTGTCCGTACAGCGGTGTATTATTTTTCGGCATCTTTGTTCCGTTGGTACTGAAGTCTTCAGGAGGATTGCTTTTGCCCCCTTTATTTGCTCTGGGTACTGGATTACCAGTAGTGGTTTTCGCTTTTCTTATAGCCTTTAGTATGCAAACCGTTGGGAAAGCGTTCAAAACAGTGCAACAAATTGAGAGGTGGTTAAGATATGGAATAGCTTCCATATTTATTCTGACCGGAATTTATTATACAGAACATCTTGTTGAATATTTAAAATAGAACAGTAGGGATGCAGGATTATTTAACATGCAGCAGACATTTGATCATACCATTTCCATCATAAGAAACAGGAAGTGCCGGAAAAGCGATATTGTTGTCCGCTTCCTCGAGAAAGAGG
>CAYZEE010000147.1:0-1526 GCA_964477485.1 uncultured Gammaproteobacteria bacterium
GCTTCGCTTGACCTCCCCTCAAAACCCCGAGCGTAAGCTCGTGGGTTGTTTATACTCTTTTTTGAGACAAACTAAAATGCACCTGAAAATTTTCTGGCGGTCGCCACCACAACTGACCAGCTGGATAACTACCAGCTTTTAATTGTTTATAACCTACTATTACATCTGGTATTTCAAACTGACCTAATTTAATAAATCCAAGTATTTGTTGTTGACCTTCTGTAATTTGAATTAGCTTTATTTGCTCACCGCTTACTTTTCCTGTTTCTTCATAACCAGCAACCCCAAGAGCAATTCCTAATTCTTGGACTTGTCCCGCAATATTATTCGGATCTATAATACCTTGAAAAAGACCTAATACTTGATATGGTTGCTCGGTACTGCCTTCATGTAGATATTTTGTTGGAATAATTTTATTTTCAGACATATTTATTATTTTTCATTATTTTGCTATCCATCCTGATAAAAAGTGCTGTATTTTTACTATAAAATCATGAGCACCGGAAAAAGTTGCTGCGGCACTGATCGATAACCAAGCTGACTGAATGACGGCTTTAATCGGGTTCGGTTTAATAAGCTGACTTTTAATAGTTTCTATATCTCCTATGAGGTTCATCTTTTCTTCTTCAGATAAAGAAGACTGTTTTGTGGCTTCGATTAGCTTATTTAATTCTTCTATTGAACTACCTTTTGTTTGGGTGATACTACCAAGATTATCGCCAAAAACAACGACATTATTGTCCCCCTCGAGGCTAATTGAAGAAAATCTACGCTGTTTCGTAAACTTAGTTTTTTCAAACCTTTGAATACCGGTACTTGATATTCTTATTTGTTCCGTCTTATAGGAACCACCAGCTAAGATCCCTTTTGTTGTTTCCGTTCTTTTTTTAATGTAGCCTTCGTCGATTAAATAATAAATTTCTCTCAATACATCTTTACGATCCAGTCCATCGATCAGTTTTTTAACTTCCATGCAGGCATAGTGTAAGGCGACCCAGTCTCCTCTTTTTTTGCTGTAATCATATAGAAATTTGAGAACAGCTTCTCTAATTTCGTCAACTTCTATCATGGTGAAATAAGTTTATTTTTACTACCAAAAACTATGCCATTCAAAATACTTTTAGCTTGAGGTAAATCCCTAAACATTGCTTCTTTATGTCTTTCTTTATTTCCTTCTATATCTCCGCCGACAATAATAGAAGGAGAATATCTAAGTTTTTCGAAGCTTTGATAATATTTCGAATTTTGATCAATCAAATTATCCAAAACCATTAAAACTTCAACCTTCCATTGTCTTATTGTTTCTTCTTCAGGATTTTTCAAAAGCTCGTCAATATATTTAATTTTTTCCTCAAGTAGTTTTAACAGTTGTTCGTTTTTATCCATATATTAATTATAGCAGTTATTAACTCTCTATGAATTATCAGATTTTTTTAGACTTGAAAAATAATCATAAAATTGGAAATGTCTTATTTCTGATAAAATGAAAAAAGAGATGTACATTGATATGAAAATTAAAACCAATC